>NZ_JBHVRO010000008.1:0-170503 GCF_042885655.1 Psychrobacillus sp. NPDC058041
ACACCCGTTCCCATACCGAACACGGAAGTTAAGCTCTTCATCGCCGATGGTAGTTGGGGGTTTCCCCCTGTGAGAGTAGGACGTCGCTAGGCACTGTAAAAAGTCGTTATCGAGTAATCGATGACGGCTTTTTTTTATGTATAAATTTTTAAATCATCTTGAACAGAGATCAAATGGTTACCAATTGGATTACTTACTTACTTAGTAAGTTAGGTTTAATTTTGTGGATATAAAAGTACTTGGCTTGATACGACATTACCCGGGAAATAATTACATATACCGACATTAAGAGATAAAGAAGCAAATAATTTAAAATTAGGTTTTGGCGTATAACTTATTCTTATAAATTAATTTCTAGTCACTTTTAATTAGCAAAATGAAATTGTCTACATTCTAGTTCAATTTACTATCTTAATATGTATGGTTATTATGCAGAAAAGGGGTGACGTTTTGATTATCAAGAGGAGTTCAGCCAATTATGTAGGATTGCATATGCTCTATCATCGCTTACCAAACGAGCATTCAATGAAGACAGTGATTAATTCCAAGATGTTATCAACAAAAGCTGGAATTATTGGAGAAACAGTTGTAGAAGCTATATTTGAAAAATACCAATTTCCCTTTAACTACAGAGTATTACATGATGTGAGTTTAATCTCAAATGGAAAGTTTCAGTTAGATACTTTGTTTATAAGTCCCTATTGTGCAGTGATTTTAGAGTGTAAGAATATTGTGGGAGAGTTGAGTTTTGAAAATGATCCTCCCTGTTTAACGCGAAAATTACAGAATAGTCAGGAAGATACATTTGAGAGTCCTGAAGTGCAAGTAGATCGCAATATGTATTTATTGCAAGAATGGTTAAAAGAAAGAGGAATACGTATACCTGTTAGAGGAGTTATAGTATTTAGTAGTACTAAATCTAAAATAGTTAAACCTCCAAATCATACAGAAGTTATTTACGCATCGAGTATTCCTGTTTTACTAAGGAACTTAAAAACACATAAAGATTATTTATCTGTTGCTCAAATGGACTATTTGGCTGAGCAAATTGTACAGGACAATCAAACATATTTTCCATATCCAATGTGCCCAAAATGGGGAATAGATCCAACTGATTTGATCACTGGGGTTCAGTGTGGGAATTGTAGTAGATATGGAATGATACGTATTAAGAGAACTTGGTTATGTCCGGGGTGTAGTTATAAAGATTTAGATGCACATATTAATTCTGTTAAAGAGTGGTTTATGCTCATTGGTGACCAATTATCAAATAGTGAATGCCGCAGATTTTTGCATATTCAACAGCATCAAACTGTCACAAGAATATTACAGAGTATGGGGTTAACCATTGTGGGAGAAGGGAAAGCAACTAAATATAAAATGAGTGAAAAAATGCTATCCGGTCATAAAAATTTCTATATGGACAGAAAAGAGATTATCCGGTCATAAATCTATTTATCCGGTCACATTTTTTTCTATCCGGTCAGAAAACCAATCTATCCGGACACAAATGCAAAATGGCCACTCTAAGGAGGGGCTACTTGTGTCTTTAAAGCAAGCCATCCATGTTTCGGTGTTACTCGTCTGTGCTCACCTAATTGTAGGTGAAGGAAGTAACTAAAAAAAATGCTATCCGGTCATAAAAATTTCTATATGGACAGAAAAGAGATTATCCGGACATAAAATTATTTATCCGGTCACATTTTTTTCTATCCGGTCAGAAAACCAATCTATCCGGACATAAATGCAAAAAACCCCTCCAGAGAGGGGCTACTGCATCATATTTCACTCATTAATGCATGAGTGTTGCCTTCTGTGTCATTGAAGAAAGACATCCAAGTTTCGGTGTCACCCATCTTTGCAACCATATGTGGTTCGTCAATGAATACTGCGCCTGATTCTTTCATTCGTCCAACCTCTTTATGCAAATCATCCACTTTAAAATATAACACAGAGCTTTTGTGGTCGAATTCTGCTGTTTCAGGTCTACTTAATAATAATCTTGTATCTTCACATTGAAAGAATGCTAAACCATCCATTTCAAATAATAAAGGTAATCCGATTACATCTTTATAGAACACTACAGCTCGTTTTACATTTTCTACATTTACTGCAACTTGACCTAATTTCATAATAATAACCTCCATCTCTCTTATATTTAATTCTATATTCTTGTTCAGAATCCTCTCTAGTACAACAATAAATTCATTATCAATTGGTTTTAATTGTTAGACATTTCCACATATTTATTATATACTACATTACAACACTAATGTACTAACTTGTATGAAAGAGAGATGAAGAAATTGAATCTAAATGCAGATAGTACGAAGCCTATCTATATCCAAATTTCCGAATGGATTGAGAATGAAATAATTGCTGATCGATTTCTAGACGATGAGAAAGTGCATTCCCAATATCAATTAGCGGATCTTTTTAATATTAATCCAGCTACAGCAGCTAAAGGCTTGACGATACTCTTGGAAGAGCAAATTCTGTATAAAAAAAGAGGTCTAGGAATGTTTGTTAAAACCAATGCGAAAACAAGAATCTTGCAAAAGAGACGGACAGAGACGTTAACACATATGGTTAAGGAGCTTGTATTGGAAGCGAGTAGGCTTTCTGTAACAGAAGAAGAACTCATAGATCTAATAAAAAATGTGGGGAGGAAAGAAAAGTGACAGTTATTGAATGTCAAAATCTCAAAAAACGTTATAAGCGAATGAATGCACTTGAAAATATATCATTTCAATTAAAAGATCATAAAATTACTGGGTTGATAGGACGTAATGGTGCTGGAAAAACCACTTTACTAAAAATATTAGCAGGTTTTATCAAAGAAAGTTCAGGTGAGGTTAAAGTATTCACTAGCAATCCATTCAATAATTTGTGTGTATCTGCGAACAGTATTTTAGTAGACGACCAAATGAGCTTTCCAGATTCATTAACACTAGCTGAAATATTAGAAGTTGCACCTAAATTTTATAAAAGATGGAATGCGGATCTAGCTTCTAATTTATTTCACTATTTTAGGTTGAATCCAAAACAACAGCATTCTAAATTATCGAAAGGTACTATGGCTACGTTTAATATGATTTTTGGATTAGCAACACGATGTGAGCTAACGATGTTTGATGAACCGACTAATGGAATGGATGAAGCAGTACGAACAGATTTTTACAGAGCAATACTAAAAGAATATATAGCGTACCCTCGTTCTATTATAATTTCTAGCCACCATTTATCGGAAATGGAGCATTTGCTAGAAGATATTTTACTCATGCATAAAGGGAAGGTTGTATTTCATAAATCTCTAGATGAAGTGAAAGAATACGCTGTTGCTATTCAAGGGCCAACTGATTTAGTAGTGAAGCTGACCGAGCAAATGGAAGTTCTTCATACGAAGTATTTGGATGGTCATCTTCATTATGTTGTTGTTAGAAATGAGAAGCCGCCTGAAAAAGTACGTGTGGATAGTATAACTATCCAACCAGTATCAGCGAGCGATGTTTGTATGTATGTTACGAGCGAAACGAAAGGAGGAATCGATGATGTTTTTAAGTAATAGTACACTAGGAGATGTGATTAAAGCTCAAGTGAGTTTTAAGATGAAAGCATACACAGGTGCCGTTGTATCACTTATTTTGATACAACTTGTGGGGCTCTTCTTTTCAATGAATGGAAGTAGTTCGATGGGAAGTAGTATTAATAATACGAGTATCCAAGTAACTTTGCTTTCAAATGATATTGTTTTTGCTTTTGTTGCGGTATGGGCACTTTTTGTTGGATATTTAATTACCACAAAAGCATATCGATACGATGATTTTTCCTTTGTAGCAACTCGGTTGAGCAGTAATTTAGCAAACATCATTATTATTTGCTTGATGAGTATTTTTGCTGCAATAACGACCTTTTTAAGCAACTATTTATTACGAGTTATTCTTCTGCTTTTGAACAAAGTCGATTATATGAAAAGTCCAGGTATTTTCGATGATCCTCTTCAATCCATTCAAAATATTATAGTGATCATGCTCCTAATTTTAACTATCGCAGCGGGAGGTTACTTAGGGGGAATGCTTGTTCAGATTAGTAAAGTGTTTATCTTCTTTATACCTATTTTCTTATTAGCAATACCGATTACAAGGTTTGGTCAAACGGTTATTCAATACATCTTTGTAAATAATTTATTTTTGATTGTTAAATTAATTTGTATACCATTTATTTTCTTTGCTCTTGCTATAGTATGTTCTAATCGATTGGGGGTTAGAAAATGAGTACTTTTGTGATTTTATTAATTTCTATTATTATTGTACTAGTCATCAATATGCTAATCCTCAAAGGAGTAAGGGGTGGCTTAAAGCATATCGCTTGGAATAAAAAAGGTAGTAAATGGATTATTATTACTTATGTTAGCATTCTTTTATTAGCAGTAGTAGTTTATGAGTTTATTCCGTTTAATGGTGATGAAGTGATTACTCAAAAAGAGTTTCAAAAGCTTGAAAATGAAAATCTAACATTTAATCAAGCATTTAGAAACAATGAAGTAAACAAATTAGATTCGAAGTTTTTAGAAGAGGAAATATCCCAGGAATTAAGTGGGGATACACTTCATATAGTTTCTCCAAGTTCTGATCATCCAACAGCAAAAGTATATGTAGATTGGACAGATTCAAAAAAGCAGCTAGTTGAAGGGAAAGTGTATCGTACGAATTTAACTATGTATGGGATTGACTTTAAAGAGAAAATACAATTATCCAAAATAGAATTGGAAGGAGATAAACTCATTATTCAAGAGCCAGCTGAAAAAGAACTTAGATTTTATAGATTTTCGAATCAATTAGCGGTTCTTTCAATAGATGGCCTTTTTCAGAGGTATGAATACGGGAGAGCGTCTGGCGATACTTATATTTATTTGAAAGTACCTAAGCATATCAACGTAGTGGATGAAATGGGATTCCAGATATACTAAGAAAAAAGTGCCTTCCTAAGAAGGCACTTTACTTCATTTTCACATCAAACAAAAATTTCAGTCTTCGCAAAAGTAGCTTGGAAGGGATGAATGGGAATAAAAAATCGCGAGTATTAGCGAGTGCGTGAGAATGCAGTTGTGCTACTGCTCCAATTTGCCGAGATAACTTAATCACTTTTGCAGTGCGTGCTACTCGCTTTTCCTCGTAAAAGGCTAATGCTTGTCCCAGGCATTCAAATTGTTTGAAGCCATTTCCAAGGACAATGGCATCTTCAATTGCTTGCCCGGCTCCTTGTCCCATATTTGGTGTAGTTGCATGGGCTGCATCTCCAAGTAAAACAACTCTTCCATAAACAAATTGTCGAAGGGCTTTGATATCCGAAATATCATGGTGTAGAATATGGTCAACTTGTGTATCGCTAATTATTTCTGGAACGACTTTAGGGAAATGTGTAAATAGATTGGCGATTTCGTGTTGTTCGAGAGTTTGATAAAGAGGGTCTTTTTCTCTTGCGTTGATACAAGCAAACCAATAAACTTTTCCATTTTTCATCGGTGCCATTCCGAAACGACCGGCGGGAGACCATAACTCTGTCGATGTAAACTCATCAACTCGCCCTTTATTTTCCGTGATTCCTCGCCAGCATGTATATCCAGCGTAGCGTGGTTCTGAGTCTGGTATTAGTTTTTTTCGTATAGTGGAGTGAATTCCATCGGCAGCGATAAGCAAGTCAGAAGTCACTTCGGTTCCATCTTCAAAATAAGCAGTTACTCGTTCTTCATTTTGATCGACATATACACATTTTTTATTGTACTGAATTGTATTTGGTTCTAAGACATCTAGAAAAGTGCGATGTAAATCTGCTCGATGAATTGTAATATTTTCTTGACCAAATTGTTCTTTTAAAACACTGAAATTGATAGTATTTAACGTTTCACCTTTTGCGTTTAGGAAAACTTGAGTATGTAGGACATTACCATTTGCAAAGACTTTTTCACCAACACCAATTTCTATTAAAGCTTGCATTGCGTTCGACCCAATTCCAATACCTGCACCGACCGGTTGAAAGAAGGAGGATGACTCGTATACTTGTACGGAGAATCCTTGTTTTTGCAAAGTAACCGCGGCGCAAAGACCACCAATTCCCCCTCCAATAATAGTAATTTCCATTGTACCAACACCTCCAATAAAAGTTTAGCAAACTCTCGTAGAAATTTTTATGTTATGCTAATAAAAAATAGAAAAAGGGGAGTATTTATGATTACCCTTGCACCATATGAAATGAAATATCAAGCGGCTTTAGAGAATTATCCACTTTCAGAGGAGCACTTATCCTTCACAGCACATCCACTTGAACTATTGGATCGTAGTGAAAACACGTCTACTTATTCACCAATTGTTATATTAGAAAATGGAATTGTTGTTGGCTTTTTCGTGCTCGATTCGGGCGAAGATAAATTCAATTACACGGATAAACAAGAGAGCATTTTACTGAGAGGTTATTCTGTTCACCCGTCTTATCAAGGGAATGGAATTGCAAAAAAATCGATGGGTCTACTACGTGAATATTCAAACGAAAATTTTCCTCATGTCAGCCAGATTGTACTCGGTGTTAACGAAGCTAATAAGGCAGCGCAATCAGTTTATCTGAGGGCAGGATTTATCGATGAAGGTAAGCGGTTCAATGGAAGATCAGGTGTGCAAATCGCGATGTGCTTGAAGTTATAGCAAGTCACTCTTTCAAGCGATAAAGTACATCATCACCGTTATTAGGTGATCCTCGTCCATCTGTGTTATTCGTAACGAAGTAGATGTATTCTCCGTCAGAGAATACATCGCGTACACGTCCAAACCCAGTAATGGAACGCTCTACATCTCCAGTTGATACATTCATTACTTTGACCGCTTCACCACGAAGGGAAGCCACATATAACTTTCCCTTGTGAAATGTAATACCTGATGGAGCCCATGTATCTCTATAACCGGAAGTAATAATAGGTGATTCCAATCCATCTTTTGTTTCAGTCCCTTGGATAATTGGGTAGCCATAGTTTTTACCTTGTTCTATTCGATTAATTTCATCATTTGCAGATTGTCCATGTTCAGCTTCGTAAAGTGTTCCATCCTCATCCCAAGCGAGTCCTTGTGGATTACGATGACCAGTAGTATAGATTTCGAATGTTCTATCTTTCTTCATTCGTAATATCTTCCCGTTGAGCAATTTTGCATCTTGTGCATTAGAGGGATTTCCTGCATCACCAATGGTGACATATAAGTATCCATCCGGTCCAATTTTTAGCCTGCCCCCGTGATGAATATTACCTGTAGGTATACTATCTAGATGAATAGCAATTTCCTTCCAAATATCGTTTTCTTGTCTAATTGTTACTACTCGATTGAAAGAATCTCCGTTCTGATCGTATGTGTAGTAAGCGAATGCCTCACGTGATTCTCCAAAATCATTCTTCAATACAAAACCGAGTAGACCCGCTTCTGAAGCATCTGACAAATCATTAGAAAGCTTCACTTCTTTGTGCATAACCTTCCCACTATTTGTGACTTCCGCAATCGTTCCCACTCGTTCGGATATATAGAAAGTATTTTTATATTTATTTATGGACCATGGAGTATCTAAATTTGGTGCAATTTTTTCAGTAGGTATTTTTTCATCTGAACACCCGATTAATACAAATGCAAAGAGTAATAATCTTTTCAACTGAATCCCTCCTATACTAGTACTTCCCGTTTCTTTGTTGTTTCTCCTTCTAGTGTTAATAAGTTTTTCAAATGTAAAACGATAAATACTATTGAATTTACTTATCATTAATTGAGAGTTATGCTAAATTACATCAGAAAGAATGGAAAGAAGGCTTTATTATGGAATTCATCCTCTTTTTTATTGTTGGAGTTGTAGGCAATGTTGTTGGCACCCTAGTCGGAGGTGGGGGACTCATTAGCTTACCAACGATGCTACTTATGGGGCTACCCGTGCATTCAGCAATTGGTGCAAACAAAGTATCCAATACAGTTAGCTCGCTATCTAGCTTCCTCGTTATTTTTAAACAGAAAGAAATCTCCGTTAAAGAGGCACTGTCTGTGCTATCATTTTGCTTGGGGGGGGGCGTTTTAGGGGGGCTAGTTGCCTCTTTCCTAAGCGGAAATACGTTAACTATAATCGCTATAGTATTACTAAGCTTCGCATTTATCACATCCTTTATGGGAAAAGGGAACTTTGAAGGAACTGGGTCGTTTCGTTTAAATAAAAAAATGGTACCCGCACTACTTGGAATCGGTATGTACGACGGAATGTTTGGACCGGGGAGCAGCACGTTGGCGCTCTACTTATATGCGAGTCAAAAAATCGCATATATTCGAGCAGTTGGTTTAGCAAGAATCGGTGTTTTTGCCAGTTGTTTTGGTGCTTCCATTACGTATATTTCTACCGGTAAAATCATTTGGCCACTTACTATCGCTCTAATGCTTGGAGCCATCATAGGCGCACAACTTGGGGTGAGACTAGCTCGCAAATTAAAATCAGAACAAGTGAAGCCACTTCTTAGAATAGTAACTGTTCTATTAATCGTTCAAATTGTGGTAGATTATTTGAAATAATACGCTGGGAGAGAATAGAAGATGAAAATTCGTTGTGCAATACTAGATGATTATCAAAATGCAGCACTTAAAATGGCTGATTGGTCCCCTATACTTGATAAGGTTCAAGTGCAAACTTTTTGCAATCATATTGAAAGTGAGGATCAATTGATCGAGTTACTTAGCGATTTTGAAATTATAGTCATTATGCGTGAACGAACTCCCTTTACTGCATCTCTTTTTGAGAGACTCCCAAAACTTAAATTACTCGTAACCTCTGGCATGAGAAATGCGTCGATTGATCTTATTGCTGCGAAAAAATATGGAGTAATTGTTTGTGGAACTGCGAGTATGTCAGAGCCACCAACAGAGCTAACCTGGGCGTTATTATTAAATGTCGCTCGCAAGATTACAAAAGAAAACAATGAGCTTCGAAACAATGGACCTTGGCAAAGTACTATAGGGACTGATTTAAATGGCAAACGTCTTGGTCTAGTAGGTCTTGGTAAAATAGGAAGTAGAATGGCAGTGATTGCTAAGGCATTTGGTATGGAAGTAGTTGCATGGAGTCAAAATTTAACGAAAGAACAAACCGATAAATTTGGAGTTCAACTAGCATCATCTAAAGAAGAATTACTCGAAACGAGCGATTTTGTTTCCATTCATCTTGTACTAAGTGACAGAACTAGAGGATTAATTAGTACAAATGAATTGAAGCATATGAAACCTTCAGCATATCTGATTAATACATCGCGTGCAGCTATTATCGACCAAGAAGCCCTAATAGAAGCACTTCGCGAAAATTGGATTGCTGGAGCAGGGATTGATGTGTTCGAAATGGAGCCACTTCCGGAAAGTCATCCTTTCCGCATGCTTCCGAATATGCTTGCAACACCACATCTTGGTTATGTGAGCGAACGAAACTATAGCACGTATTACAGTGAAACAGTAGAAAACATTCAATCATTCTTAGAAGGATCTATCCTAAGACAATTAAACTAATTAGGGGTTTAATCTAAGTCTAATAGAATCTGAAAATGTACTGAAATTAATGCTCTTTGAAATAATGAGAATTCTAATCAACAAAAAGCTGTCCCAAGGTCAAAATGACACTTAGGACAGCTCTTTATGTTTTTAATTATTTTAATTCATCTAGCATCTCGCCAAGCTTGTTCACACTTGCTACTTCCTCGGCAATCGTCGTTTTCAACAGTTCTTTTTGTCTTTCTAATGCGCTATTTAAAGTTTGAATCTCAGATGAAATATCAACACCAGTTTGTTCTCTTTTTTCTTTTAACGAATTAATCGTGTCAAATAAATCTTCGTGTCCCATAATTCTTCCTGAGCCCCACATAAGTTTTTCTTTTGGAGCTTTTAGAACATAGTCTGTAAAATAGTTGTATACTTCTTTATCGAAGTAAAATGCGTACCAATTGTTATCAATTTTCCATAAGTAATCGTCTAGTGGGGTAGCGATATCGCCTTTTACCAATGCATTTATTGATAACGATAAGTTATCTATGTTATTTTGTGCATGTTCATGAGGGAAAATTGGTTCGTCTTCCCAAGTTAAACGGACAAATTGATCTTCAGCATATTTAAATGCAGCAAGTAATCCACTGTTCAACTCACGACTTTCATTATATACCTTTTTAGCTGTCTCAGCATTGCCTTCAGTTAGAGCAGCTAAGTAATCTTCATTCACTTTCGTAACTTTTGCATTTACTTCTTCAGCAGTTGCAATTGCGCTATCAATATCACTAACTAGTTTGTCCGATGACACGCCAGCTTGTTTAAATATATCTGCATTAATGTCTTCTTTCAATGCATTTAAACGAGTGGTGAAATCAAGTGGAACGACAGCAGTTTCATCATAATGCATTGCAAGTAAGCCATATAAATTTAAATGGAACTTATATGCATTCATATTATAAGGTCCTTCATTATCAAATTGTGAATGATAATGAGAGTGCATAAACTCGCTATCTTGGAAATCATTACGAAGCGCAGGAACGCCAGCGATACCAAATGAGAAGTCATCTGACCAAGTACGTAGTGGAGAAACGATCGAAATCCCATCTTTATAAACTCCATCAACGCTTGGTACTGTCTTTGCAAACTGAGTTAAATAATTGTTTAACTCATAAACGGAACGAATTTCATCTTGTGTTGTATGTTCATATGCAGGAAGCTCGAAGTTCATATTAGCAAAGGCTTTTCCAACCCATTCAGGATGAACCTTGAAAATTTGGTTGTATGCGCCAGTTGACCAGTCATAACGAGAGTTTGATATACCCCATTCTTCAGCAGCAAGTGCATTGAAAATAATCGTTTTTTCTGGTTGGTAACCGCTATCGACTAATCCTTTTGCAACTCCCATCAATAACCCAATTGCTGCGTTATCATCTTCGAATCCAGAAAAATAGGAATCGTAATGCGCTGATAAGATGATATATGATTCTGGGTCTTTCCCGATAATTTTACCGTAGTAGTTATACGATTTGCCATCCAATTTCACGGTAGATTTTGCATCGAACTTCACTGAAAGCTTATTTTTACTAGCTTCAAGTGCTTTCTTTAAACTATTTGCGTCCGTTTGGGACATTGAAAATGCAGGTGCATCGTCTGGTCCACAAATATCTTGTGCATTTAATGCATCTGGGTCAACTTCTGCATACCCAGCTTCTTGAACAGCGATTACAGCAGCTGCCCCTTTTAAATGTGCTTGATACGCTGGGTAGTTAATCCACCATTCTTCGCGTTGGTTAATATCGATTAAAACCAGCTTGCCTTTAACATCCAATCCAGCAAGATCTTCTGCTGTTCCTTTTCCAGCATAGACTAAATCGAGTTCCTTCACTCCGATTGTATCGAAATTAACTTGGTATCCACCTAAAACTGCAAGGTGTTCTTTGCCGTTTTCATCTGTAAAAGTTAAATCGGCTTTTTCGAATTCCCATGTGTCCACTTTGAACTCATCTTTCGTAACTTCAGAAAGTCCGATTTTCTTCATTTCATTTCCAATTTTTTCGCCAGTTTTCAACTCTGCTTGAGATCCAGCAGTACGATAACCTAGTTTTTCATTTGATTTAAATTCTTCTAGACTTTTAGTGAAATTATAAGCATAGTCCACGTCTACTGCAGAAAGATAATTGCTGTTTGCATCCTCAACAGAAATGACTTTTTCATCTTGGGTATTTTCTTTATTCACATTTGTAGATTCTTCTTTTGGAGTACACGCCACTAACGACATTCCGACTAGCATAGTCATAGTGAGGCTGGTTATAAACTTCTTCATTTATCACATTCCTTTTATATTATTTTAGAACTAGATAATTAAACGACAAATAAAAGACAAAGGCAATATTATTTTGAAATAATAAATAACTTCTATAGTAATCATTTCCCTAAAAAAATTAGAGTAAACTATGATAATCTTAAAATATGAGTGAAAAGAGGAGGAGCAGCGAATGCTAAAAAAATTAGCTTCAGATGCATTAGGATTATCAGATATCGGAGTTGTAGTACCAAAATCAGACTTTGACAAAACAGAGGCAGACGATTTTGTTATGCACGAAATAGGGGAAGTCATCTATTTTCTTATCAAAACAAAAGCAGACGAGTATTGCTTCACAAATAAAGCGCTTATCCATGTAGATGGTAAAAACGCAATTAGCAAGAAAAGAATGCTTAGAAGATACGATTATGTTTATCATCCAATTACAGAAGTTGCACTTGAGACCGCAGGAACAATTGATCTAGACGTTGAAATCAAATTCACAATAGGCAACGTTCCGTTATCAATCGATATTCATAAAAGATTCGCAACGGAAATAAAAGATTTATACAAAGTAATTCACGCCATTTCTATGGAAATGAAAGAAAATGCAAAGAAATACGAAATTGCTCAAAACAGCTTAAACTATGCTGCACAGTCCATTGGCAAAATCGAAAGTCGTGAAGTAACTCCAGCTGGCTCATTTGAAGATATTACACGATTCGCGACAGATTGGATGTTGGACCAAAAACATAAGTACGTAAAAAAGGACTTTGCAGATTTATTCGAGTTGTATATTAATCAATGAAACAAGAAGAGCTCCTAACGGAAAGTTGGGAGCTCTTCTTAATGAAATATAAAAGGACTTCCAACTTATTTGTAGAATATCCAAATAGGGGGAGATTTTGGTGGAGAAAGAGACGCTTATTGCACCCGTTTTATATGCAGTTTTCGTTCTTTTTGGAATTTATTTCTTTACTATCGTGTTTCTATTTATGGTGCCGTTAACTTTTAAGACCCAGTATTTGGCTCTAATTCTTACAATAGTAGTTGTGTTATATGTGCTTTATGTGTTAAACCTTTTTCGTTTTTTCAAGACGAAGAAGCGCAAGATAGTTTACACCGGTATTACAGCGACAGCTATTTTAGTTAGTGCAATTTCACCAATACAGTATGTATATATGAACTGGAAACCTTCGATAAATGCTGCAGTGAATATTTACGAGTACCAACCATTTACAGATTCAAGTGATGCCGCCCGGTTAGAAGATAATTCAACCCTTCAACTGAAAAAGGGTTTGCCGAGAATGGACGGAGCAACAGCACTATATCCTTTGTACTCTGCATTCGTTCAGGCGACATATCCAAAAAGAGACTATGATCCGTTTGATAGTGAAGTGATGGTCAATACAACGCCTGATGCGTATTACAATTTAATCTTTGGAAATGCTGAGATGATTTTTGTAGCAACGCCATCCAAATCGCAACTTTCTTTTGCAAAACAATGGGGAGTTGAACTGAAAATAACCCCGATTGGTCGAGAAGCGTTTGTCTTTTTTGTCAATCAGAACAATGAGATTAATGGATTGACAATGGAGCAAATAAAAGATATCTATGCAGGCAAGCTGACCAACTGGCAAGAAGTTGGAGGGGGTAACGATCCGATTCGTGCCTTCCATCGACCTATGGATAATGGAAGCCAGTCCGCATTAGAGAAAATAATGGAAGATATGCCGATTATGGAACGACCTTCGAAGGATTTTGTAACTGGCATTATTAATGAGGTATCTCAGTATAAAAAGTACAAAAAATATAGTGCCTACAAAAACTATAAAAATGCTATTGGCTATACATTTCGATTCGATTCCACAAAAATGGAGAATAACAACCAAATAAAACTATTAGAAATAGATGGAGTTCCACCAACAAAAGAAACAATTCAATCTGGTGCGTATCCACTTGTATCAGAACTATCCATAGTGACAGCAGGAACAGAAAATCCAAATGTGGAGAACCTAATCCAATGGATTTTGTCTCCGCAAGGACAAGAATTGGTTGAAAAGACCGGATATGTGCCTCTTAGTCGAGAATAATTATTCGAAAAAAGCTCCTAACAAATTGTTAGGAGCTCATTTTATGTTTATAGCAAATCAAGATCTTCATTCAACTTCTTCGCTTGTTTTCTAAAATATAGATAGAACGAAGTCCAAAATACTACATAGAACACTATAAAAAAAGCAATGGCTATTAAAAAGCTTATCAAATTTAAAGGAACCCATCCGATTGGGAGTGACTTGTCAAAAACATGAGGTCACTTGCTGGAGTATAGAATAATGCTTTTCACTGCAGTAAAATAATCGGTTGGATGGTTTTGTCGCGTTACAGTGTATTCTGTCTTTTACAACCATTTTATGGACAAAATATTACGAGTGCCTGGCACCTGTAATAAGATCTTTTGCTTATAGCAGAAAATTACAAACAGTGCGATAATATGTTTGGATATGTTGGAAAGGAGTAACTCGGATGGTTTATTTAGGTATGGTTTTTTTTCAGGTAGTTGCACCAATTCTAATCATGCTTGGAATAGGAGCAGCTCTTCAGTTAAAGTTTCAATTTAATTTGAAGGCGTTGTCGAATTTAATCACATACTGTTTAATGCCAGCAGCAGTTTTTATTAATATTTATGAAACAAAGGTGAATGGAGATATATTAGGTGAGATTGTATTCTACTTAATAGTTTTCAGTATTTGTTTGATGATATTAAGTTCGATTGTTAGTAAATTACTTAAGTTAAATAGAAATCAATCTGCTATCTATAAGAATAGTATTGTGCTGATTAACTCAGGTAATTATGGGATTCCAGTCAGTCAGATGCTCTTCTCTGCCAATCCTCTTGGTATTTCCATTCAAATAATTATAGTGATTTTCCAAAATATAATAACGTATACATATGGGTTATATAATCTAATTTCTTCCACAAAGTCCGGATTGGATATTTTGCGTAGCTTAATTCGAATGCCAATTGTTCATGCATTAATGCTTGGAGCAGTAATGAATTTCTGGAATTTTGGTATTCCTATTTTTTTACGTATACCTATCGATTACTTGGCGAATGCGTTTATTTCGATTGCGCTGATTACTTTAGGTGCACAGTTAGCTCAACTTGATATTAAAACGATATTTAATAAGGTCATTTTAACAAGCACGGTTGGAAGATTAATCTTAAGTCCAGCACTTGCACTTAGTTTAATACTACTAATGAACATTGATGGGGTAGTAGCGCAATCCTTATTTATCGCTAGCGCATTCCCGACTTCTCGTAATAGCTCAACGCTTGCACTGGAATATGATGTAGAGCCAAATTTAGCAGCACAAATTGTTTTATTTTCAACGATTGTTAGCTGTATTACGGTAACAATTGTAATTTTTATATCAAAAGTTTTGTGGGGGTAATATGAAAAAGAAGACATTACAAGCACGTATATTTAGATTTGGAGCGGTTTTTGTTTCACTTGTGGCAATTGTAATTGGTATATCTTTTTATTTTATTATTTCACATGCTATTGAACGGCAAATTGGGGAAAGGGCACTTAGCATCGCGATTACCACAGCAGAAAGGCCGGATATTATAGCTGGATTTCATGCACAAGATCCAACCGTAATTTTACAACCAATTGCAACGAGTATTCGAGAGAGTACAGGTGCAGAATACGTAGTTATTGGAAATAAAGAAGGGATACGCTACACACATCCAATAGTGGAGAGAATTGGTCAAAAAATGGTTGGGGATGATAATGAACAAGCGCTTATATACGGTAAATCCTATATATCAGAAGCGACTGGGACACTTGGTACTGCGATAAGAGGAAAAGCTCCTGTCATGGATGGAAATGGTGAAATCATAGGAATCATCTCTGTCGGATTTTTAAAAGATAATATGGTGAACATTTTTATGCAGTATGTGGATAATATCGCTTATATCGTAGTAATTGCTATATTAATAGGAATCATGGGTTCTAGTATGATATCACGCAGTATAAAGAAAGAATTATTTGATCTAGAGCCAACGGAAATTGCGAGCTTATTTACGGAACGTAATGCATTGATTGAATCCGTCCGAGAAGGAATAATTATGGTAGATGCAAATGGCGTAATTACTATGGTGAATTTAGCAGCACATGAAATATTATCATTACCTGTAGATACAAAATTAATTGGTCGAAACATTTGGGAAGTTATTCCGAATACGAATCTTCCTCAAGTTATGAAATCTGGTGAAGGACAGTTAGATCGACCTATGGAGGTTCGCGGGAAAAAAGCGATTGTCAATCGTATTCCCATTCGAGTAGGAGACGAAATTGTAGGAGCAGTATCTAGTTTTCGTCTTCAGTCAGATATTGACCGTCTAGTCGAAGAATTATCACAAGTAAAACAGTACACAGAAGCATTGCGTTCTCAAACACATGAATATAATAATTTTTTATATACTATTTCGGGTCTATTACAGTTGAATTCATATGATGAGGCACTAAGTTTAATTCATGATGAAACTGCTGAGCACCAGTCACTAATTCAATTTATGACAAAACGTTTGCAGGATCCATTCCTTGGGGGGATCGTCATTGGTTTTTTAAACAGAGCAAAGGAATTAAAAGTACGATTTATTTTAGATGAAGATAGTTACATAGATAAGTTACCAAAACATTTGCAAAAGCATCTTTTTGTTTCTATTATTGGGAATTTAGTGACGAATGGATTTGAAGCAGTAGAGTGCTTCCCAGAAGAAGAACGTGTGGTACGTGTTCTTATTTTCGATAATGGGGAGGAAATTCTTATTGAAATCGAAGACTCTGGTAAAGGAATATCAGAGGAAATACTAGATATAGTTTGGAAGGAGAGAGTTTCCACGAAAAGTGGTGAACATCGTGGATTTGGATTAGTAAAGGTAAAAGAAAATGTAGATGATTTAGGAGGTTCAATTGCTATAGAAAGAGGGGATTTAGGCGGAGCATTGTTTATCGTTTCAATTCCAAAAGGGGGGTATCTACATGACAAAGCAAATTGAAATATTAATAGTAGAAGATGATAAGAGAATTTCCGACATTCACCGACGATTTATTGAGAAATTAGAAGGGTTTAAGGTTATTGGCTCCGCATTTACTGGGGAAGAAGGTGAGGATTGGATTATTACATATAAGCCCGACCTTGTCTTATTGGATGTGTATCTACCAGGTACTTTAGGCACGGACTTATTGTCTGTTATTCAGGAGCACAGTCCAGATACAGATATTATTTTCATCACGGCAGCAGCAGAGGCTGATATTGTGAAAAAAGCGTTTCGTAGCGGAGTTGCTGATTATATATTAAAACCATTAACATTTGAAAAATTTAAAGATAGCTTACTTGCATATAAAACCAAAAGAGATATTCTCACAAGAGAAGGAAATGTACAGGAAGAGGTTATACAGTCACTCTGGAATAATAAAGTGAGTACTACTTTACAGACTGAGTCGATTCCTCCGAAAGGGATCGATCCAATTACAAAAGAAAAAGTGGTAAACCATATACAAACAATGAGGGAGGGCATTACAGCTGAATCACTTGGCTTAAAAGTTGGTGTGAGTAGATCGACTGCCCGAAGATATTTAGAATACCTTGTTTCCGAAAAGCTTGTATATGCAGAGTTGTCATACGGTACAGTAGGTAGACCGGAACGGAGATATTTCATCCAGTCTTCATGAACATTATGAGCATAATAAACTTTATTCCCTTTATCCAACTTATAACCAAAAGCATTGAGTTTACTTAATGTTTTGATAAATTATAAACAGGCGTATGAAACCGCTATCATAAAAGGGGTTAAGGGGGATTAAAATGAGAAGTTGGAAAAAGTTTTCGTCTGTTGCTCTAGTCGCTACATTAGCAATTGGATTAGCAGCTTGTGCATCAGATGAAGGTGGAAGTTCATCATCCGATTATCCGAAGAAGAATATTACACTAGTTGCTCCATCAGGTGCTGGTGGGGGATGGGATTTAACAGCACGTGCCATCTCTAAAACGATGAATGATACAAAATTAATTGAAAAACCAATTACGGTAGAAAATAAGCCAGGTGGCGGCGGAGCTGTTTATATGGCAGAGTTTGCAACGAAGGAAGCAAAAAATGATTATGTTTTAATGGTTAAATCTCCACCAATTCTTATTAATAACAATAAAGCAGAAGGAAACAGTCCTTACGGGTATAAAGATACAACGCCACTCGCGCAGTTAACTCGCGATTACGGAGCAATTGTTGTTAAAAATGATTCAACTTTTAAAACACTACAAGATGTGTTAGATGCACTGAAAAAGGACCCAAAGGCAGTAACGCTTGCAGGAGGATCAGCACCAGGTTCAATGGACCACTTAGTAGGAGTATTACCTGCATTTAAAGCTGGAGTAGACCCAAAAACGGTTAAGTATGTTTCGTATGATGGAGGTGGAGAAGCTGTTGCTGCTCTACTTGGTGGAAATGCTGACGTAATTGCGACAGATGCTTCTACAATTGCTACTTATGTAAAATCAGGGGATGTACGAGTATTAGCAGTAAGCTCTTCTGAACGTTTAACAGGGGATTTAGCAGATGTGCCAACATATAAAGAGGCAGGAATTGACGCAGAGTTTACAATTTGGAGAGGTCTTTTTGGACCAAAAGAAATGTCAGAAGGCGCTAAGAATTATTGGTCAGAAAAGCTTGAAAAAATGGTAGAAACGGATGAGTGGAAAGCAGAACTAGAGAAAAACGGTTGGGCGAGCGAATACCGTAATTCCTCAGACTTTACTACTTATTTAGAAGAACAAGATAAAGTAATTGTGGAATTATTAACAGCACTTGGCATGCAGAAATAACATTATATGGGCGGCCGTAGTTGCCGCCTTTTCTGATAGGAGGCATGTAGAATGAATAAAAAGTTTGATCGATTTGCAGGTGTCGCCTTTTTAATAATAGGTATTTTATTTCTTGTTGAGAGTCAAAGAATTCCAGATAGTGCATATGGGTCATCTGTTGGTCCAAAGATATTTCCAATGGGCCTGGGAATCATTTTAATTGCACTAAGTATTCGCCTTTTATATGAGACTTTTAAATATAAAGGGGAGGAATCTGAAAAAGAGAAATTGCAGTATAAAAAATTCTTTATCATTTTTGGTAGTGCTATACTCTACGCCTTTTTCTTAGAGAAAATTGGATATGTATTATCCACCTTTCTATTTCTACTAATCGCTTTCCAAACGATGGAACGAGGAAAGACGTTCTCTTCTATAGTTATTGCGGCAATATTTTCAATAGGTGTTTATTTTTTGTTTTCAGAGCTTCTAGGTGGATCATTACCAGGATTCCCACTGTTTTGAGAAAGGAGGAGTTAAGCAATGGATACATTACATTTTCTTGCGGATGGGTTCAAAGTTGCCTTTCAGTGGCATAATTTATTGTTTGCATTTGTCGGTGTTGTCATTGGGACAGCAGTAGGAGTTTTGCCAGGGATTGGTCCAATGAGTGGTGTCGCCCTCCTTATTCCTGTAACGGCAACGATTACGTCAGGGATGCCAACAAGCGCAGCTGCCGCAAGTTCGATAATTTTATTAGCAGGAGTATATTATGGAGCGATGTACGGAGGTTCGACTACTTCTATTTTGTTAAATACCCCAGGAGAATCTTCTTCTGTAGTAACAACTTTAGATGGCTATCAAATGGCAAGGCAAGGACGAGCGGGAGCGGCTTTAGCCATTGCAGCAATAGGTTCGTTTTGTGCAGGAATCATTTCATTAATTGGACTTGTACTTTTAGCGGAACCTCTCTCGAATGTCGCAATAAAATTTGGTCCAGCAGAATATTTTTCATTGATGTTATTAGGGTTAGCAGCAGTTAGTGGACTTGCGGGGAAATCGATGACTAAAGCATTGATCATGACCGTTTTTGGATTGATGCTTGGAACTATTGGTATCGATGCAGTTTCTGGAATTGCACGTTTTACATATGATCAGCCTATTCTATATTCGGGTCTTGAGTTCCTAACGATTGCAGTTGGTTTGTTTGCACTCGGAGAAGTAATAAAAACAATTTTAGAGCGTGACGAAGAATCTGGAGCGATAGCGAAGATTCATCGAATTATGCCAACTAAGCAAGATATGAAAGATAGTGCCGTACCAATTGCCCGCGGATCCTTACTTGGATTCTTTATCGGCGTACTGCCAGGAGCTGGTGCAACACTTGCATCATTCTTCTCCTATATAGCAGAGAAAAAATTTAGTAAAAATCCAGAACTGTTCGGAAAAGGGCATATCGCTGGTGTAGCTGGCCCTGAGTCAGCGAATAACGCGGCTTCTGGAGGTGCTATGATTCCGCTTTTAACTTTGGGAATTCCAGGTTCCGGTACAACCGCAATATTGATGGGTGCATTGATTATGTACAATATTCAGCCAGGTCCACTACTATTCGATGAGCATCCTGAAGTTGCATGGGGTCTCATCGCAAGTATGTTTATTGGGAACTTAATGCTACTCATATTAAACATGCCATTAGTTCGCGTATTTGCAAAAATCATTCAGACACCAAAGAAATATTTAATACCAATGATTGTTGCAATATCATTCTTCGGAGTATATGCAGTACAATATACAACATTCGACTTATATTTACTGTTAGGATGCGGATTTTTAGGTTATTTACTATCGAAGAATGATTACCCAATTGCACCTCTCGTGCTTGCATTAGTATTAGGACCAATGATTGAAAACAATATGCGCCGTGCATTAACGATTTCAAATGGGGACTTTAGTATTTTTGTAACTAAGCCATTGTCTTTAGTTTTCATCGTTGCAGCCGTAGCATGGTTATTGGTTCCATTATTATTGAAGTTAAAAGGAAGGCAAGTTATTGTGAATGAAGAAGAATAAAAGATATGCAGAATTTGCCTCAACCAAAAGAAATGTGACCAGATAAATAGAAATATGACCGGATAAAAAAATTTAAGACCGTATACACAAAAATACGACCGAATGAAAGCAGACTCAGTTTATATAATGAGTCTGTTTTTTCCTTGACATGGAGTGAACTCCATCTTTTAAGCTATATAAAGAAAGGGAGTGTCGCAAATGACAGTATTAACGTATGTAGTAATTGGGGTGTATGCGGTATTAACAGGAATTGCTGGAATGGTACAATGGAAAGAAACAGGGTTTCAAGTTCGCTCGTTATTGTTTGTCGCGGTGGCAGGGGGAATAATGGTTACGTTATTTCTTCCAAATAAAAATATGATACTTATTTTATTGATCGTAATATTTCTTGTATTGCACATGCTGGCAATTGCGGAGGGTATGATGAAAAATGGAAAGCTTACGTATAGTCATCACATCATTCGATTGATCGTTCATCTTATACTTGTATTACTTGTATTTAAATTTATAAAATAGTAGGTGATTTCAATGAAAATAGGAGAATTTGCAGAACGCACAAGACTTAGTAAAGATACCATCCGTTACTATGAAAAAATAGAATTACTCCAGCCAGATATACAAAAAAAACAACGATCGTACAACGAAGAAGACATTATCAAAATAAAGACCATAGTCAAACTAAAACAAAATGGCTTCTCTTTACTAGAAATAAAAATGCTTTTTGACTGGTCTCAAAACATGGATAAAGATAAAGAATTGACGAAAGAAGAAATAGAGAAACTTATACTATTAAAAGAAACGTTTCAAAACAAATACACAGAAATGCTTCACAAAGAAGAACAAATCAAGCAAATCAAACAAGTCCTACTACGAGCTGATCATAAGCTGGAGTGGTTACTTGAAAAGAATAGGGAGAGATTTAGATGAAAAAACTTCTATTAACAGGATTTGAACCATTTTTGACTTTCACGGTAAATCCAACGATGCGTATTGTAGAGGAACTAAATGGACAGGAAATTGGGGGTTACCAGGTGTTTGGTAGAGTGCTAACGGTTGACTTCGCGTCATCTGGAGCACAACTACTTAAGCATATGGAAGAAATCAGACCAGACGCTGTCATCTCACTAGGATTAGCTGGGGGAAGATATAAAATCACACCTGAACGAATTGCCATCAATGTAAAAGATGGAGCAGCGGACAATCAAGGCAACACACCTATAGATGAATTTATTCATCTAGAAGGAGAACCAGGATACTTTTCCACTCTGCCGATTCGACAAATGGTAGATCAACTTATAAAAGAAGGATACCCAGCAGCAATCTCAAACACAGCTGGAACTTATCTATGCAACAACGTCATGTATGAGGCATTGCATTACGCAAAAACAAACAATCACGACATGAAAGCTGGTTTTATTCATATCCCAGCGTCCCATGAACTAGCTATTCAACACGGCAAAATCCCAAGTTGGTCTCATATGGATTTGAAGAAAAGTGTGGAGATTTGTATTGGCGTGCTAGGAAAAAACTAGTATTGATTGATAAGATTACAATTGCAGATTCAATAGAAAATGAATAATTAAGTAAAAAAATATGGGGGATACTACATGTAAGTGTAGTATCCCCTCCATAGAATTCTTTAACATTTGCAATATATATATCTTCGAAAGAACCTGACAGTACATTAAATCCAATGATATGGTCTTTGTAAGTGAGAGGGTAATATAGTTTTCTCGTTACCTTTTGCTGAATTAATTTGCATTTGAGTTAAAAACAAACTGGTAGAAAGATTTGCCCCACTTAAATTTGCATCACGCAAATCAGCACCAATAAAATCAACGCCTCTTAGATCAGTATTTCGTAAGTCAGTAGCAATTAAATAAGCTCCTCTTAAGTCGGTTGTTCTTAAATCTTTACCACTAAAATTTTTACCAATCCAGTCAGCACCACTACATTCTTTTCCTTTCTTAATAGCAAAAACTTTCGAGCTAAGCTCACTTCGAATGTATTGACTTGTTTCAAGAAGTAACTCTTTTATAGGAAATCTACACATCACTAAATCAATAGATAACAAACTATCAGCATCCATATCAGTCAGATTTTGTAGTTTTTCCAATTGTTGATTTAAATTATCGTGTAGTGAAAATGAAACCTCATAAGTTAATGCTTCAGAAATAAATGCAATCATTTCATATAATTGTTCCATTACAGGAAATACACTAAACATTTTTTCAGCAATCTCAGGATTTTCTCTCCAATTTTGTCCATTGAAAATGTTTTGAGAAACTTTTTGACCAGCCCCTAAGCAATCAAACACAGTACAACCTTTAAATCCTTTTTCTCTAAGATTCTGATGAATTTTACAACGAAACTCATCATTTAAATTAGGGCAGGGAGTCCCAGCATTTTTATTTATTGCAAAATCACTTGATGCTACTATATTGAGCGCCGTACAGCAGAGTCCAAAGCAATTAGAACAATCAGCCTTTAAACTCTCTCTAATATTTTTAGCAGTTTCTTTATCCATTACTATACCTTCTTTAAACTTATTACTTTTTAACTGAATATAACTTCATAATTTTATTGTACATGAATAAGAAAAAGCCAACACCATTTTTTGAAAGTAACAAAAGATTAGTAGAACGTTAGTTCTTTTAATTTTGACACTAAATAGTTACATGCTTATAATAGAGATAATGTTACGAGTGGAAAAATAAACTAATAGTAGGGAGACAGGAGAATGATTAATAAAGTCGGTCAAGTTATGCTATATGTAAACAATCAAGAAGAGACAGTAAAATTTTGGACAGAAAAAGCGGGGTTTAGCGTTATTTCGGATGAAGATAATGGGCAAGGAATGCGATGGATAGAAATTGCACCAACGGCTACTTCAGAAACAAGTATCGTTTTACACAATAAAGAACTAATAGCAAAAATGCAACCGGAATTAAACCTTAACACACCTTCATTATTGTTTTTCTCTGATAATCTAGATCAATTATATAAAGATTTTTCGGAAAAACAAATTACTGTAGGGGAACTTGTAACGATGCCTTCAGGTAGAGTTTTTAACTTTGCAGACAATGAAGGAAATTACTTTGCAATATTGGAAAAAAAATAAATCACTTTAGGGACTTTTTAAGTGTTGCTGTTTTGCAATCACTTCGAAAAGTCTCTTTTTTGAGAGATAAGAAAGTTATATGGATTATCGTCCTGCGAAACCAATGTTCATAGCACTTTAAAGAATTAGATAATACCGCGGATTTCCGTTTCAGATGGACGTGTTCCGCGGGGGCGCCGCTACGCGTTCGTTGTGGATGGCTCATTTGTCTCACTCATCCCGTTGGAGTCGCCACCTTTCACTACAATCGATTAAGTGAGTAGTACCTAACAAGAAGATTTAGAACAACTATTGCTAAGAGGATATAAATAGTTTAATTAAACAGATTTAAATAATACCGCGGATTTCCGTTTCAGGTGGACGCGTTCCGCGGGGGCGCCGCTACGCGTTCGTTGTGATGGTTCATCTGTCTCACAGTGGAACAAAGGCTAAAAGCGCCACATCTTGTGGCAACGCCTTCGTGACCAACATCCTGTTGGCCTCCGCCTGGAGTCGCCACCTTTCACTACAATCCATTAAGTGAGTAGTACCTAACAAGAAGATTTAGCCCAGCTATCGTTAAGAGGGCAGAATGAGTTTAAATAAACGTAGTGATCTGCATCTGGATAAAATACAGTTCCCTAATTCCTGTTCATAGGATTTACATGCCATCTATCTTACTAAGCAATTATAAATAGTCTCATAGATACTAGTTGATTGGAGCGCAGGCGGAGACTGCAGGCATGCCTTCGAAAAGCGTCCGCCGTAGCGGAAATCAACTGCGTTTCTAAGTTACTCTATTTAAAAGGACCGGGCATCTTTTTGCTCGGTTATTCTTATATATTTTTTTCACTTTTAATTTCTATCCTTCATAATCTTCACATAAAATAAATTGAAAATAAAATATATTGAGAGTATTGTAAACGTTTCCAATTTATTATAAACTCTTATTAAGATATGAATCCAAAACGTTTCGGAAGGAATTTAATCCATTGACAACTATTAAAGATATAGCAAGGGCGGCAGGAGTTTCAATCACGACTGTATCAAGAGGATTGAACGGCTACTCTGATGTTAGTGAAAAAACAAGGGAAAAGATATTAAGAATTGCTAAGGAGCTTAATTACAGTCCTAATACACTTGCACGAAGCTTAGTGATGAATAAGTCAAAGACATTTGGTCTTTTAGTTTCAGGTTTAAATCAATCTAGTGCTAAAGATAATATTACGTTCGATATGTTAGCTGGGATTAATAAGTTTGTTGGAGAAAGTGGATATGACATAGTTCTTCTTAGTACAACATCAACAAAGCAAAGAGAAAAGACATACACGCAACTATGTAGAGAACGACGAGTCGACGGTGTGATTATTCAAGGAATTCGTACAGATGATCCATATCTCAAAGAAGTAGTAGAAAGTGACATTCCATGCGTGCTAATTGATATTCCGCTAACTTCCTCGACCGTTGGCTATGTGACCACGGACAATATATTAGGAGCTAAGAAAGCTGTAAAGCATTTAATTCATATAGGACATGAGAAAATTGGATTTATTAATGGACACGACTTTGCATTTGTCAGCCAACAGAGATTGACGGGATATAAAGAGGCACTTAAAGATGCAAGTATTCAAATCAACCCAAAATGGATTGGTAACGGTGAATTTAGCGAAGAGACGGCGGAGTTAGTAGCTTCAAAACTATTAGAAGAACATCCAGAAATAACTGCTATTTTTTGTGCAAGTGACCTAATGGCATTAGGAGTAATACAGGCTGCCCGTAAACTGGGGATTGATGTACCAAATGAGCTGTCGATTATAGGGTTTGACGATATTCTTCTTGCGTCTTATGTAACTCCTTCATTAACATCCATTGCACAGAACACCTTTCAAATGGGATATGAAGCGGCAAGATTATTGTTATCTATTTTCGAAAATGAAGCAGAATCGCATGTTGTTTCATTAGGAACTGAGCTAATGATTCGCGAATCTACGAAGCCTCTAAAATTCAATGAATAACAGAAGACAATCTTCTGTGCGCAAAAACCAAAACGTTTCGGAAAAATACTAACACATTAGGAGGATATCATGGATTACCGAGTAATTAAGGAAAATGATCTCTTTTTCCTAACAGATGTAAAAGGAAATATCCCCGAGAATCATTATTATGGTATGGGGTTGTATACAAAAGATACCCGCTTTTTAAGTAAACTTGATTTAAAAATAAATGGAGAAGAGCCTATTCTTTTAACTTCCGATGCAGCAGAAAACTATATGGCAAAGATTTTGCTCACCAACCCGCATATGGAAAACGATGAAGGATTAATATTATGGCGTGAATCAGTAGAAATTGAACGGACAAGATTTATTTATGAGGATGTATTATATGAATCTATTAAAGTAAAAAATTATTTTCCAAAGCCGATTTCTTTCACTATTAGCGTGCAAATGGATGTTGATTTTTCTGATATGTTCATCGTCAGAGGATTTCAAACGGGGACCATTGGGCATAGAACGGGACAAACGGTAGGAAGTCATTCTTTGTCCTACCATTATATTGGGGCGGATGAGGTCAAACGATCAACAAGAGTATCTTGGGATAAGGATACTAAAAATGTATCAGATCAAGGAGTTATTACATTTGAGTTCCACTTGGATCACGAAGAAGAAGAAACATTCACACTCATGATTCAGCCGCAAATTGGAGAAGCTAGTCATCAAGAAATAATGGATCCAAACCAGGCAGTGAAGCTACTTGAAAATTCTTATAGTCAGTGGAATAACAAGATAACGAAGGTAGAAACCGATTATCTACCGTTGCAGCGTCTTATTGATCGTGGTATTGGAGATTTACGAGTACTGTTAACGGACTTGGGATATGGCCAGTTTCCAGTAGCGGGGCTTCCATGGTTTGGAGTGCCATTCGGCAGAGATAGTCTGATTGCAGCATTGCAAATGCTTCCATTTTACCCAGAAGTGGCAAAAGGAACTTTATTAACATTGGCTGCAAAGCAAGGAAAAAAAGTGGACCCATTCCGGGATGAACAGCCTGGTAAGATTATGCATGAAATCCGTTTTGGTGAACTTGCAGAGACAGGACAAATTCCATTTTCACCTTACTTTGGCACAGTGGATGCTACTCCTTTATTTCTAGTGTTGCTTACGGAATATGTGAAGTGGACAGGGGACTTTGAAATTGTAAAACAATTGAAAGAGAGCATTGATGCAGCGTTAAACTGGATTGATCAATATGGCGACCGCGATGGGGACGGTTTCGTTGAATATTATCAAGAGGCAAGCAAAGGCATCGCAAATCAAGGCTGGAAGGATTCAAGCGATTCGATCGTACATCGAAATGGAGACTACGCTGAAGCTCCTATTGCATTAAGTGAAGTCCAGGGATATGTATACCATGCAAAAATGGGATTAGCGAGTATATACGATAAGCTAGGTAATGATGATACAGCTTTAAACCTACGCACAGAAGCCGAACGGTTGAGAGAAAGATTCGAACAAGCTTTTTGGATGGATGATAAGCAGTTTTATGCAATTGCTCTTGATAAAGAAAAAGAGCAAGTTGGAACAATTACTTCTAATCCAGGGCATGTTCTTTTCTCTAGCATGTTAAGAAAAGACAGAGCGAGAGCAGTTGTGGAAACGCTAGTGTCTGATAAAATGTTTTCTGGTTTCGGCATTCGCACAATGGGGGAGGGCGAATCCGGATACAATCCGATGAGCTATCATGATGGCAGCATTTGGCCTCATGATAATAGTATGGTACTGCTTGGAATGAGTAAGCTTGGGTATAAAAATGATGTCAATGTCGTCATTAACGGACTAGTAAAAGCTGCTGAATCCTTCGAGTATGATAGACTACCAGAATTATTCTGTGGATACGGTAAGGAGAGGGGGAGACCAGTGAAATACCCAGTTGCTTGTTCTCCGCAAGCTTGGGCTGCTGGAACACCACTTGTATTTATTCAATCACTATTAGGGTTGTTTCCGAATAGCCTACAAAAGGAAATTCACTTGTCACCAAACCTTTTAGAAAATATGGACCTTTTGAAAGTGGAAAACATTTCAATCGGAAATGGTATTCTTTCGATCAGGGTCAATCGTAATGAAGAACATATCCATGTAGAAGTTTTGGAAAACACAACTGGATATGAAGTTGTTTTACATTAAATTTAACTTGGTTTTACCACTCTTTTAAAGAGGATTTTAATAGGAAAGGGGAAAGAAAATGTTTAAAAAGAAATGGGTAGCGACACTTGGAGTTTCAGCTTTATTAGTTGGAGGCATTCTTTCAGGATGTTCTGAAGACTCTGGAGACAAAGCAATAAAAGTTGATGGTGGTAAGCCAGTGGAAGTAACGCTAGCTGGCTGGGGTTCTTCACCAGAAGAAGCTGAATTATTAAGCCAAGTATTAAAGGATTTTGAAGACAAACATCCGAATATTAAAGTGAAGCATGAGGTCATTGCTGATCAGTATATGGATGTTGTAAAAACCCGTTTAATCGGGGGAGAAGGCCCAGACGTGTTTTATCTCGATGCGGTGGAAGCTCCTGCTTTGATTGAAACAGGTGTTGTTGAACCATTAAATAAATATGTAAAAGATGATTTTGATGTAAACGACTTTGAGAAACCACTAATTGAAGCATTTCAAAAAGATGGAACGTACTACGGTTTCCCAAAAGGATATTCAACACTTGCACTATTCTATAACAAAAAAATGTTTGCAGATGCTGGGGTAACAGTACCAACTACATGGGATGAATTACGGGAAGTTTCTAAAAAATTAACGGATGGAACAAATGTTTATGGGTTCGGACAAAATCCAGAGTTAGCACGTGCGTATTTTATAGCAGAATCGTACGGTGGAAAAGTAGTAGTTGATAATAAAGCTAATTTCGCAGATCAAAAGGTTCTTGATGCTTTACAACCATATGTTGATCAACATTTAGTAGAAAAAACAGCTGCTCAACCTTCTGATGTTGGAACTGGTTGGACAGGAGAAATGTTTGGGCAAGGTAAAGCTGCAATGGTAATTGAGGGTAACTGGGCTATTCCATATTTAGATAGCACTTTCCCTGATATTGACTATGGAATGGCAGAAGTACCAACTATTAAAGGTAAAAAAGGTACAATGGCATTTACTGTTGCATATGTGATGAATGCTGCATCAGAAAAGAAAGAAGCTGCGTGGGAATTGATGTCTTACCTTACAGGGAAAGAAGGCATGGAGACTTGGACTAGTAAAGGTTTCGAATTGCCTTCTCGTAAATCTGTAGCAGAAAAGCTTGGTTACGATAAAGATGAGTTACGCGGTGCGCTTGTTGCTGGAGCTTCGTATGCGACAGTTTGGTCAAATGGCACTAACTTACCAATCATCTTTAACAACTTTAATAACCAATTTGTTAGTGTTTATTTAGGGCAAGCAAAACTTGCAGATGCACTGAAAGAAGCACAAGATACAGCTAATAAAGAGATTGATAAACAATAAAAATAAATGAGGAGAAGGGTGATTCCCCTTCTCCTCAGTATTGTATTTTCTAGTTCTAGCGCTTGTTGGAACACCTTCTGTTGATGCAGGAATTTCTTCATCAATAGAACGTGTTCTAACAACAATCTTTGTAACCATTGCAATAAGGAGTTGATCAAGGTGAAAAGCAGGTTTTTAAAAAGAACAGTTAGAGAATCTTTGCAAGGCTATGTGTTTTTACTGCCTGCATTATTCGTTTTATTACTCTTTCTTGTAGGACCAATTTTTTATGCAATTTTTCTGTCCTTCCACAAAGTCCAATTATTAGGGACAACAAGCTTCGAATTTGTTGCATTAAAGAACTATATGAATATATTTGATGATCTTCGGGCAAAAATCGCCGTATGGAATACTGCTAAATACGTTCTTATTGTAGTACCTTGTCAAACATTCTTAGCAATCATATTAGCAGCAACTTTAAATGCTGGTATGAAAGGTGAAAAGTTTTTTAGGATTATTTATTTTTTACCAACCTTGACATCCTCCGCAGTGCTAACGTTAATCTTTATGTGGATGTATAACCAAAACGGTCTGATTAATAAAGTGTTGGAGTTTATCAATCTTCCAACATACAACTGGATAAATGATCCTTCAATTGCGTTATATGCAATTATGGCTATGAATATTTGGTCTACCGCACCTTTTTATATGGTCATTTATTTGGCAGCACTACAAGATATACCAGAATCACTTTATGAAGCAGCTGAACTCGATGGGGCCAATGCTATTCATAAATTTCTCTATGTAACTGTTCCTCATTTGCGACCTGTGACTTCTTTTGTAGTTATTATGGGAATAGTTGGGACGTTCCAATTATTTGATCAATCCTATATTTTCTCCGCTGGTTCTGGTGGTCCCAATAACTCTACATTAACGGTCGTGCTATTAATCTACCAATATGCATTTAAAAATATGGGAACGATGGGATATGCCGCAGCTCTTGCTTTTTCTCTAGCAATTATTATCCTTATTGCGTCTTTAATACAGCGGAAGTTCTCTAAAGAAGAATCTCTTTACTAGGGAGGCGAAAACGTGAAGAAGAAATTATCGTTAGGCAAAGCATTTCTATATGGCATTTTAATAGTCTATGCTGTCATAACAGTCATTCCATTTTTATGGGCACTCTCTTCGTCTTTTAAAAATTTAGATGAAATTGTAAGTGGTGCGATTAGCTTTATACCAAAGCATTTTACTTTTAATAATTATAAAGTAATTTTTGTTGAGCAAGGATTATTTCCACGCTGGCTCTTTAATAGCGTGTTTATAGCGACTATGGTTACTTTACTAAATATATTCTTTAATTCAATGGCAGGTTATGCGTTGGCGCGGCTTCGCTTTCCGGGAAAACGGACAATTTTTGTCGTAGTTCTTGCTGTTCTGATGATACCGATGCAAGTAACAATGATTCCAAACTATTTAATATTAAAATCTCTTGGTTGGTTAAACTCTTACCAAGGAATGATTATTCCAACGATGATCAATGCGACCTTCATATTTATGATGCGACAATTCTTTGTGAATTTCCCTAAAGAACTGGAGGAAGCAGCTGAATTAGATGGACTAAGTAAAATAGGAACTTTCTTCCGAGTTGTCCTTCCACTTGCAAAACCAGCTTTAGCAGCACAAGCTATTTTTGTTTTTATGGGGTCATGGAATGACTTTATGAGACCTTTGATTATTTTATCAAGCCCAGAACTTTTTACATTGCCGATTGGCCTCAATACATTTAAAGGTCAATACATTAGTTACTGGAACTATATTATGGCGGCATCCATGGTGTTCACATTGCCCATTTTGATTTTATATGCATTTTTCAGTCGATACTTTATAAAAGGCATTTCCTTTTCTGGAGGGAAATAAAACTTATATATAAGTGCAGATTCCATATTGGATCTGCATTTTTATTTTGTTGAGAATTGTAAAGACATAAAGTGCATGGGGGGGGTTCCAACTAACAAAAGCTAAAGATGCCATAAAGAGTATGATACTCGATGGAAATCATTTAATAGAGTATGATAAATGAAAAAGACGGGGAAGCACGCTGATGATAAAGGACGAAATGGATGAAGTGATTGGTCAACTGCAAGTGGTGCAGATTAATTTCCAAGAGGTAGTACAAGATTTTTTAAGACGCTTTGAATTTAAAGATATGAAGAAACTAAATGAATATGTACCAGTCATTACAATGATTGCAAATACGACACGCGTTTGGGAGAACAGAGGACATACGCCGGAAGAACTTTCTTAAATGGAAAAATATCACTTAATACCGATAAATCACGCTCCATTAAACGTAATCGCCGGTGGCAAAACTGGATGAAACGATCCATACATATGTGGAGGCGGGAAAAAATATAAGAAGTGCTGTGGTAAATAAAATAGAACCAACAGAAAAGTAACTTGGAGGAATTTATATGTATGATCCAACCATTTTTGAAAACTTAAAAGTCGCATTTGAAAACCATGTGTATGATTTAGACAATTTAGAACGCAAAATAACGATAACTAATCGAGTTGATCGAATGGATTTTTCCATACTCGCTAGGGATTTTGCGATACAATTCACTCTAGCCAATCAACCAGACGTTACAGCGGAAATTGTATTACAGGCTTCTATAGAAGATTTAGCAGGGGAGATATTAGAGAAGTCTGTACAAAATCTAGGGTGTTCCTTGTTATTACGTTTTCACAAGCATGTTCAAAATGTAACCTTACAGTGTAAAAAGATTGAGCTAGCTCTAAATGCTATCTGGGAAAATGAAATTCAATTAACCCAAACACTTAGCTTCGACTATCCACAAGAATCATCAAATTACTTGGACATGATTGAAGTAAAATTCAATCAAAAAATTAATGAAGAACACGTACATGACATCGCAGATTTTCTTGAACATGTTTTAGAAACGTTGGAAGTATTGAATGCAGTATAGATAGACAATGGAGCTGTAAGGTAAGATTGAGTACGGAAAATTACACTCGCTTTCCTCGGACGAACCATCGAGCCTTCTTGGCCAATAGGATGTTGGTCATGAAGGCGTTGCCTCAGGACGGGGCGCCCTAAGCCTTTCCCCCTATCTTTCGCTTCGTAGGGGTCTCGCATCTTTTTCCTCTGTATATTAATCAAGAGATGTTAGGCGATACAGAAATGAGCAGGAAAAAAATGAAAAGGTTTCATGAATGTTGTACATTCATGAAACCTTTTGTCTTCAATCTGAGGGCTACTAACCAATAGTTAGAAACCCTACCAATTACTTAAAATGAAAGTATATAATCCTAATAAGCTGACCAACCTGCATCGATAGCTATGACTTGACCATTTACAAAGCTTGATTCATCTGACCCTAAGAAAATAGCTAATTTAGCAATTTCTTCTGGTTGACCAACTCGTGGGTTGATTGCCATACCTAAAGCTTGGCGAGATGCACCTAGAGTATTAATGTTTGTCATCGACGCCCCAATATTTGTTGCTACTGCACCAGGAGCAAATCCATTACAACGAATGTTTTTGTCTGCATACATGAACGCAGTATTTTTAGTTAAGCCGACAACAGCATGTTTAGATGCAGTGTATGCGGCACCAGCGCGTGCTCCATACAAACCGCCTGCTGAAATATTGTTGACAAAAGTACCGTGACCTTGTTCAAGGAAAATAGGGATAGCAAGTCGCATTGAACGCATAACCGCAACAGTATTAACTGAAAATACACGTTCCCAGCGTTCATCTGAAATATCGCCAACTGGTTCCATACCATCCATAATACCAGCGTTATTTACTAGTATGTCTAACTTACCAAAGGTTTTTAATGTTTCATCGAATAGACTTTTCACTTCATCTTCAGAAGTAACATTCGTTTGAAGGGCAATAGCTTCTCCACCTGAAGCTTTAATCGCTTCAGCAACAGCAGTGGCTCCTTCTAAATTCATATCGGAAACAACAACTTTAGCTCCTTCTTGTGCATAACCTTCTGCAATCGCTTTTCCCATTCCTGATGCAGCACCAGTGACAATCGCAACTTTACCTTCTAATCTCATAAGAATATACCTCCTTGAATTTTATTGAACAGTTGTTCAGTAACTATTATAATAAAGAACAGTAAACGCTTTCAATGAGCAAATAAAAGCGAAGTGTTCAATAAATAGCACATTTCAAATATGTGTTCAATAAGAGGTGAAAAAGATGTCTTCTATAGATATACGTATTGTAAAAACGAAAGAGGCGTTACATCAATCCTTATTAGAAATACTTAAAGAAAAAACATTGAAATCCATCTCCGTCTCAGAAATATGCAGAAGAGCTAGAGTTAATCGCGGAACGTTTTATTTACATTACTCCCAAGTAGAAGATTTATTTGAGGAGTATTTTAAAGAAATTATGGAGGATTTAGCAAACTCTTATGAAGAACCATATCGTCATGTCTCTGTTCTGAAAACGAGTAGTCTAAATCCCTCAACCATTCGGATTTTTCACCACATCGAAAAATACAAACCATTTTACAAAATTGTCTTTTCCAAAAATGCACCACTAACATACTATTATTTATTATTTGAAGAGATAAATAATCTCTTAAGGATGGATAAAGGAGTGAAACTGGAAGAAGTACTAAATATGAATGTATACTGTGCCTACCAAGCAAATGCAATACTAGGAATCATTATCCAGTGGTACAAAGAAGACTTCCAACACAGTGCAGACTACTTAAATAAGCAACTCGTAAAAATTTTGAATATGAAGATAGATATGGATCAGTAGAAGAATAGTCATAAAATAGTGACACCCTAAATGGGTGTCTTTATTTTGTTTAAAAACAATATACGAAATACGACCAGATAGAGATATTTATGACCGTATAACAGAAAATGTGACGGGATAACAAAAAATACGATCTTCTATTAATATCTCTTAAGTTTTTTGGTATATTTTGGACTATGGCGTTATTGGTTTCCAGTTCGTAAAATAAAAATGTATAGAATTGGAGGAAATGCAATGTTTACGAAATTTATTAAAGTATTTTTATTAATTGTGTTAGCGTTTGGTTTTACTGTATCAAATGCATCTTTTGTTGATGCAGCTACCAAAGTTATGTGGGGTAAAACAGAACTAAAAATTGGTCAGATTGGAAAAGTAACTATATTAGCAGATACTCAGCTAGTTAAGTTAGAAAGCAACGGTTCGCTAACAATAGTTCGTACTATGAAAAAAGGCGAAGAATATCGAGTGTATAGCTACAAAAGTCAACACAATGGCCTTTATGGTGTAGGTGGAGGAAGTTTTGTACAAAAAGATGCAGCTAAAGTGAAGTATGAAACACCATCCAAAGCAAAATTAGCATTATTGAAACAATTAAGTGAAAATCCAATGCCGACTCCGAAACCAACGCAACCAAACTTAGGTAGTGGGCTAGAAGTTATAAAAGGAGCTCCTACTAGTTTTCAAAACTGCACTGAAATGAATAAATATTATCCTAACGGTGTAAAAAAAGGTCATCCAGCTTATGCATCTAAACATGACAGAGATAATGACGGTTGGGCATGTGAACGAAATTAAGTTCTGAATATTTATCTTAGTGTGCTTTAGATTAGTTGGGAGTGTAACAAGTGCAGAATAAATGGTTTAAAGTGTTCTTCGTCTTTATTTTTGCATTTAGCTTTATTTCAATTAATGCCATAAATGCTAATGCAGAGACTACAAAAGTTATGTGGGGAAAAACGGAGTTAAAGAATGGCCAAATAGGTAAGGTCACAGTATTAAGCAATACCATTCTTCTAGACAATAATTTGAAAAGTGTTCGTACGGTCAAAAAAGGCGATGAATATAGAGTTTACTCTTATAAAAGCATGAATGGTGGCTTATATGGACTAGGTGGAGGACAATTCGTCAAGAAAGGTTCTTCTATTAAATATGAAACACCTTCGAAAAGTAAACTGGCTCTATTAAATATCGTGAGTAAAAAACCGCTAGAAGTCCACTTTATTGATGTGGGACAAGGAGACTCCATATTTATCAAAACAGCTAACGGCAAAACAATGCTAGTTGATGGCGGTAAAAAGGGTAGTCATGTCGTAAGCTTTTTATCTTCAAAAGGAGTTCGTAAACTGGATTATGTAGTAGCTACTCATCCAGATGCGGATCATATTGGTGGGTTAGTGGATGTTTTACATTCATTAAGTGTTGGTACATTTATCAATAGTGGAAAAGTACATACAACTCAAACGTATGCAGAATTATTAACACTTGTAGATGATAAAAATATTAAATACAAAGTTCCTAAAATTGGAGATAAGATTTCACTCGATGAAAATATCGATATTACTGTATTGAACGTAAACGAAAATGCGAGCGATACCAATGACGCTTCAATTGTTTTAAAAGTAACATACGGCCAAGTCTCGTTCCTCTTGACTGGTGATGCTGGAACAAATATTGAAGAACAAATGTACAAGAAATTTAATGTGCAATCAACTGTACTAAAAGCTGGTCACCATGGATCAGATACGAGTAGCTCCAATGCTTTTATTCAAAGAGTGAAACCACAAGTAACTATATTAAGCTACGGAAAAGATAATTCATACGGACATCCACACACAGCTGTAGTTAGTAGGCTTAAAAATGTTGGCTCTAAAATTTACTCAACTGCTGAATCCGGAAATATTACTGTTTCTACAAATGGTGTAACTTATTCTGTATCCGCAAAACCGTGGACTGGTAGTGGGACAGGTGCAGTTACTTCGAAACCAACACCACCAATAGCACAAACAGTATTTAGTAATTGTACTGAGTTGAGAAAAGTGTATCCAAGTGGAGTTCCTAAAAGTCATCCAGCTTATCAATCCAAAATGGACCGAGACAATGATGGATGGGCATGTGAAAATTGATGAAAAATTGGAAGTAGAATTGATTTAAACAAACTATATAAAAATAAATACTTGTATAAAATTATGCATTAATGTAGTACTACAAGTGAATAGAGAGTTATTTTATGTCAGAAAAGAATTTTGTTGGAACATTATTACTTTGTTTCTTTTTAGGTAATTTTGGTATACATAGATTTTATGTTGGTAAAATAGGTACTGGAATTTTAATGCTGATTACATTAGGTGGACTGGGAATTTGGTCATTAATAGATTTTATTATGATTGCTGTTGGGAAATTTACAGATAAAAACGGTAATGTAATCAAAGCGTAATGATAGAAATTATCTCTATTAGCTAAAACGCACTAATTATAAGTGACAAAAAAAATAGATGAGTTCTGTATTGTGCAGGATTCATCTTTTTTATGTTTTCTTAAATGAAAATCAAATAAATTAGTACTCATATTTAGGAGATAGCTTCTGAATTTTTCTATATATCCTAGTTTAATTTCTTACATACTATGATACTCTACTTAAATTGGGCATATTAATAATGCACTTTGTTGGATTAATAATTATATCTGATGTATAGTAAGGATAATAATTAAATTGCTTAACAGAAACAATGAATTCACATATTACAAAAGTAATCGTGTTTGTTCGGTACTTTTTGAAATATGTGGATTTTTTATTCACTACGATTTTTGGAGGTCTTTAAATGACACAAGGTACAGTAAAATGGTTTAACGCAGAAAAAGGATTTGGATTTATCGAAGTAGAAGGCGGAAACGATGTATTCGCTCACTTCTCAGCAATCCAAGGCGATGGCTTCAAATCACTTGACGAAGGTCAAAAGGTTGAATTTGAAGTGGAAGACGGTCAACGTGGACCACAAGCGGTTAACATCGTAAAACTTTAATTCTTCGGAATTAGATAGATGAAAAAATTGAGACACTCTTTATGGGTGTCTCTTTTTTTGTCATTTCTAATTTAAAATATGTCCGGATAGACTGGATTTAAGAAAATGTGACAAGTTAGAAATGTAATAATAACCGGTGCACACTTTTATTAGAACAAAGTGATAGCATAGGATATATAGAATTTTCACATAGGAGTGAACTGAGATGAGCAATACACATATATTTTCTAAACGTGAGGAAATTGCTAATGCGATTATTCACGGAATAGGTGCCCTCTTGAGTGTGGCTGCACTTGTCCTATTAATCGTGTCTTCTGTGACGCAGGGAACGGTGTGGCATATAGTCAGTTTTACATTGTTTGGTGCATCCATGGTGCTTTTATATGTATCATCAACTCTAGTCCATGGATTTCCAACGGGTCGAGTGAAGGATTTTTTTGAGATAATGGACCATTCTTCCATCTACTTTTTTATTGCAGGAACATACACTCCATTTTTATTCCTCGCGGTAAAAGGGACACTTGGCTGGACATTGTTTGGAATTGTATGGGGACTTGCAATTGCAGGTACAGTTTTTAAATCATATTTTGTAAAACGATTTTTACATACATCGACTTTGTTGTATGTGGTGATGGGCTGGCTCATCGTATTTGCATGGGGACCACTTCAGCAAAATGTAACTCACCAAGGTATAATTCTACTTGTAGTTGGGGGTGTACTCTACACATTTGGCGCTATTTTCTACGTGTGGCGAGGCTTTACATATCATCATGCAGTTTGGCATATATTTGTTCTTGCAGCGTCTGTTTTACATTTCTTTGCAGTAATGACGTTATTACCATAGCTATCCGTCAAACTAAATAATAAAAAAACATCAAAGAAGTATGCAATATAAAGAGTAGGGAGGATCACATGGGGATAAAAGTGGGGATTATTGGATGCGGTTCGATAGCGAAGTTACGTCATGCACCAGAATATAGAGCAAATCCATTTGTGGACGAAATAGTTTTTTATGACAGAAATCTTCACCGAGCAGAAGAGCTAGCGACCATGTTTGGTGGGACTCTAGTCCAAAGCGTGGATGAATTGCTAGAAGATCCTACTATACAAGTAATTAGCGATTGTTCTTCTAATGAGAATCATCATTTATTTTCAACAGAAGCATTGTTACATGGAAAACATGTACTATGTGAAAAACCCATATCCCTAACAATTGAACATGCCAAGGAAATTGTAAATGCCCAAAAAGCATCCGGAAAAATACTAATGGTAGCACACAATCAGAGGTTTACCGATGCTCATCAAAAAGCGAAGGAAATCATAAGAAGTGAAGAACTTGGTAAAGTGTTAACTTTTAGAACGACGTTTGGACACTCTGGACCCGAAAAATGGGGTATTAACAAAACAAACTCCACTTGGTTCTTCCAAAAAGAACGCTCAGGTCTTGGTGTTGCTGGGGATTTAGGAATACATAAAGTGGATTTATTGCATTACTTATTAGATGATGAAATCGAACAAGTAAGTGCTTTTCAAGGATCGCTAGACAAAGTAAATGAAAATAATGCCCCCATTGAAGTATGTGATAACATCGTATGTATTTTAAAAACGAAAAAAGGACGAATAGGCACTGCCTCTTTCTCTTGGACGTATTACGGTGAAGAAGATAATAGTACCATTATCTATTGTGAAAAAGGGATATTAAAAATTTATCATAGCAATGAATATCAATTAGAAGTGATCGCAAAAGATGGTGAAAAAGTACAATATCACTTGGAAAGAATTCAAACAAATGATAGCCAGCCAAACAGTGGAGTAATCGATGCATTTATAGAGAGTGTTCGTTTAGATCAAACCTCACCTGTAACCGGGGATGATGCAATTACCGCGTTAAGAGTAATTTTAAGAATAATAGAAGCAGCCGAAACGAACTTGGTTGTAACAATTGATGAAGAATCTATCTTATAAGAAGCTAGATTCGGAATAATTCTATAAGAACACAACTACTCTCTTGCAAGTAGAAGGAAACAGCCACCTGGCTCAGATGGCTGTTCCAAGTTATTGAACGACGATTCCTGTTAAGTCTTTGAGTGACTCTTGCCAAACGGTTACACCTTGGCTCATTGCGGAACCGCCGCCAAGAGCTGCAGCCACTCCGATTGCCTCTATCATTTCTTCCTCCGTACCACCAGCATCCAGGCAGCCCTTTGTATGATAGACGATGCAATGTTCGTTATGCGCATGCACGCTGATGGCAAGTGCGATAAGCTGTTTTTGTTTCTGGTCCAATTTGCCGGCTACGAAACAAGACTCAGTGAACGCATGAAAGGTCCGGGCTACATCCGGCAATTTTTCTGTGAAACTGCCCATTCCAACTTTATATTCCTGTAATATTGCTTCTGAATACGTAATTTCTTCCATGTACTTTCCCTCCTGTTCGAGGGTAGTATTTGCAAGACAGAGGAAGGCATGCATTGAATTTAAGAAAATTGAATTTGTGTACCTGCGATAGGGACAATACAGATTAATATACAATTGCTACGAAAAAGCAAAATCATTATTACGAATACTTGAGTTAATTTCATAAATAGCAATGTATAATACACTCTTCAACACCCGCATGGTTCCCGCTATCGGCGGACGCTTTCCGCGGGGTGAGCGATGAGCCATCGCCGCCGCATTTGCGTCGTTTGCTATGTCTCATCTGTCTCACTCATCCCGCTGGAGTCGCCGCCTGTCGCTCCAATCAATAAAATAATGATTATTCGTGTTTTAATAATTACAAATTCTCACATTTCACTATAATATCGTTCGTGTTTTATGTTCTAACTTTGAATTATGAAATTGATTCACTTAATAAAAAAATAAAATTTTGTACAAGTTATGATATGGTAAACTATCTACAAATAAAATATTAGAAGGTGAACACCATGCTAGAAGTTAGCGAAAGTAAATTAGCACAGTATGTCGTGCACTATTTGAGCGATGAGCTCGTGCTAGGACATGAGGCTTTCCCGCAGCCAGAGGTCATGTTAGAAGCGGCCTTTACACAACTTGCGTTCCATAAACTAGACCTAGACCAACAATACGCATTTTTTCATGAGACAAATATCGGATTAAATGAAGTATATACATACGTGAAAAGTATTTTTGATAATAATAATAGTTTCCTTGAACAATCGAAACATATTGCGAAGCACTTACATAGTGTATCTCAACATCCGAATATAAAAAGTGGCGAATTATTCATTGGCTTATTTGAAAATTGTCTGTTCAATAATGAAGTCAGACAAGTGATAGCAATAGTGAAAATTGATGAAAAAGAAATGTTTTTAGATGTGAAAACTGAGCAAAACAAAATGGTTGTGAACGGAATCGATGGTATTAATGTAAAGAAAATTAATAATATCGCCGTCATTGTCGACATGGGTCAAGACGAAGAACCAGCAGTATTTTTGAAAACAAAAAAGAAAGAAGATGTCGTGTACTGGCAAGAGCGTTTTTTAAAGCTCAAAGTGGCGGACGAAAGCTTCCATAAAACGAATTTAGCATTAACGGAATGTAAAAAATATATATTAAAAGAAGAAACTTTTACGAATACCGATAAACTAGGTTTTTTAAACAAGACGCTTGAATACTTTAGAAACGAAGAAGAGTTTCAGGTGGATGACTATATTGAAACGGTATTTGAAACAGCGAATGAGGTCCAAAAAGACGTCCTTATCAATACGGTAAAGCCCTACGAAACGGAAATTTCTGAAAGCGCAATTGTGATGGCAGAAAAAAGTTATAAACGTAAAATTAAGCTAGATACCAATATAGAAATTCAGGTAAACGTGCGTGATATTGCGAAAGTGAATGAACTAATCGAAGTCGGCTATGACGAAGAGACGAATCGTAAGTTTTACAAAATTTATTTCGAAGAAGAAGCGTAATCAAAATGAAGACATGCAGTAGAGCGGAGTTTTAGTAATTAAGATCCTTTTATCACGAACAATTCAGACGATATTCAGAATAGTGTCTGAGTTGTATGTGACAAAGGATGGCTTTATAAAATCAGGAGTATGGAGAATTACAATTTTATTCATTTTATTAAACGCTATAATTATGTAGAAATTAATGGTTTTCAAAAAGGATGGAAACCGGGTGTTTAATAACTCGCATCCGGGTGTCATCCACAGTTTGGTGAACAATTGAGTCAGACACTGGAACGCTAGACGAAAGCTGTAACCCAGTAGTTACTCATCCTCAATCTCTATCAAAAATATCCCTTCTTCAAATCCACCACGCTTCTCTTTCTTCACAATACGAATGTTTTCTAATTCTTCAAAGGTTGATTCGTGAATAGGTAATGCTGCATAGATTAATTCCAAAATGTCTGCTAGTTCTTCAAGTGCATCTTTTTGAGTATTTGTCTCTGCGAATTCTGCTACTTCTTCAAATAGTTTATTCTTTATTTCGATTAGGAGTTCAGATGGTTCCAGTGTTCGTGTAGTAAAATTACTTCCTGACTTTTCGATAACTTGTGGAATTCGATCTCGTACTAATTTGTTATAGACGGGCATTGGATTTCCTCCTTTTTCTTCAATAAACGAAAAGTATGAGCCTATCAGATGAAGAAACAATACGTATTGATCAATGGAAGGGTTATTGGGGTAATGAAAAGTAAAAGAAACCAGAAGCAGCCGAAATTTTTTTAGGCTGCTTCATATATTTTGATAGGATTTATTCTACCCAAACCATTGTGCTTATAATTAATGAAAAATAATGTCTTTCGTTTCCTTCGTATCCGCAAACCATCTTAATACTTGGTTATGGTGGTTGATGATTTGTTGTGCAGTTAGTTCTTCGTAATCCCAAGTACTATGGGCATCGGTTACTAGGGTGATATCGTAACCTAAACTGTATGCATTTCTGCAGGTAGTGTCTACACATACTTCGGATTGAATGCCGGCAATTATTAGTTGTTTAATATCAAGTTTTTGTAGCTCTTCTTGCAATTTTGTTTTATAAAAGGAATCAGGTGTTGTCTTTTGAATAATAATGTCTATGATTGTAGGGGTAATTTCAGGGTGTATTTCCCATTCTTTTGTGCCCGGTTCTAACATTTTTCCAGTTGGGGCATTATGCTGGATATAAATGATTGGAATGTTGTTGTTTCTTGCGTTTACTAGAAGTTGCTTTAGGTTACTAATAACTAAATTCGCATTGAATACTGGATTTTCTTTTAAAAACATACCGTTTTGAACATCAATGATTAAAAGAGCGCTTTTTTTCATAACCTTCTCCTCTCAATCTCTATAGTCATTATAGAATGGTAAGATTAGGAATACAAATATGATTTTTAAGAAGGTCACAACTGTAATTATAGATGCCTATTCCGGAAAATATGGTTATAAATTCGGTATCTATCTTTCATTTCCCAAAAAATTGAACCCATCGTTGGATTAATCAGACACATTTTAAAACAGTGATTATTTATAATTCAATTGTCTAAGTGGCATCAATAATACAGCATAGACTACAAGGACTTGATGAAAAGGAGGGGAAAATATGAGGAACCCAGAACAACATCACGGTGGACAACATACGCACCAACACCAGCATCAACATCTCCATCACCATCACCATTATCATCCTAGCGTCCCAGTGCATCACGCTCAACACGTAGGACATCACGTAGGACATCATGCTCAACACCATCACATGGTTCAACCGGTAAATTATTATCCGTTAGGCCAGAATGTAGGCCAACACGTAGGACATCATATAAATTATCAACAACAAATGCCACATTTTTATCAGGGCGGAATGACCCATCTTTAAGATAATGGAAGGTAAACTCAACCTCCAGTATTTACTACTGTTTCAGAAATGCCCGGTAGAATATTAATGAAACCGATGGAGAAAATGGACTCTATATGTCTGTTGGATCTTTTTTGTATCTTAATGGTTAACTGATTCAGCAAATTCTTTACTTCTTCTTGGAATTTTTTTGATTACTTTTAGAAGTTCTTTTTTTCTAGAATGCATGTGATACTAGATTTTCTACTAGTTTATATATATTTTTGTATCCCCCCTCTTTATATTTATTTAGACAATATAGGGAAAACTAAAAGAAGCGTAAAGGACTAAGTTTATAATATAATAGTAGGCTATTTCAGAGGTTTTGCTTCTGAGATGGCTTTTTTAGATTCTATTTTCTAATAGAAGACTTCGATGAACGACTTTAGTTTTGGTTGCTAAATTGATGTATTCATCCCCACCAATGAACATGCTATAGAAATAAAACTTAAAGTAATTGATTAATATTACGTATGTAATAATATTTTTGATTAAATAAAAAATTATCTAATTTTTTCTGTCTTAATATTATTAGGTTTTCTTGTTAAAATATTTAAATTAAAATAATATTTTAGGTTTTCTATCGAAAAAACTAAATGATTATTGAAATATTGAAGTATCGTTTTTTTATTTTAAGTCATTGATTATAATAATTTAAAAATACACAAATAAAGGGGGATAGATAAATGGATATGATAGACGCGAAGATTTTAGAGGTTTTAAAGAAAAATGGAAGAGCTACTGCATCTGAAATTAGTAAAAAAGTTAACTTATCTATACCAGCAGTATCGGAACGAATTAGAAAACTGGAAGATGCAAAAATTATTGAACAATATACGGTGAAAATCAATCGTGAAAAAATGGGTTTAAAATTATTAGCGATCATATTTTTGAATATTGACCATGCAGCAAATATTAAAAGTTTTAGAGAGGCAATCATCCCTTTTACGGAAGTAATTGAATGTCACCATATGGCTGGTGAATATGATTATATGTTAAAAGTATTAGTGGAAGATACGGCTGAATTAGAGATTTTACTAAATGACAAGCTAAAATCCATCCAAGGTGTTCGGACGTCCAATACGTTAATTGTATTATCCACTCTAAAAGAAAACACTAACAGGTAGGTGCGTAGCAGATGATTTGGAAAGGGTTTCGATTTGGGTTGCTTTTACAGATTGCAGTAGGGCCAATTTGTTTGTTTATATTTCAAACAGCTGCAGGGTCTGGTTTTTGGGCAGCGGAAATAGGTGTTTTAGGGGTAACGTTTGTAGATGTTTTTTATATACTTGCGGCCATATTCGGGATTGGAGCTATACTTGCGAAGTATAAAAAGACGAAGGGAATCATTCATTACATTGGAGCGGCTATTCTCATCGTTTTTGGTTTAAGTAATATACTAGGTTTTTGGGGAATTTCTCTCATCCGGAGCTTGGATTTTCATTCGGAGCAAAGTACTCATAGTGTTTTTTGGAAAACACTTGTTTTAACTCTATCCAATCCTTTAACGATTCTCTTTTGGGCAGGCGTCTTCTCTGCCAAAATAGGAGAAGAAAATTTGAAGCAAAAGGATTTATATATTTTTGGAATCGGAGCGGTATTATCTACTTTCATATTTTTAACCATTATCTCAGCGGTAGGCACTATATTAACATTATTTCTAGCGCCAATTTTACTGAGGGTGCTAAATTTTTCAGTAGGATTAGTATTAATAGCTTTCGGGATTAGAATTGTAGTAAAGGCAAGATAGCCAGTTTGAAACTATTGAAGGTTCTCTAATTCACTAGTATTAGCAAAGTATATATCGTAATCACCAAATTCTTTAAATCCGATATGGGTGCAAATAGGTGCAGAAGTACATTTAACAGCTTGAATCAAAGCAGCATTCGCACCCGAAGCACGCGCATCTTTCAAACGTTGGGTGACCATTGTTTTATAAATATTTCTCCCTCGCCAACCTGGATGTGTCGCAGAACCACCTAGAAGGACTTTGGTTGTCTCTGGAATAAACACTAAGTTGGTCCAACCAACAATAATGCTAGAGCCTGTTAGATAGGCAAAATAGAATTGATTCTTTTTGTATGCTTGAACAGACGCAATGATTGCCTCATCTGTAAGACCCATTCCGTACATATTTGCTAATAGACTTGCGTTTTCCATCACTTTTTCTTTAGAAACTGGAATGACATCTACATTCGGGTTAATGGTGATTGGAATATCAAAGTTTTCTAATACCATCCCAACAGAGGATTCGCCCTTTACCATTCCCCTAGCTGACAAAAGAATGCCAAGATAAGATGGCGTATTTTTGGGGCCTACAGCCCAGCTGAAAGGGATGTCACCAAATTCTTTAAATACTAAATCAATTGTTTCTTCCACATTATACTCAGTCAGTATAGCTCCACCAACTGTGTTTGCAAAAGGATTACGGATTTTTTTGGAGCGTACTCCCTTTAGACCGGTTAAATTCAAGTGCTCTGTTACTCCCGGCACTTCATTAAAAATCAAAAACGGTAACGAATCTACCAATTGAAACATTTCATCTTGATTCATGAATTTCTCCCCTTCTTTTAGTATTTTATCGTAGACATTTTATTCTCATAAATTAATGTGGATAACTGATTAATATGAGTTTATTTTAATAAAAATATTATACTTTTTAAGCCATTTTCCAAAACAGATTTTCGTTGTTTTGGAGGGTGGTTTCTTTTTATTTTATTCGAATGTTTGTTTTTCCTAGTTCTTGGGCAATACTTAGTCAAATTTAAAAGTGATTGTCAGATTACTTGTTAGGAGGAATTATGTAGTGAGAGCTAGAACTATTTTGTGCGTATTGTTATTCGCACTTTCATCGAATTCAGTATCATATGCACACGAAATTTTCCCTGTCGCCACGTATGATCAAAATTTATCGATTTCTAAGGATTTAATAAATGAAGTAGTAGCCAATGAAAGTCAATTAGAAGAATACTATGTACATTTTGAAGATGCATATAATATGAGAAAGTTTTTAGAACAAGTGCCGGAAACATACACAGTCGTTAAAGGCGATAATTTGTATCGGATTGCAATGGATCATAATATATCATTGGAATCGCTTATGACTTGGAATGGACTTACAGGTGATTTAATTTACCCTGATGATGTGTTAATTGTGAGTGGTGATGAAGAGGAAATTGGATCAATTGAGGCCATAGAAGAGCCAGTAACCACGGTATCTGCACCAATTATTAGCCCTCCACCTGTCGGAGAAGGGAAAGAAATACTCGTTACAGCAACGGCCTATACAGCATACTGTAATGGCTGTTCGGGTACTACCGCATATGGCATTGACCTACGAGCAAACCCTGATCAGAAAGTAATTGCAGTGGATCCAAGAATTATTCCACTAGGTACAAAAGTTTGGGTGGAAGGATATGGAGAGGCTATTGCAGGGGATACAGGAGGAGCTATTAAGGGGAATAAAATCGATGTATTCATCCCTTCTTATGACAGTGCAATGCAATGGGGAGTCAAAAAAGTAAAAATTAGAGTAATCAATTAAAAAGAGATGCCTATGTAATGTTTATTGCATAGGCTCTTTTACGTTAAAGAATAGGAAAGTATATCAATTTTCATGCCATTTCTAAGTAATAGAAATAATTCTTGAGAATATTCACATAATAAAGGATAATGAGAAAATTAATATATTACATATAGGAGTTGTACAAACATGGCTACTGAAACTCAAGCAAAAGAAAAATTGACAATACAACAAAAACAACTCGAAAATCGAGGGCGCTTATTAGTAAAATGCCCAGATAAACCGGGTATAGTATCTGCGCTATCTACTTTTTTACATAATCACGATTCAAATATTATGGAATCGAGCCAGTACTCCAGTGATCCAGAGAACGGTACATTCTTCATACGAGTAGAGTATCATTGTGATGAATTGCTCGCAAAATCAGAACAAATGGAGAAGGACTTTAAGGAAATTGCTTCTAACTATTCTATGCAATATGAATTTGCATATCCGAACGAGCGAAAGCGTTCTGCTATCTTTGTGTCTAAAGAGCCGCATTGTTTAATGGAGCTTTTGTGGGAATGGCAAAATGGCGATCTTGATACAGATATCGTAGTTGTTATTAGTAATCATGAAGATGCTAGACCTATTGTGGAGGCAGTAGGAATACCTTTTCATCATATTCCGGCAAATAAAGATATTCGGCAACAGGTGGAAGCGGAGCAGATTCGTCTAATGGAAGAGTATGAGGTAGATTTGTTAATCCTTGCGCGATATATGCAAATTTTGACCCCAGACTTTGTAAACCATTTTGAAAATCGAATTATCAATATTCATCATTCGTTCTTGCCTGCGTTTATCGGTGCTGGTCCATATGAACGTGCATTTGAACGTGGCGTAAAACTAATCGGTGCAACGTCACATTATGTGACGAATAATTTAGATGAAGGTCCGATAATCGAGCAAGATGTGGAACGAGTAGATCACCGAGACGATGTAGCTGAATTGAAAAAAATTGGTCGACTAATTGAACGTCGCGTACTCGTAAGAGCAGTAAAATGGCATTTGGAGAACCGGATAATCGTGGAAGGCAATAAGACGATTTTGTTTCATTAAGAGATTTTCAAGCTCCAAATAATATAGGGCTACTTTATATTTTAGAAATCCATGTCTCGAATTGCTTCGAGCTTGGATTTTTTTCATTTGATCTAGGGTATGTCGGAAATGTTCTCACCTCCGGTTAAATTGGTCGCTGGTCTATTGCAACTAGTCTCGAAGTGCTTATAAGGGAAAGAGAAATCTCTTGTTTCAAACTGACATTAAGTAAGAGGGAAGTCTCCTTTTTGATTTATTGATTACACAAACAGTATCTATACCTTGCATAACAATAGCTTTACAAATTTTACTTAACCTTATTAAGATATCCATACTTTCTTAATGTTTGTTTCGTATGATTTGACTTGTAAGCAAATCAAAACAAACACAAACAAATGGAGGTTCGCATTCATGTCTATGAAACGTGTATGGAAGAAAAGTTTAGTTAGCGTGTTAGCTTTATCGCTTTTAGCAGCTTGTTCTGATAGTGCAGCAAAAACAACTGTCAAAGGGAATGATTTGACGTTGGATGAAATAACAGAAAAAGCAAAAGAAGAAGGTACTGTAAATTCGGTTGGTATGCCAGATTCTTGGGCGAACTGGGTGGAAACTTGGGATGAGCTTGGAACAGAGTATAGTTTGAAACATACGGATACAGATATGTCTAGTGCAGAAGAGCTTGCGAAGTTTGAAGCAGAAAAAGAAGATGCTACTGCTGATATCGGTGACGTAGGTATTGCATTTGGACCGATTGCAAAAGATAAAGGCTTAACTTTACCATACAAAACATCTTATTGGGACGAAATTCCTGAATGGGCAAAAGACGATGAAGGCAACTGGGTTGTTGGCTATACTGGAACAATTTCATTTTTAACAGATACAAATAATGTGAAAAATCCTCCAAAATCATGGGAAGATATCAAAAATGGAGATTATGTAGTTAGTATTGGAGATGCTTTAACTGCTAACCAAGCACAGTTTGCTATTTTAGCAGCGGCTATGGCTTTTGGTGGAGATGAAAGTAATCTTCAACCAGGAATTGATTTCTTTGCAGAGCTTGCTAAACAAGGTCGTTTAAAAGGAGATCCATCTGTTGCGAATTTAGAAAAAGGTGAAATTGATGTTGCGATTCTTTGGGATTTTAACTCTTTAGGTTACCGTAGCCAAATTGATGAATCTCGCTTTGATGTAGTAATTCCAGAAGAAGGATCAGTTATTTCTGGGTATGCAACAGTTATTAATAAATATGCGAAAAATCCACATGCAGCTATGTTAACTCGTGAATATATTTTATCGGATGCTGGACAAGAAAATCTTGCAAAAGGTTATGCACGTCCAATTCGTGAAAATGTAAAACTTTCTGCAGAAGTAAAAGATCTACTTTTACCACAAGAAATGTACAAAAATGCGAAACCTGTAGGAGATCAAAAGGCATGGGAAGAAACAACAAAAAAAATTCCACAAATGTTCCAAGAACAGGTTTTAATCCATGTTAAATAAAAAAGTAGTGCTCATCGTAGTGGATGCCCTTCGATATGATACGGCTTGTACACACATGGGATATATGCAACATTTGGTTGAGCGAGGTGCTGCAGCACGCTATGAAGTCCGCTCGGAAGTACCTTCTTTATCTCGACCACTATATGAAACTATTTTAACGGGTACGCCACCTCTTATTCATGGGGTGACGAGTAATATGACGGTTCGCTTATCGAATCAAACAAGCTTATTCCACTTAGCAAAAAGCAGCGGTAAAACTACCGCTGCAGCTGCTTACTACTGGGTAAGTGAACTTTATAATCATGCACCATTTCGTCATTTTGAAGACCGAATTCAATTAGATACAAAGTTACCTATTGAAAACGGCTTATTCTATTTTGAAGATCATTATCCAGATAGTCATTTATTTGCAGAAGCTGCTTGGTTAATGGATCAAAAGAAACCTGACTTACTTTATATCCATCCAATGAATGTGGATGATGATGGACATAAGTTTACGGCTGATTCGAAGGAATATCGTAATCGTGTGTTAGCTGTGGATGCGCTGCTTTCTCTATTTATTCCTAAGTGTTTGGAACAAGGGTATGAAGTAATTGTGACCGCTGATCATGGGATGACAAGTGACGGCAATCATGGCGGAAATACAACAGAAGACCGACATGTACCCATGTTTGTTTTATCCAAACATGTGAGAGCAGGAATAAATGAAGGAATCGTTTCTCAACTTCAAGTGGCACCTTTAGTTTGCCATTTACTAAATATTGAACCTTCAGAGGAAATGGTTCCGCTCCTCTTAGAAGGTGTACGTATGCTAAAAGAGGCCTAGGCCTCTTTTCTTTTATAAGCAACAGAAACAGGAAGGACTGATCGAGATGAAATCTAAAAAGCAATTGTTCGTTTGGATACTACCATTTCTAGTGCTCATCTTATTGTTTTTCATTGTTCCACTTGTATATATGGTTATATCCAGTTTTAGTAATAGTGATGGACTTACGTTGGATCAATATAAATCAGCACTAACGAATAGTTATATTTTACAAGGGTTTAAAAATAGTATTACGCTGTCAGCGGTTTCTGCTTTGATAGCGTTAGTTGTTACAATGTTCGCTGTGTATGCGATAATGCGGTTTTCTGAGCCAGTACGAGAAAAAGTGTTAATCATTTCTAATTTAACGTCAAACTTCTCTGGTATCCCTTTAGCATTTGCGTTTATTGTATTGCTTGGGAACAGTGGTTTGTTTACATTGTTATTTGAAAAATGGGGAATTGATGCTCTTTCATCGTTCTCATTATATAGCTGGAGTGGGTTATTGCTTATATATGTTTACTTTCAATTACCGCTTTCGCTTATGCTGTTGTATCCAATTTACTATGGAATTCAACAACAATGGAAGGATGCTGCTGCATTACTTGGGGCGTCAACATTTCAATTTTGGACTAAAATAGGGATTCCTATTATGCTTCCTGGTATTGTTGGGACGTTTAGTGTGCTGTTTGCGAATGCAATGGGGGCCTATGCTTCAGCATATGCGCTGACAGCAAGTAACTATAATTTAGTCGCGATACGAATTGGAGCACTGTTGTCAGGCGATATTTTCGCACAACCAGAACTTGCAAGTGCGATTGCAGTTTTACTTGGCGTGACAATGATTACCGCGATGTTGTTAAGTGAGTGGAGTATTAAGAGAACTAGGAGGAATTTATAGTGAAAAAAAGAGGATTTGCTGATCTATTTTTTATCTTCCTAATGATATATTTATTCGTCCCAATCTTAGCAACAACGCTTTATGCATTTGCAACGAATTGGAATAAAACTGTGTTACCAGAGGGATTAACGTTTAAATGGTTAGCTACTTTGTTTCAAGATACGAGTTTCATCGAAGCTTTCGGTCGATCTGTATTACTTTCTGGGGGAGCAGTTATCATCGCTTTATTGTTTATTGTACCTGCCATTTTTGTCATTGTTCTTTATTTTCCAAAGTATGAGAAATGGATTCAAGTGGCGATTGTACTGGTATATGCATTTCCAGGAGTAATTTTAGCAGTAGGTTTAATCCGCGCATATTCAGGAATCGGCGTGCCGATGATTTTTATTGTTTTAGGGGCGTATGTCATTAGTATTTTGCCATACATCTATCAAGGGACACGCAATAGCTTGCGAAATGTGAATGCTCGGCAGTTGCTAGATGCAGCAGAATTACTAGGAGCTACTAAGCTCCAAGCATTTATAAAGGTTTTATTACCTGCCGTTTATCCAGGCCTGTTTGCAGGTGCGCTACTATCATTTTCCGTTTTGTTTGGGGAATTTGTTTTGATTAACCTAGTAGTTGGTTCGCGTTTTGAAACAGTTCAAATATATCTAATGAAAAAATTAAGTACAAGTGGGCATATCGCAAGTGCTGTTGTATTTGTTTACTTAGTGCTGATGGGCGTATTAACCTTTATCATCTCCGTCCTAACTAAACGATCGAAAGGTGTTGCAAATACATGAGTTATTTAGTGATTGAGGGTCTTCATAAAGAGTATGGCGCGAATACGGTGTTATCTAATATTGATATGACGATTGAAAAAGGTGAGTTTGTAACGTTGCTAGGTCCAAGCGGTTGTGGGAAAAGTACCATTTTACGAATTATTGCCGGGCTCACAGATGCAACATCAGGAGCGGTGAAAATTGAAGGAAAAGTAATGAATAATATTCAGCCGAAAAACCGGGAAGTAGGAATGGTGTTTCAATCTTATGCATTATTTCCGAACATGACGGTGAAAGAGAACGTTGCTTTTGGGTTGAAAATCAAAAAAGTGGAAGCGAAAGAAATTGATCGACTAGTAGAGGAAATACTTAAGATTGTCGATTTGTCCGATAAAGTGAATGCTTATCCGCATGAATTATCTGGTGGTCAGCAGCAACGTGTTGCACTTGCGCGAGCGCTAATTGTGCGTCCTAAGGTTTTATTGTTAGATGAACCACTAAGTGCTTTAGATGCTCAAATTCGTAAAAAGTTACAAGCAGACTTACGTTCCATTCAGATGAAGCTCGGCATTACGATGATTTTGGTAACACATGACCAAGAAGAAGCAATGGCTGTTTCCGATAAGATTTTCGTTATGAATAAAGGAGAAATTGCTCAAAGAGGAACTCCTACTGAAATTTATACGAAGCCAGAAAATGAATTTATCGCTAAATTTATCGGGAATTATAATGTATTTACGCGTAAAGAGCTGGAGCAAATGATTGGCGACACATTACCTGGTGAAGGTTTGAAATTTGCCATTCGTCCAGAAGCAATTCATTTGGAAGCAGCTCTAGGAGATTTAAATATTATTGGAATTGCGAAAGAATCAGTCATGAGCGGAAACGTTATTCGTACGCTTTTTCAAGCAGGTGAAAGAACATTCTCTGTGGAGCAGCTTTATCAAAGAGGGTATGCAATGGAGCTAGGAAGGGCATATGAATGCTATATTGCACGTGAAGATGTGATTGAGCTAACATGACACACTCGAAGCTTGAACGTTTTGAACATATATTAAGTAGGCTAGAATTTGATGGGAAGATTGTTGTGTCTGCTATTGCAGAAGAGTTAAATGTTGCTCCGGAAACCATTCGAAGAGACTTTGATGAGTTGGAGGAACAGCATTTATTGACAAGGGTTCATGGTGGAGCTGTGAAGTTTATTAATTTGCGAAAAGAACCTGAGTTTTTACGAAAGATGGATATGCAAAGAGAAGTGAAACTTGAAATTGCAAAAGTTGCAGCTATGAGAATCAGCGATGGCGATACAATCGCAGTGGATGTAGGGACAACAACGGTTCATATAGCGGACTACTTAGTGGAAGTGAACAATGTAACGGTTGTCACAAACTCCATCGCTGCTGCTGAAAGGTTTAATTTGGCAATCGAAGAAAAGCGAATGACCGGAAAAGTGATTTTGCTAGGAGGAACTACGAATCCTGCACAGTCTTCCGTTGGCGGTGCGATGACTTTACAGTGGTTAAGTAAAATGAATTTAGATAAAGCGTTTTTATCGTGCGGTGGAGTAGAATCAGGTATTGTTTATGATTACGACTTAGATGAATCGCTCGTTTCAGCGAAAATGGTAGAAAATAGTTTTAGTTGTATTTTGTTAGCTGATTATTCCAAAATGAATCAGAAATCGTTTTATACAATTTGTGGGTTAAATGAGTTGTCAGAAGTAATTTCAAATGAGAGATATCCAGCAGATTGGCATGGATACGATGGTACATGGACTGTGGTAAATGGAGGTAATTGTAAATGAAAATAGATTATCACGTGCATTTGGAGGAAGGGCCTTACTCGTTTCGTTGGTTAGAACGAACTTCAGAAGCGATTGCCTCATTTGGTTTACCAGATGGATTAGAAAAAGGTACGAAAGATTTTGTGACTTGGCAAGTAAATGCATGGAAAAATAGATTGGATAAAGGATGTTACTCCGAAGAGTGGTTGGATCTTTATTTGAAACGTGCGAAGCAACTAGGGTTGAAGGAAGTCGGGATAGTCGATCATTTATATCGTTTTCGTGAAACGAGAAATTATTTTGAGAAAAATATGTTATTGGACCCGTCAGATGATGTAGGAAAAGTACAACGTTACTGGCTAGACAGAGTGATGACCGAGAATATGGGTGACTTTGTGAATTCCATTTTGTCTGCGAAAGAGAAGTGGAGTCGTGAAGGTGTCGATTTAAGATTGGGTATTGAAGCTGATTATTTTGCAGGGTGTGAAGCAGAGTTAGTCGAGCTGCTTAGTGGTCAACCGTGGGATTATGTGATAGGCTCCGTTCATTTTGTGGATGGCTGGGGATTCGATAATCCGCAAACCGTAGAAATTTTTGAAACGATGAATTTGAAAGCATTGTACGAACGATTTTTTGAAACAGTAGAGAAAGCAATTCGTTCGGAGATATTTGATTTTGTCGCGCATTTAGATAATTTAAAAGTGTTCAATTTCCGAGTGGATGATGCAAAGTTTAATAATGAGTGGTATGCGCGAATTGCAGATGCACTTATAGAAACAGGAACTGCTACTGAAGTGAATGCTGGACTGTATTATCGATATCCCGTGAAAGAAATGTGTCCAAGCCCTGATTTCTTACGGGTTCTTGTGGACCGCGGTGTATCGTTTACGGTGTCTTCCGATTCCCATTATCCAGATGATCTAGGGAAATATACAGGAGAGAATGCAAACATGCTGAAAGAGCTAGGTGTCGATAAATTGGTCGGATTCGATGGTCGAGTGAAGAAACTTTATTCCTTTTAGATATTTTACTTTTTTAAGTATAGGTTGTTCTCATTGGGGGCTTTTTGCATTTGTTCAGAGATAAGAATGTATATAAATTGATGCCAGGAACAGGTTGATTTTCGCTGCAGGCGGACGCTTTCCAGGGGGCAAGCATCAAGCCGCTTCCCTTGCTCCTGCGCAAGCTCGTCGCAAAAATTAATTTCGCTGCGCTCAGTCCAGGGTCTTGATTTGCTTGCTAATCCCCTAGGAGTCGCCGCCTTCCGCTTCAATCAACATGCAAATAAGAAAAGAATCTACTTCGTCCGATTAATGAATTGGTACTTTTATTTTGCTTATCCATATGGTAAGCGGAACCAGAGAAAAATAGGTAGTTTCCACTGATAAAGAGGTGAAGAGCTTCCGAAATGGTATCTTCGGAAGCTTTTAAAAGAGTAGGTAAGTATCTTATCTCTCATTACCCAAAACAAATGCATCATGTCTTTATATATTCCAAGAGGGCGACGGACAAACTTTCGCCACAAGATTACCGAAAAATGGATCGTAAAGTGACGAAGTCACTTCACGATCCATTACTCTAACGGTAATGATGTAGCCAATGTTTCTTCCAAAGCACTCTGGAAACGGTGAGGACAGGATGCGATTATAAGACGCTTGCGTTTTTCTTATATGGTTCTGTATAGTTGGTCTCGGGTAGTGGCAGATTGGTCTCGCTTTCGGACGAATTGGTCTCGACTTCGAGTAAATTGGTCTCGGTACAAGCAAAATTAGTCTCGAAGTTCCATTTACTGTAAAAAACTACCTAGTTAGCAGAATTTCCTATCGAATAGAAAGCTTTTGCAACTGGTCTCGGGTGTGTCGGAATTATTCTCAAACATTCTTTAAAAGTAGAAAGAAACACCCATTTAAGAAAAGCAATTTGTCTCTTAAATAGGGTGTTTCTTCATCTATATATGAATCGGACTTTTCGCTCGGATATCTCCAAGAAAGAATTTACCGTAGGGAATAAGCTTTTGAATGGCGATGGAAATGATAATCGGAATGGCCAAGCCTAGTATTGTGAAACCGATCAATCCGTATTGGAAATAATCGTTTAAAATAATATCCGTGAAAATGTGCAAATACATGATTGCGATCGAATGTTTTTCGACTTTCGTTAACCAATGTAATGGTAGTATATTGGATAGTCTTTGAAAAGTACCAACAATGCCAATGATAAAAGCAATCGGTATTATTAAATCTAATAATGGATGATCGTATCGTAAAAATTTCATACTCAAATGATAATCAAGGAATCCCATTCTATCTGCAACTATTGCACCAATCGCAATTCCGATTGAACCAAGGAACCAAGGCAGTGTTATATGCATCCAAACTGATTTTGCATAGTAGCCGAGTGCGAAGTAGACGATGGCCATTAAAACAACGTCTAAATTCCATAGCATTGGAATTGTTTGGGCAGCTTTATCTGGAGAGCCACTGATTACGTGCATAGCGAAAATGCTTTCTAGATGTGCTACAAGGTAGAATGTTACGAGTAGAATAATTTGTTTTATACGATTTAAATATTTTGTCATCCAAATGAACAATAAATAAGTAAAAAACAATGTAGTTACAAACCAAAAAACACCATAAGCTCCACGAGCAAAACGACCTGCAATAACAAGCTTCCATAAATCATGTAAATACCAGGAAAGATCGAAGTTTCCTAATGCTAACTCCATGCTATATCGAACAGTAGTAATAATAAAAAGGAAAAATAAATAAGGAATCATTAGCTGCATAAATCTCTTTTTTACTATTTTATGTGAGTTTTGATCTTTGGCAATTTCTTTAAAAAATATACCGCTTAATAAGAAAAAGGCAGGCATATGAAACCAATAAATATATTTGATGAGCGGGACATCCAATTCTCCAGGATAATGACCAATGACGACTAAAATCATTAAAAATCCCTTCGTAACATCCACCCATGTTAATCTTTTTTGAGACATTATACTTCCTCCAAAGCTAGCTTTGTACTTCATGTTTGTTTATCCTTAATTGAGTGAATATAAACGTATAATATGTTTCAATTATATTACAATAATTTGTAGGGGGGTTTGTGAAATGTTGGAAGTAGTTTGTTTTGGGGATAGCATTACCGCAAGAAATGAAGGGTATCCTACTCCTATACTGACATACAAGCTTTCATTAAAAATGAAAGACTATAAGTTTATTAATGCAGGCGTTTCCGGTAATACAACGGAACAAGCAATGCAAAGGTTTAATAAGGACGTTCTAGCAAGATGCCCAGACATTGTGACGATATTATTTGGGGCAAATGATTCTTCTCTCCATAAATTTGTAGAGCTTGAATCTTTTAAGCAAAACATTAATGAGTTTACTAAAAAAATTGGACCATTAAAAACTATTCTAATTACTCCAGCTCCCGTAGATGAGTCACTACAGCCGAATAGATCGAATGAACGATTACAGCAATATGCACAAGCTGTAAAAGAAGTATCTGGTGAAACGGGTAGTCACTTTATTGACTTTTTCCATGTTCTTTATTCCGAACCGAATTATAGAGAGCTATTAATAGGAGAAAAAGATGATGGTCTTCATTTTGGAGAAGCAGGGTATGAAATTTTAACTAGTTTGATTGCTCAAAAGTTACAAGAAATACATATCGATAAAAAGATTCCAAAGAGTGCTGAATAGATTGGAAAGTAAATAAGCTTCTTTTGAAAACTCTATTTGTATTTTTTCACCGATTATTGTAAAAGCTATGATGGAGAATTTTAAAAAGGAGTGAGTGTATTTGTTACAGTTACAAACCGATTTAGAAGGAAAAAAGGCACGTTTTGGTGATTTACGCAATCGGATCCAAAGTTTAGGATATTCAATTGGAGGAAACTGGGATTACCATAAAGGAAGCTTTGATAATGTTTTGTGGCGCGATGAAGGGGAAACAATATATTTAAGGCTTCCATTCGAGGTGTTAGAGGGTGATTTGGATCATCATGAAGCATATATTAGGTTTCAGACACCGTATGTTATTAAGCATGTCGTACATGTTGGGTTGGACAATAACGAAAATTCATTGCTAACCTCTTCAGGGTTTGACCAATTCCAAGATCCCCTTGATAAAGATGGGAAGATTGAAAATAAAAATAGATGGGCGCACGCTGGAGAACAGGCTGTGGAGCAAGTAGTTCGACTAGTGCATTAATATATTAAAACCAACAAACCGTTTCGGAAGTTTCTAGCCGAAACGGTTTTCTTATATTGATAATCGAAAAGCAATTCATCAAAAGTCATTGAATAGATTAAATACATCATGGCGAGAATATATAGGGAATAATTAAAAGAAAGGATAGGAATGAATGACTCAAATATTAGGAAATACTTTTCGTGCATTTTGTATAAGCCAAGTAGACAGAACAAAAGGCATGGTGAGAACCGGTAAGCCATATTGAAGTAAAAAAGTGTCCAAACTTGCTGTAATTTGTACGGATAGAATAGAAGCAAAAATGCCTGTAATCCATGCATTTTTATGTTTAACTTCTAAGACGGAAGTTACTGCAATCATTGTTAAGACTGCATTGTAATTATAAAGGCCTAAGTTGATTAATGTAATTTCTCCACCAAGGAAAAGAGCAGTTAACCAGCCTATAACAGAACCAATAATTGCATAAATTCCATATCTCCTACTTGCAATGAAAATTGCTATGAGAAAGAAGAAGGCAGGAAGAATTTCATCTAGGAAAAAGACTTGTCCGATACCAGTTATTAATCCATGCCAATCAAGTGGACCGTCAAGTTCCCTTTCCCAATTTATTAAGTTTTGGGGCAAAATATTTGCTCCTGGTTTGATAAAGCTCAATCGAAAAGAAGTCCCGATAAAAAACCAAGTCAGAATGATGTATGGGAAGGTTAGGATAGGCATATCGAAGTGCTTTGTTATATTCATCAAGGCGGCAGTTACAATGGTTGTAACTCCTGCACATAATAACGCAATAATCCATTTATGGGGACCTTCTAAAAATAAATAAATGGCTAATCCTCCTAGGACAGAGTTAAATCCAAAGAGTCCACTTTTTAGTATTTTTTTATCTGCTCCACAAATACACGCAACGAGAGTACCAGTAATTGCCGAGCCGATTGTAATTAGTCCTAGAGGAATTGAGTAGATGGCAATCCCTGCTAGTATGAGTAGTCCGGAAATGATATTTTCGATAAAGACAACTTGTGAAATTCCTTTGACTGATGCGCTCATAAGTTGAATGAACTTTTCTTTCATGGTATCGCCTCTCTTTTCATAGTACTTAAATTACTCAAGAAATGGATATACGGTAAGCCTCACTAACTGTTAGATTCAAATTATTTTACCCTCTTTTACACAATATACACTCAATCGATTGGAGGAAAACGTATGCAATTGTTGCCACGTGAGCAAGAGAAATTATTAATTGTTGTTGCTGCCGATTTAGCAAGACGGAGAAAAGAAAGAGGTCTCAAACTAAATTATCCAGAAGCTATCGCGCTTATCACATATGAAATTTTAGAAGGTGCGCGCGATGGGAAGACTGTAGGCGAACTAATGTCTTTTGGTGGAACGATTTTATCATCGGAAGATGTGATGGATGGAGTTTCAGATCTAATTGATGATGTTCAAGTAGAAGCCACTTTTCCGGATGGTGTGAAACTAGTCACTGTTCACTTTCCGATTAGCTAAAAAGGAGGATATCAACATGAAACCAGGAAATTATGTGTTAAAAGAAGAGGACATTGTTTGTAATGAAGGAAAAGAAACAAAACGTATGTCTGTCGTCAATACAGGAGATAGACCTGTACAAGTAGGTTCTCATTTTCATTTTTATGAAATAAACACAGCACTTGAATTCAATAGGGATGAAGCATTTGGTTTTCGATTAGATATTCCAGCTGGAACGGCAGTTCGTTTTGAGCCAGGAGATCCAAAAGAAGTTCAACTTGTAGCATTTGGAGGAGAAAGACGCGTTTATGGTTTGAATTATAAAACGGAAGGCACATTAGATCGGGGGTAATGCTATGAGCTTTAAAATGACGAGAGAACAATATTCTTCAATGTATGGACCGACAACAGGGGATGCTATTCGATTAGCGGATACCGAACTTTTCATTGAAATTGAAAAAGATTACAGCAATTATGGGGATGAAGTAGTTTTTGGTGGCGGAAAAGTGATTCGAGATGGAATGGGAAGCCATCCTCTTGTAACACGCGATGAAAACATTCCAGATGTAGTTATTACAAATGTAGTCGTTCTAGATTACACAGGGATTTACAAAGCTGATGTAGCAATTCGAGATGGTAAAATTTTTGCGATCGGTAAAGCTGGGAACCCTTTAGTAATGGATGGTGTGGACATTGTCATTGGTGCATCTACAGAAATAATTGCAGGAGAACATAGAATTTTGACAGCGGGTGGTATTGATACACATGTGCATTTTATCAATCCTGCTCAAGTAGAAACAGCGTTAACAGCAGGTTTAACGACACTAATAGGCGGAGGGACAGGCCCGGCAGAAGGGTCGAAAGCAACAACAGTCACTCCGGGTGAATGGAATATTCATCGAATGCTTGAAGCTGCTGAAGATATGCCTATCAATGTAGGTTTTTTAGGAAAAGGCCATGCAGCTGCTGAAGAACCGCTTGCAGAACAAATTCGTGCTGGGGCGATTGGGCTGAAAGTGCATGAGGACTGGGGAGCAACATACGCTTGTATCGATATGTCACTAAAAGTTGCAGATGAATATGATGTTCAAGTTGCGTTACACTCAGACACGCTGAATGAAGGGGGATTTGTAGAAAATACAGTCTCTTCATTTAAAGATCGGGTTATTCATACGTACCATACAGAAGGTGCTGGAGGAGGACATGCTCCAGATCTTATTAAAGTAGCAAGTCACATGAATGTGCTTCCATCTTCTACTAATCCTACATTGCCATATACGAAAAACACAGTTATCGAGCATATGGATATGTTAATGGTATGTCATCATTTAAGCCCAGATATACCGGAGGATGTTGCTTTTGCTGATTCTCGTATTCGTGCGGAAACAATTGCAGCGGAGGATATTCTGCAAGATATGGGAATTTTTAGTATGACTAGTTCCGATTCACAAGCAATGGGTCGTATTGGGGAGGTAATTATTCGAACTTGGCAAACTGCGGATAAAATGAAAAAACAGCGCGGCAAGTTTGAAGAAGACAAAGGAGTTGGAGATAACAATCGTGTGAAACGATACATTGCAAAATACACGATAAATCCTGCCATTACGCATGGAATTTCCGAATATGTAGGATCAATTGAAGTAGGGAAATTTGCCGATTTAGTTCTTTGGGACCCTAAATTCTTTGGGGCAAAACCAAGCATGATCCTTAAAGGGGGAATTGTAGTTTCAAGTGTAATGGGAGATGCAAATGCTTCTATTCCGACTCCTCAACCTATTCTTTATCGTAAAATGTACGGTGCAATGGGAAAAGCGAAGTATAAATCATCGATTACATTTGTTTCAACAGCTGCTTATGAAGCAGGGGTACATGAAAAACTTGGACTAGAGAAAACGATATTACCTGTTCGTGGAATTCGAAACTTAACCAAAAAGGATATGAAACTAAATGGAGCAACACCAGAAATTGATGTGGATCCAGAAACATATGAAGTTCGTGTAAACGGAGAACATCTAATATGTGATCCAGTAGATGAGGTCCCAATTGGGCAACGATATTTTTTATTTTGAGGTGATGAAATGATTATTGAAAGAGTCGTTGCGCATATCGATCATATAGATCCTGATGTTATTGCGAAGACACATAAGGAAAAGATATTTATGGAAAGCAGTGACTTAGTAAAAAGAATTAATCGGGTCACAACCGATCATGGGAAAGAAATTGGCATACGTTTAACAGAAGCGAAAGATTTACAAGCCGGAGACGTGCTTTATATGGATGAGAAAAACATGATCATCGTGGAGGTTCTCCCAGATGATTTATTAATTATTCAACCTCGAAGTATGCATGAAATGGGAACAATCGCACACCAGCTAGGAAATAGACATTTACCAGCTCAATTTGAGGAAAGCCAAATGCTTGTCCAATATGACTATTTGGTAGAAGAGTTATTGGAACAGCTTGAAATCCCTTTTAAACGGGACAGACGCAAAGTGAAACAAGCTTTCCGTCATATTGGACATAGTCATGACTAGCATGTTGTCATTATTTCAATTATGCGATTCCAATTTACCAACGGGGGGTTTTAGTCACTCGTTTGGGCTAGAAACATATATACAAGAAAATAAAGTCATGGATAAAAAAAGCTTTTCTACTTGGTTAAAAATGTACTTAGATGAGCAACTCGTCTATTCAGACGGGCTTGCTTGTCGACTTGTCTATGAAGCACTAGCAAATGAAGATTATCAAAAGATATGGGATCTAGATCGGCGTATTACAGTACAAAACTTGTCTCGAGAAACGAGGGAAGGTGCACATAAAATGGGTGAGCGAATGCTTATTTTAGGTGTTGAATTATACCCAAATTCATTATTAGAAACGTATAAAGAAAGAGTGTCAAAAGAATTGTCGTATGGTCACTCTGCGATTGTATTCTCCATAATTGCTTTTCAATTAGATGTTCCAAAAACTTTAGGAATTTCGGCATTTCTTTATTCATCTATATCGGGATTAGTTCAAAATGCAGTTCGTGGAATTCCACTTGGTCAAACAGCTGGACAGCAGTTATTGCGAGAATTTCAATCATATATTCAAGAAGCAACGAATAAGATAGGATATCTGTCTGAGGAAGACTTTGGAGCAGTAGCACCAGGTTTAGAAATAGCTCAAATGAAGCATGAAAGAGTGAATATCCGAATATTCATGTCTTAACTATATTCAGCCTCTTTCTGTTTTAAAGTTAAAATCCTTGGTGGATGTCCCATGTCTTTCCGAGTTTGCTCGAGAAAAAATGGACCTCAATACGCCAAGGGGAATTCGATTAGGAAGGGCGTCTTCGTTATGGAACCGATAAAAATTGGAGTTGGAGGACCAGTAGGTGCTGGTAAAACAATGTTAGTTGAAAAGTTAACTCGTCAAATGGCAGATGAGATTAGTATGGCTGCAATTACAAATGATATTTATACAAAAGAAGATGCAAAATTTTTAATGAAAAATGGAGTTCTTCCTGAAGACCGTATTATTGGAGTGGAAACAGGGGGGTGTCCTCACACTGCGATTCGTGAAGATACATCGATGAACTCAGCAGCAATTGAGGAATTGAAAAAACTCCATCCAGACCTGGAACTAATCTTTGTGGAAAGTGGAGGAGATAATTTAGCGGCAACATTTAGCCCGGAATTAGTTGATTTCTCCATTTATATTATAGATGTTGCGCAAGGGGAAAAAATTCCCCGTAAAGGTGGACAAGGAATGATTAAATCAGATTTATTTATAATCAATAAAATCGATTTAGCACCTTATGTTCATGCAAACTTAGACGTGATGGCCTCCGATACAAAAGTATTTCGAGGTAACAAGCCATTTATTTTTACTAACCTTCAAGATAACACCGGGTTAGATGAAGTAATCGATTGGATTCGCAAAAATGTTTTATTGACTGGGTTGAAATAAGATGGAAGATTGGACGGGCCTATTGCAGCTTGTTATGGAAAAGAAGAATAAAAAAACGATTACAAAAAATGTTTACTTCCAGGGTGCATTAAAACTGATGCGCCCGATATATCTAGATAATTCTGGGCAAGCGTGTTTTTACATTTTGAATCCCGGTGGTGGTTACGTAGGTGGTGACCGTTATCGAATAGAAGTTACGCTTGAAGAAGAGGCAGAGTTAGTATTAACAACTCAATCAGCCACAAAAGTTTATAGAACATTAAAACCTCCTGTCTTGCAGGAAACAGAAATTATCTTGAAAAAAGGGAGCATTCTTGAATACATTCCTGATCCCCTAATTGCCTATCGCGAAGCAAAATTTCATCAGCATACAGTTATAAAGATGGACAAAGAATCCACACTACTTTATATAGACATCTTAACACCAGGTTGGTCTCCTGATGGTGAGTGGTTTAAGTATGATTATTTACAATTGAAAAATGAAATTTATATGGAAGATCAGTTAATTGCTTTTGATCACTTAAAGCTTCAACCAGCCAAATTACAAATTGATGCTATTGGCTTTATGGAAAACTACACACATTTAGGCTCAATGATTGTTGTCAGTGATCATTGCACGCAGCAGTTTTTAAATCAGATGTATGAAGAATTGGAACCTCATATTAAGGAATGTAAAATCGGCATGTCCATGTTATCTGTACCAGGATTTACACTTCGAATCCTTGCATCATCTACACAACAAATTGAAGAAATATTAGAGGTGTGTACATCTTTCATTCGACAACAATGGTTTGCTAAAAAGGCTTTGTTTTTAAGGAAATACTGATAGTCATATATATAAATTGATAAAGGGGCTGTGTGAATGGATATAACATTATTTTCAATACTATCAATAGGTTTTTTACTTGGTATTAAACATGCCATTGAGCCAGATCATGTGATTGCGGTATCAACCATTGCAAGTAATAGTAAAAAGTTATGGCAATCTACATTAGCAGGGGTTTTTTGGGGCATTGGACATACTGCAACATTGTTCATTGTAGGGCTAATTTTAATTGCAATGAAAAATGAAATTTCCGATAAAATGTCTATGTCTCTTGAATTTGTAGTTGGAATTATGCTAGTTTACTTAGGAGCCACGAACATTATTAATTTCCGCAAAAAAAAGCAACATGACCATACGCAAAATGAACAAAAAGGTAACAAAATGTCTTACTTAAAGTCAACTGCTATTGGTCTAGTTCATGGTTTAGCAGGTAGTGCGGCAATGGTATTATTGACGATGACAATTGTAGATTCGTTTTGGGAAGCTGCAGTATATATTTTAGTTTTTGGAGCAGGAACTATTTTAGGGATGTTGTTTTTTACAACTATACTTGGTATTCCATTTGTATTTAGTTCTAAAAAATATAATGTAAATAGAGTGTTAGCGGTGTTAGCAGGTGGGGTTAGCTTGGTTTTCGGTATTTATTATATGTATAACTTAGGTGTAACAGAGGGATTATTCTCTCTTTGGATTTAAAGTTCTATAATCCTCGAACGAGACTGATAAAGGGAGATCGGATACTCTCTATTATTAGTCTTTTTTTGTCTTAAAGACTGCATACTTACATTCCTCGATGTATTTCTTTATAATAGAAGCAAATAGAATTGTACTTGAAAGGATAGCAACCGATTATGTATGAACGGATAATTAATTCGGAGCAGGAAACAGAGGCTCTTGCCAAGCAACTAGCGACCCTTCTTGAGCCAAATGATGTGCTCACATTAGAAGGAGATTTAGGAGCGGGTAAAACAACCTTTACGAAAAGTGTGGCAAAAGGTTTGGGAATTACGCGAAACGTAAATAGCCCTACGTTTACTATATTAAAGCAATATGAAGGTAGATTACCTTTAAATCACTTAGACGTATACCGTTTGGCAGATAGTGATGAGGATTTAGGTTGGGACGAGTTGTTTTATGGTGATGCTGTAAGTATTATCGAGTGGGCCCATTTAATAAAAGAAGATTTACCGCCAGAGCGTTTGGCGATTCAAATACTACGCTTGAAAGACGATAAGCGGAAGTTTACGTTTGAGCCTTTTGGTAAACGATATGAACAATTATGCGAGGAGCTTTTTGAATGATTTGGTTAGGAATAGATACATCACATACTCCGCTTGCAGTAGCTGTCTTGAAAGATGATCAAGTACTTGCAGAGTATAAATCATCTCTTAAGATTACCCATTCCATTGGAACAATGCCTGCAATTGAAGAATTATTGAAAAAAGCAAACATTAAGCCTGGTGAGATTGATGCGATTGCGGTTGCGAAAGGACCTGGATCTTATACTGGTGTGCGAATCGGGGTAACAATAGGTAAGACACTTGCATGGACATTGAATATCCCAATAGTTTCAGTTTCAAGTTTACAAGTGTTAGCTGGAAATGCACCTTATTTCCCTGGAGTTGTTTGTGCGATTATGGATGCAAGGCGCGGCAATGTGTTTGCGGGCATTTATACGAACGGCGAAGTGGTGAGGGAAGCACATATGTCGCTAGTAGAACTACTCGAAACAGTGGATGAAATGGGACAACCGGTTTTATTTGTCGGAATGGATGTTTCGATTCACTGGGAACAAATAAAAGAAGTGCTTGGAGACAAAGTGCAACGTACAAATGCAGCATTCGATTTGCCAAGTGCCGCGATATTAATTGAACTTGCAAAAAAGCAAGAACCAACTGAAGTCCATGGGGTTGTCCCGGAGTATTTACGTGTGACAGAAGCAGAGGCGAACTGGATGAAAGAGCAGAAGAAAAATGGAAACTAATCAAACTATTACTTATAGAAAAATGACAATTGAGGATATTGATTCAGTCCTCTTAATTGAAGAAGAAGCCTTTGCCACTCCTTGGACGAGAGAAGCATTTGAGCATGAAATGACTACTAATTTGTATTCGTATTATATTGTGGCAGAAACAGAAACGAAGGAGATTATTGGCTACTGCGGCATGTGGCTAGTAATGGATGAAAGTCATATAACAAATGTAGCGGTTGCGGATCGTATGCGAGGACAGAAAATTGGGGAAGGCTTAATGCGTGAAGCAATTCGTATAGTGCTAGAACAAAATGTGGTGCTTATGACATTGGAAGTAAGAGTAACGAATGACATTGCGAAGAATTTATATTATAAATTAGGATTCCAAGACGGTGGCATACGAAAAAATTATTATACAGATACGCAAGAGGATGCTCTTGTAATGTGGGTGGAATTTAAATGACAAAAGATCAATATATTTTAGGAATCGAAACGAGTTGTGACGAAACGGCAGCATCCATTGTAAAAAATGGCCACGAAATCATTTCAAATGTAGTCGCTTCTCAAATTGAAAGTCATAAGCGTTTTGGTGGAGTTGTTCCAGAAATTGCTTCTAGGCATCATGTAGAGCAAATTACAATTGTCATCGAAGAAGCCTTGAAGCAAGCTAATATGACACCAACCGATCTAGATGCAGTAGCGGTTACAGAAGGACCGGGTCTAGTAGGTGCGCTTTTAATAGGGATAAATGCAGCAAAAGCATTTGCCTTCGCAAACGGTCTACCACTTGTTGGAGTGCATCATATTGCCGGTCATATTTATGCGAATGCTCTTGTGCAGCCAATGGAATTTCCGCTTCTTGCCCTAGTAGTTTCAGGAGGACATACCGAACTTGTATTAATGAAAGAAGACGGTCAGTTTGAATTAATAGGAGAAACGCGAGATGACGCGGCTGGGGAAGCATACGATAAAGTTGCTCGCGTACTGAACCTTCCTTATCCGGGTGGTCCTCATATTGATCGTTTGGCAAATGAAAGTGATGGAGCAGTACCTTTTCCAAGAGCTTGGCTCGAAGAAGGGTCCTATGATTTTAGTTTTAGTGGGTTGAAATCAGCTGTTATTAACTATCAACATAATGCGGAGCAACGCGGAGAAGATATCAATCCAAACCATCTAGCAGCAGGCTTCCAACAGAGTGTCGTGGAAGTGTTAACTGCAAAAACGCTAAGAGCAGCCCGTGAGTTCAATGTAAAGCAAGTGATTGCAGCGGGTGGAGTCGCAGCGAATAAAGGGCTTCGCCGTGCACTCGAAGAAACATTTGTAAAAGAAAACATTCCATTTTATGTTCCACCAATCTCATTGTGCACAGATAATGCAGCGATGATTGCGGCAGCAGGAAGCTCTATGTTTTCTGCTAGAAAAACAGGAGATTTGTCGATGAATGGTCGACCAGGGATGGAACTTCATAATTGGTAAACGAAATCCTCTTTTCTTCGACAAGAAAAGAGGATTTTTTAACAGGAAATATTCTGCTTGTCAATAGAGAACATTCGTACTTATACACATTCTGTGGATAACATGTGTGTAAGTATTGTATTTTCAATATATAGTATCTCTTTTAATTACATCATTGTGGAAAAAAAACTTTTTGATCTGTGGGCAATGTGGATAAACCTGTTGATATATTGATATTACTAGTTTTTTTGTGTGAATAAATTTGTGGAAAAAGTTTAGTTGTAAAAAGAGGGTTGACCAACATATATGGGCAAAAATCGACAAGTTGTTTGCTACTTTGTTCGACTTATTTTCCGATGTGGATTGCAATAAAGACTATTTGGATATGGAACACTGCAAACAAGGTACATTTATTTAGACTAAATGGCACTTCGAGACCAATTGTGCTTGATCAGAGACCAGTTTACTCGAAGTCGAGATCAATTCTGCCGAAAGCGAGACCAATCTGTCACGACCCGAGACCAAATGCAAAAATGAATTTTTTGATCTGAAACTACTTTGCTAACAAGGTACATTTATTTACACTAAATGGCACTTCGAGACCAATTGCGCTGGACCCGAGACCAGTTTACTCGAAGTCGAGATCAATTCTGCCGAAAGCGAGACCAATCTGTCACGACCCGAGACCAAATGCAAAAATGAACTTTCGATATGGAATTCTGGTAACTAGGAGCACTTATTTACACTAAATGGCACTTCGAGACCAATTGTGCTGGACCCGAGACCAGTTTACTCGAAGTCGAGACCAATTCTGCCGAAAGCGAGACCAATTTGTCACGACCCGAGACCAAATGCAAAAATGAATTTTTCGATATGGAACTACTTTGCAAACAAGGTACATTTATTTACACTAAATGGCACTTCGAGACCAATTGTGCTGGACCCGAGACCAGTTTACACGAAGTCGAGACCAATTCTGCCGAAAGCGAGACCAATCTGTCACGACCCGAGACCAATTGCAAAAATGAACTTTTCGATATTGAACTTTGCAAACAAGGTACATTTATTTACACTAATTGGCACTTCGAGACCAATTGTGCTTGATCCGAGACCAGTTTACACGAAGTCGAGACCAATTGTGCTGGACCCGAGACCAGTTTACTCAAAGTCGAGACCAATTCTGCCGAAAGCGAGACCAATTTGTCACGACCCGAGAACAAATGCAAAAATGCCCTTTTGATATGGAATTCTGGTAACTAGGAGCACTTATTTACACTAAATGGCACTTCGAGATCAATTGTGCTGGACCCGAGACCAGTTTACTCGAAGTTGAGACCAATTCTGCCGAAAGCGAGACCAACTGCGCTGGACCCGAGACCATTTTTAGCACAGACTTATGCTCTCAACAAAAAAAGAGACACCCATCTCGGGTATCCCTTTAATTTGGAGCAATTTCCTCCAATTGCTCTTGTAAGTCCAACCAATCATTGGACAAGTCATCTTGTTTTGCTTTCAAACTGTCCAACTCTAGTTGCAACTTTTGGACTGCTTCATGATCTTGAAAAATTTCTGGATCGCAAAGTTTCTCTTCAATAGAAGCAATTTCTAAATCGACAACCGGAATTTGACTTTCTAGCTCCTCTAGTTGACGTCGAAGTTGGCGCTCTTTTTTCTTCGCTTCTTTATCAATAGTAGAAGTACTTGTCTTCACAACTATTGCTTTTTCTACAATTGTTGCATTTTCTTGCGCAATTTCTTCTAATTCTTCTTTCTTTTCTAAGTAGTAATCGTAATCACCCAAGAAAAGAGCAGCGTCGTTATTAGATAACTCTATAACCTTTGTTGCAATTCTGTTTATAAAATATCGGTCATGAGATACGAAGAGGATTGTTCCTGGAAACTCTAGCAATGCATTTTCAAGAACTTCCTTACTATCTAAGTCTAAGTGGTTGGTAGGTTCGTCAAGAACTAAGGTGTTTGCTTTTAATAGCATTAATTTTGCAAGGGCAAGTCTTGCTTTTTCTCCACCAGATAAAGTAGAAACTGTTTTTTGAACATCGTCCCCGCTAAATAGGAAACGTCCCAATACTGTTCGGACATCTCTTTCATTCATCAGAGGCCATTCATCCCAAAGTTCTTGAAGTACTGTTTTATTGCCAGTGAGTGCCGCTTGTTCTTGATCGTAATATCCAAATTGGACGTTTGTGCCGTATTGAATTTTACCATCTGCATTATTAAGCTGCTTCATAATGGTTTTCAGTAAGGTAGATTTACCAACTCCGTTTGGACCAACTAGTGCAATGCGATCTTGTTTATATACAGAAAAAGATATGTTGGAGGAAACGGTTTTGTTTGGATATCCGACAGAAACTTCTTCCAAACGAAGTACATCGTTTCCGCTTGGACGGTCAATTGTAAATCCGAAATTAGCTGATTTTTCATCTCCGTCTGGTGAATCCATCCAGTCCGTTTTTTCTATGACTTTGCGTCTTGACTGAGCCATTTTTGTTGTAGAAGCACGAGCTAAGTTCTTGTTGACGAACTCTTCTAGTTTCGCTTTTTCCTCTTGTTGTCTTTCATACAACTTTTTATCTCGTTCATAATTCTTAGCTTTTTGATCTAAGTAACTGCTGTAATTTCCAACATACCTTGTAACATTGTGGCGAGAAACCTCATAAACGAAGTTCACTACTTGATCTAAAAAGTATCGGTCATGGGAAACAATTAAAATTGCTCCACTGTAATTTTTTAAGTAGTTTTCAAGGAAGTTTAGTGTCGCTATATCTAAATGGTTTGTAGGCTCATCCAAAATAAGCAGATCTGGTTTGCTAAGTAGCATTTTTGCAAGTGCAAGTCTTGTCTTTTGTCCTCCAGATAGTGCTTGTACAGGTTTATCGTAATCTTCTGGGAAGAATTGCATGCCGTGTAGGATAGAGCGGATGTCTGATTCAAATCTATAACCGCCTGCTTCATTAAAAGCAAGTTGTAGTTCGTCGTATGTCGCGGCTACTCGAGCATAAGCTTCTGAATCCTCGTATACGGAAGGATCAGCCATTTGCGATTCTAAGGAACGAAGCTCTTTTTCAGAATCAATAAGATGACTAAATATTGACTTCATTTCCTCCCAAATGGAGAGCTTTGATTCGAGTCCTGCATGTTGTTCAAGATATCCTAATCGAATGTTTTTTGGCATAATAATATCGCCGGAATCATAGGACATTTCTCCAGCAATTATTTTAAGTAAAGTAGACTTTCCAGCGCCATTTCGGCCAACGAGAGCGACCCGATCTCGGTCTTGAACTTCTAATTTTACGTTTGTTAATATATCTTCTCCGTTGAAGGATTTAGTTACTTGATTGACTTGTAAAACAATCACGATGATTCGCACCTCAATTCTATCTTAAGTGTAATAGATAGGTCTTGTCGTTGCAACGCTATAGCTTTATAATGAGATGAATGTTTAGTTCGTTATAATCGATTCGAATGCGATAAGAGAAGATAACTGTGCTCCTGCTCATGCAGCTGGCATAAGTCGTTGCTCGTTGATGTCAAAAATGATTCTTTAAAGAGGAACATCTACTTATCGAAGTAGGCATGAGCTTTTTGCGCATTTCTAAACAATGAAATAGGAGTGTTTTTATGAAACCTGAACTACCGAAAATACCTCAAGCAACAACAAAGAGGCTTCCTTTATATTATAGATTTTTACAGAGCTTTCATAATGCTGGACATAAAAGAGTCTCATCTCAAGAATTAAGTGATGCGATGAAAATAGATTCCGCTACGATTCGAAGAGATTTTTCACACTTTGGTGCTCTTGGCAAAAAAGGTTACGGATATGATGTTGCTAACTTATTGGAGTTTTTTCGGAAAACACTCGATCAAGACGAAGCGGCAAACGTTGCACTAATTGGAGTTGGTAGTTTAGGAACGGCTTTTCTTAAATATAATTTTCAAAAGAACCATAATACAAAAATTGTCGTTGCCTTCGATACAAAAGCTCCTGTTGGAGGCATGATGAAAAGTGATATTCCAGTTTATAACCCTAGTGTAATGGAAGAGAAACTGCTTGAATATGGCATAGAATTAGTTATATGCACAGTTCCAAGTCGCTCTGCACAAGAGGTAGCTGATAGATTGGCGAAAACACAAATAACGGGTATTCTAAACTTCACTCCTGTTAGACTAAGTGTTCCAGATACGATTCGCGTACATACTATTGATCTGTCTGTCGAAGTGCAAACACTTATTTATCTCATACGTAACAAACATTCAGAATGACTTAAAAATGTCACATATTTCATGTGTTAAGAAATAGCCATATGACTATTTTTGTTGTAAGATAAGCTTATACTACAAGAGGAGGTGCCTTACATGGGTGCAGGTCCAGTAAGTTTAATTTTCATTGGTATCGTAGCATTATTATTGTTTGGTCCAAAAAAGTTGCCAGAGCTTGGTAAAGCAATGGGTACAACTTTACGTGAGTTTAAAAATGCTACTAAAGGTCTTACTGATGATGAGGAAGACGAAGTAAAAAAGGAAGAACCAAAGAACTTAGAAGACAAGTAAGTTAGGATGTATGTCCAATGAATCAAAGAGATTTAACTATTATTGAACATATTGAAGAGTTTAGACAACGTCTTTGGGTGTCTGTTGTATTTTTTGTTCTTGCAGTTGCTGGAAGTTTTTTTCTAGCAGAACCGCTTATTCATTTTTTGCAACATAATGTGCATACAAAAGATTTAACATTAAATGCATTTCAAGTAACCGACCCAATAATGATTTACTTAAAAGTCATTGTTATAATAGCTTTAATAATTACCTCTCCAGTACTGTCGTATCAATTATGGTCATTTGTGAGTCCGGGACTTCATGAAAAGGAAAGAAAGGCTACTCTTAGCTATATTCCGTATTCATTTATCCTGTTTTTGGCTGGGATGTCATTTTCTTATTTTGTATTATTTCCATACATTATAAATTTTATGACGAAGCTATCAGGTGATCTTGGTATTGTACAAGTTATTGGAATTAATGAATATTTTAACTTTCTATTTCAAATAACTATTCCTTTTGGAATAGTATTTCAGTTGCCTGTTGTCTTATTATTTCTAACAAGACTTGGAATAATAACGCCGATGATGATGGTAAAGGTTAGAAAATATGCATATTTTGTTTTATTTGTAATCGCTGCATTCATCACTCCACCAGACATAGTGTCTCACTTATGCGTTTCGGTACCGTTTTTCCTTCTATATGAACTTAGTGTTGGAATTTCGAGAATTGGATACCGTAAGTATTTACTAGCGGAGCAAATGAAAGAAATGGAATAACAAAAAAGCCTTTGACCAAATGGTCGAAGGCTTTTTTATGTCTTGTCAATTAGTCCCTATGCTTTGACATTCATCAAATCTCTTTTTAAAATCTGACCCTGGACTGAGCGTAGCGAAATTAATTTTTGCGACGAGCTTTTCGCAGGAGTTGGAGGAGAGTGAAGGACAGACGACAGCCGTAAGATTATCGAAAAGAGAGGCAGGTCGTGACGTCAGTCACGACCTGCCTCTTCTATAGCTTTCGGTAATGATATAGCTCAAGACTGTCCAAAGCTCTCCGGAAACGATTGGAAATAGGTTTGGGCGCTTTTGCTTTTCTTATGGCATTTGGGAGTATGTTTCAAGAAATTTTTGTATCGATTCACCGTAAAACTGAAAGAGGACAACAAACCCGTTTAATAGCATATGTGAAATCATAGATGCCATAATGCGTTTCGTCTTGTGATAAATAAAAGCGAATATAAACCCCGATACCGCATATAGTAGTATGTGCGTGAAGTCGAAGTGAATAATTCCAAATACAATTGCACTAACTGCTGCGGCAATAAAGAAATTCGTTTTAGGCAATAAAGAACCAAAAATAAGGCGGCGAAAAATTAACTCTTCTAAAATTGGCGCAAATAAGACAATCGAAAATATTGCTAAAGGAACTGAATGTGCAATTTCGATGAATTGGGCAGTATTTTCAGAGCCAGGTTCAACACCTAGTTTTATTTCGATATTCGCTGCAATCCCTTGACCTAATAAAACGAGGAAGAATCCAATAACTCCCCAACCAACTGTTCTTCCGAATGTTGTCTGCTTCCCCTTCAACGGAGACAAGAAAATGGTGTTTTTTCTTATTAAAAGGAGGGTGATGAGTGTGGCTAACCCCATGCTTATGAATACCCACCAACCTGAAGCGAGTAACTCAGCATCTTTGACGTCCCTAGATTCGAGCATTTTATATATTAGTGGTGCAAAAAGTGCTCCGGAAAGTTGCATCAAGCAATACACAATTAAAATATACAAGCCTGTTTTTTGTTGTTTCATTTTATTTGATTCCTCTCTAAATAGCGGTTCCTCTTTCATTGTATAGGAAATAGACAATAAAAAGAAAAAATTAGCCTTCTCGCTTGCAAAATGTTCTGTGATTAATTATTATTATAAGTGTGTTAGCACTCAAAGAGTGAGAGTGCTAATAATATCAAATTCAACTATTTTAGGGAGGTAGTTTCACTTGTTAAGACCATTAGGTGATCGTATCGTAATCGAATTAATCGAAGCTGAGGAAAAAACAGCATCTGGCATCGTACTTCCAGACTCTGCTAAAGAGAAACCACAAGAAGGTAAAGTTGTTGCTATAGGTACTGGACGAGTACTTGAAAACGGCGCTCGCGTTGAATTAGACGTGAAAGAAGGAGACCGTATCATCTTCTCTAAATATGCGGGTACAGAAGTAAAATATGAAAGTAACGAATATTTAATATTACGCGAAAGCGATGTTCTAGCTGTAATTGGCTAATAAAGACTAATATAACACGAGATAATAATTAGGAGGTAACTTATAACATGGCAAAAGAAATTAAGTTTAGTGAAGATGCTCGTAGTGCAATGCTACGCGGGGTAGATAAACTTGCGGATGCTGTTAAAGTAACACTTGGACCAAAAGGACGTAACGTAGTTCTTGAGAAAAAATTTGGTTCACCACTTATTACAAACGACGGTGTAACTATTGCAAAAGATATCGAATTGGAAGATGCATTTGAAAACATGGGAGCAAAATTAGTTGCAGAAGTTGCTTCAAAAACAAATGATATCGCTGGTGACGGTACTACTACAGCTACTGTTTTAGCTCAATCTATGATTCGTGAAGGATTGAAAAACGTAACAGCTGGTGCAAATCCTGTTGGAATTCGAAAAGGAATTGACCTTGCAGTTGCAGCAGCAGTTACTGAGCTTAAAGCAATCTCTAAAGAAATCGAAGGTAAAGAGTCTATCGCTCAAGTTGCCGCTATTTCTTCAGGTGATAGTGAAGTTGGCGAATTAATCGCTGAAGCAATGGAACGCGTTGGTAATGACGGTGTTATTACAATTGAAGAGTCTAAAGGCTTCACAACTGAGCTTGATGTAGTAGAAGGTATGCAATTCGATCGTGGATACGCATCTGCTTACATGGCAACAAATACAGATAAAATGGAAGCGGTACTTGATAATCCATATATCTTAATTACAGATAAAAAAATCTCTAGCATTCAAGAAATTCTTCCAGTTCTTGAGCAAGTTGTACAACAAGGTAAACCACTTTTACTAATCTCTGAGGACGTAGAAGGGGAAGCATTAGCTACCCTAGTTGTAAACAAATTACGCGGTACTTTCAATGCTGTAGCTGTTAAAGCTCCAGGATTTGGAGATCGTCGTAAAGCAATGCTAGAAGATATCGCAATCCTAACTGGTGCTGAAGTAATTACAGAAGATTTAGGGTTAGAATTAAAATCTACAGATATTTCACAACTAGGACGTGCTTCTAAAGTTGTTGTAACAAAAGACAACACAACAATCGTTGAAGGTAACGGAGAATCAGAACGCATCGCTAGTCGCGTAGCTCAAATCCGTTCTCAATTAGAAGAAACAACTTCTGAATTCGACAAAGAAAAACTACAAGAACGCCTAGCAAAACTTGCTGGTGGAGTAGCTGTAGTGAAAGTCGGAGCAGCAACAGAAACAGAACTAAAAGAACGCAAACTTCGCATTGAAGATGCGCTTAACGCAACTCGTGCAGCTGTTGAAGAAGGTATCGTATCTGGTGGTGGTACTGCACTAGTAAACGTATATAACAAAGTAGCGGAAGTTGCAGAAACACAAGAAGGCGACGTAGCAACTGGTCTTAAAATTGTACTTCGTGCACTTGAAGAACCAGTACGTCAAATTGCTAACAACGCAGGTTTAGAAGGTTCTATCGTTGTTGACCGCCTAAAACGCGAAGAAATCGGTACTGGTTTCAATGCAGCAACAGGCGAATGGGTAAACATGATGGACGCTGGTATCGTAGATCCAACAAAAGTAACTCGTTCAGCTCTACAAAACGCTGCATCTGTAGCTGCACTATTCTTAACAACAGAAGCAGTAGTAGCAGACATCCCAGAAAAAGGCGGCGCACCAATGATGCCTGATATGGGCGGAATGGGCGGCATGATGTAATAAGTACCAAAATCCCTTGATATATAAGGGGTCTTGATGTCTTATGATGGACAATGACCACTTTTTGACCACTTTATAGTGTAAAAAAACTCATATGACTAATTTTAGAGAAGGTCTTTCATCAGTTTGCTAAACTGTTGGGAGGCCTTTTCTTCCATGTTCTTCGTCATATGTGCATAAATGTTCATCGTAGTGTTTATATCGGTATGCCCTAATCTTTGTTGGATTTCTTTTATACCTACACCCGCTTCGATTAAAAGTGATGTATGCGTGTGTCGGAAACCATGAAGGGTAATATGTTTCGTTATATTGGATTTAGGTAATAAGCGTTGCAGCCTAGTTGTAACAAGTTTTATGACCATCGGAAATCCTTCTTTACTTGCAAATACAAAATTTTCATCTTTGTAGATAGAACCGCATTTTAATATATGCTCTTTTTGTTTTATCCTGTGTTTCTTTAGTAAAGAAATAACCACATCATCAATTATGATTGTTCGAATAGATCCTTTGGTTTTTGGTGTTAAAAGTGTATATTCACTCTTATTGTTGGTTGGATTGTAGTATGTTTTTGTTACTCGCAAACTTTTTTTGCTCATATCGATATCACTCCACTTCAACGCAACCAATTCACCGATTCTAAGCCCTGTATAAGCTAACGTTGTAAAGATCAACATGTCATTTTCCAGTCCGTGTTCAGCAGTAACTTTTAGGAAGTGCGAAAGCTCTTCTTTTTCAAGAAAGCCTTCTTCTATATTTTCGGATTCAATATCTGCAACTTCCATTTTCTTTATGGGCATTTTAAAGTGATCGGTAGGGTTAGATTTAATTAGTTCTAATGAAAGTGCATAGTTGAAAATCATATTCCCTGTACTATGAATGCTATCTAAATAATTGGGACTATACTTTTTACTTAATTCATCCAAACGATCTTGATACATTTTTTTAGTAATAGAGAATAAACGACGATTTCTCCACACTTCCAATAAATGTTTAGCTGCAATCCCTCTGGCACGAACACTGCTTACTTTGGCTTGTTTTTCATAATGTGCAAGCCAATCCTTGAAAAAATCACCAAAAGTAACTTTTGATTCCATTATTAGGCTGCCATTAGCGATGTCCTGTTCCAATTGGGATGCAGCCAGTTGTGCTTCTTTATTGGATGAAAACCCTGATCTTGTAATTTGCTTACGTTTTCCACTAATTTGGTCTTGAGCTAGGTTTACCGTAAAACTCCATTTACCATTTCTTTTGCGAATATAAGCCATCCATTACACCTCACATATCATCATCAAATAATGTTTCTAAAATACGACTTATCTTACCCCGTTGCGCATCCGTCAATAACCTATCATTAAAATATACATATTGAGCACTATTTAATACTCTGTCTAAGTGGATATTACTATTTTCGTGTTTTTCTAATGAATGATATAAAATCGTTTTCTGCTTGTGATTTAAGTTGGCATATTCTTCTTCGGTAACATCAAATATACCTCCTTGGCCCCACCAATTTACATATGGAATATCGGTTTTTGAGGAAATAAAGCCGTATAAATCATTAACACCAAACGCTCGCCCGTATCTATTTAGTAATTCAATATCATTAGTTCCATCTTTTTCAACCATTTTTTGTTTAATTGTTGAAATACCTGAATCGCTTTCTATTTCTAATCGAGTTTTCATTGAATCGATTCTTAAATTAACTATGTGATAATAACCGGGGGAATTATGAGCATCTTTAAAAGCATCATTGGTTTCGATTATATTTAGCATGGGTTGTGTTTTCTTGCTAATACGTTTAAGTAACTCAATTATTTGTTCAGAATATAGATCAGCTATTTTAGTAATAAATTTAATCGATGGAGTTCGCTTACCATTCTCGATATTAGAAAAATATCCTTGTGTTACTTCTAATTTGTCAGCAGTTTCCTGCAGTGTTAATCCCATTTCTTTTCTGCGCTTCCTTAAGTAAATTCCCAAGTTATTATCATTAATTGTTGTATTCACATTGTCCAACTCCTAATAAGTATATCTATAAACGATTATATTACAAAAACAATGAAATAGATATATTTTTTATTGTTATGCCATAATATATATGCTATTATTGGGTAGTGGTAATTATATTACGGAAAATAAAAAGGAGGCATAAAATGATTAATTTGCAGTTGGATGAAAGGTGGATGGAGAAAGTTTATAGGGAACAGATCGATGATTACCTGAAATCTGTAGAAAAGGAAAGTATGTTAATGACATTTAATGATCTTGTAAAATACTTGAACATGAGCAATGTTTCGATTCGTGAATTTCTGTTGTGGAGAGATGATTTCCCTAAAATTCGATTGGGGTCAAAGTGGTTATTCCCACGTAAAGAAGTTGCTGTATTTATGGAGGGATATTTGGAAGAAGTCAGGGCGGTTGGTGGAGATATACATGCAATGAAGCGTCATAAAATTGGTCGTGAGTATTAATTATCTTACTTATTCAAGCCCAACTATATTTGTGAGTACGAAAAAGCTTATCCAATCTAATTACGTCACAAGACTTAGGCGAGTATTGAATGATGCAGCAGCCTAAAGCCAAGCTAACACTTTCACGCAATTACTATAGAAGTGATATGCGTCAAGCCTACCGAGCGATGTTCGGACAAGTTAAAGACCGGGTAGGGGGTGGTATGAATGGTTTTAGGAAAAGTTTAAAAAAGTGAAATATCGTATTTTAAGCAAGTGCAGTTGTTATATTGCTTTTAAAACATTATTAATGAAGAGGAGATATGAGATGAATCAATTAAAAGTACTTTTGAAAGATGGGCAACTTGTAACGGATAGCCGAGATGTAGCTGAAATGATCGAGCAAAATCACAAGGAGTTGTTAAGAACAATTCGAGGATATTCTGAAATTTTAGGTGAGCGCAATTTTGCGCAGTCCAATTTCTTTATCGAAAGTTGGTATGTTAACTCTCAAAATAAATCATTTCCCTGCTACTTACTTACTAAGAAGGGTTGCGACATGGTAGCAAATAAAATGACTGGGGAAAAAGGTGTTCTATTCACTGCAGCATATGTTACTAGATTTGAAGAGATGGAAAAAGCAGTTCATCAACCAAAAGCTCTTTCGGAAAAAGAACAATTAAAAGCATCTATGAGACTTTCACTAGAAACTTCGGAAGAGGTCGAGGTTCTGAAGGTTGAAGTAAACGAACTAAAAGAAAAAGTAGATAACCAGATCACAATAGATCACGGTGAACAATGTTTAATGCAGCAGTTAATAAGTAAAAAAGTTTCTGAACATGCAATATCCGGAGGTCATAAGCGAGTGCTTTTTCCTGAGCTTTATGGAGAAATTAAGAATCGTTTCGGAGTTAGCTCATACAGAGATGTCAAGAGAAATGAATTGCAAACAGCTATTAGATATATAGAATCGTGGATTCCAAGAAAAAGGAATTTAAGTTGAAACTGATCAAAAAATTCATAAAAACAGAAGCTAGTCAATTTAAAAACCCACTCCCTCACTGCAATGAGGGATGGGGTACTTGGAAAAAATTTGTTCTCTTATTATAACATAAAGGAGTTAGTCATACATGAATGAATTACAAGTATTACAAGTGATAATGTCAAGTGTATTGGTCACTATGTGCTTTATACGAGCCTCTAATAAACACAGAGGATGTGGGAAGGTGAAGTAAATGCATAATGGATGGATTAAGCTTTACAGAAAAATTTTACAAAGTCCAGTTTTTGTGGATTCAAAAAAGTTGAAGCTTTGGGTGCTATGTCTTTTAAAAGCAACACACACAGAAAGAAAACAGGTAGTAGGGAATCAAGTTATCTTTTTAGAAAAGGGGCAGTTTGTTACTGGTAGAGTATCTCTTGCTGTGGAATATAACAAAGATGTAATTGGTATTGAAAGAGTGTCAGAACAAACATTGTGGCGTTGGATGAAATTTCTTGAAAAAGAAGGAATGTTAAGCATCAAATCAACGACTAAATTTAGTGTAATAACTGTACTTAATTGGAGCTTCTACCAAATAAGTGAACAAGAAGATGAAAGTCAGATGAACAACAAATTAGCAACAAATGAACAGCAATTGAACACAAACAAGAATGAAGAGAATGTTAAGAAATTAAAGAATGTAAATAAAAATAATAGTCAAAAGTCTTCGACTTCTGACGTAGATTTAGAAAATGCTCATTTGCTTTATGAATTAATTAGTAAAAATTATAATATACCAGAACCAAATTTTGATAGATGGGCAGATCACTTTCGAATACTCCGAAATAAAGTTTACGAAGATGTTTCTGATGATACTATAAGGTACCTGATTGAGTTTACACAAGAGGATTTTTATTGGCAAGAAATTATTCTTTCAGCAGAAGATTTTAAAGTTCATTATCCAAGAATTTATATGTGCGCCTGAATTGGTGAAATTGTGTAGAGGACTTTTCTAGAAAATTTATCGATTGCCGTTCTTAATTGTTAGGGTTATTAACTTCTAATAACTTCTAACTAAATGCTTTATGCGTTCTCGTTCTGATTACATTCAAACAGGGGGTTTACTAAACATGCAATTAGAAGAAAAAAGATTAGTAGGTATAAATAAAATTAATGAACGGCAATCGAAAAATAGTGGAAAAAAGGTTGGTAGAAAACCCCTATATACACAATGGCTAACTAATAAAGGATTAGCATTAGTAAAAAAGTGGTCAGAAGAGGGATTAATTAACAAACAAATATCTCGCAAAATAGGTATTAACGTTGCGACATTATATGAATGGCAAGACCGATTTCCCGAGTTTGCCGATGCCATTAAGAAGGGAAAAAAGGTAATTGATGACGAGGTAGAAAACTCTTTGCTTAAACGGGCAATCGGTTACAGATATGAAGAGGAGACATGGGGAAAGGGTATTGATGGAGAAATGATTATAGTAAAAAAAGTGGTCAAGTCGCAAGCGCCGGACGTTACCGCACAAATATTTTGGCTGAAGAATCGCCAACCGGAACGATGGAGAGAACGAGTGGAAATCAAAAACGAGCACGAGGGCACCGTAATAGTGGAAATGGGTGATATGGAGAAATGGAGCAACTAATCTTATAATAATAATTAAAATAGGAGGTTTTTCCTTTCTTTTTGACGAATATTGTTAGTAGGAGGGGATAAAATGTTTTTACCTACAATTTATTGGCAAGATGGCAAAAGAACAAAACAATTCTTAGAGATGTTAGTTGAAGATTTAATGACAGAGTACAGTATTACACAACAAAGCAATAAAGAAAGTGGAATAGAAATAGGTGGAAATGCAAGCAAAGTAATGGCGAAATACCAAAAAGGGTTTGGAACTGGGCAGCAAATTGAAGGTCATATTAGCAAATCTGATTCAGCTTTATTTAAAGATCTATACACCATTCTTGAGGATAAACAAATGATTCAAACGTTAATCGGATTCGACGAAGGAATATGGGATCAATTAAAAAGTGGTGAGTTTGTTGAATTGACAGGGGAATTCAAACAATCACCTGCAGAATTAGTTTTATCAAGTATGTTAGATATGGTGGACCAATTTAAAGGATATTTTGAAACTGCTGCAACTCAAGAGGAGATTCAAAATTTTGAAATTGCATCAAAAATGCTTAATTTTAAAAAGGTAACTATGATTATAAAACCCTATACTGAAGTCGAAGACAAATATAAATTTTTCACATCATTAGAGGGGAATAATTTTGTAGAAGACAGGTATGATCTAGAAGGAGAATTTACTATTCTAGCAAAGATAAAACGAATATATAAACCACATGAAAAGATTGACTTAGTTAAGTTATTGCCTGGAAAATTGAGAATAGGTAAAAAGCAATTAATGTCATTTTTACCTAGTATGAATGCCAATGAAGACTTATCCTTTGATGTTGGGGAAATTAATGAGGAATCTTTTGAACTAAAGGGACCTGCAATAGAACTAACGACAATTGCCATTTACCAAGTTTAAAAAATGCTTACGGTCAGGGGTAAATTGTATGTATCTAAAATAACAAATAAAAATACCGTCCTTTTAACGGGACGGTATTTATTAATTTCAATTAGTAACATGGTCTGAACTAGGTTGGTGTTTTAGTAAAGCCTAGTGTGAAATCACTAGGCTCCCGAAGTTATGGCTGAAATCTTTTGGCATTAAAATCGTAAACCTGAAAAGTGGAGAGAAAGAGTGGAAATTAAAAACGAGCATGAAGGGAAGTTCATCGTAGAAATTGGTGATATGAAAAAGTGGAGTAATTAAGCAATTAAATATCATTAAACTTATTCAAGAATTAACAAATAAGTTTACACATCATAAAATAAAGAAACATAAAATATCTAAATCCCGCTTAATATGATAGAATAATAAGAAAAATAAATTACTTATTTTGGGAGAATAACATGGAAATATTAAAAAAGACTAATGAAGAAATCCTAGCGGAGATATCTGAAAATGTTTTATACCATGGAACATGCGTTTCTAATGATACTGATTTCTCATTTGAACAAATAGATGTGACAAAAGGGGCTAAAAAAACTGATTTTGGTAAAGGCTTTTACATGACAACAAATAAGGAAATGGCAGTCGATAGAGCAGAGTCGAGAAAATCCTTTTACTTAGAACAGCTTATAGCTCACTACGGTTCAATAAACGATATCCCTGAAAAAGAATTTCCTAGGGCGGTAGTAAAAAGCTTTAAATTCGATGCTTCGAACCTTAGTGAAATAAAATATTTAGTTTTTTCTCAATATAATGAGGAGTGGTTAAATTTCATTGCCCATAAAAAGCAATTATTTAACAATCAAATTTCCTATTCGCAATTTACTTGTAGACATAAAGATGAAATATATGATGTTATTTACGGTCCACTCGTTGACGGAAAGCCAAAATTAAAATATTTGGTAAAACGGTATACAAAACAAGGTGGAATTATTAATAAGGAAAAGTTATTAAGTGAGATATCCTCTAGCTTTAACTTTCCGTTGCAAGATCAAATATCGATTCACACGGAGAAAGGTAAACTGTTTCTTAAAGAATGATAGGGTGGTGAATAAAATGGACCATATTACGGATGAAGAACTGTATGAATCTTTAAAAGAAGACCTAATAGATGAACTTAAAGAAAAATACGCTTTGTCAATCGAAATAATAAATGAAGTTTTGATAAAAAATAAATTTAAGGATAGATTTTTAAGGAATAGTAAACAGTTTGATTACATTGAACCAGAGGAAGTAGCTGCTGAATTTTATAAAACTTATAAACATCTAAAAGGACTTAACACTCTGGAGATACAAGTGCCGATTAAGCCTATTAATAAATCTTATGCAGCAACGGGTAAAAAAGTTGCTTACTCTACAGTTGCTGGTATGAAAGTGGCTATGAAAGTTGCTTATAAAGAACTACCTTTATTTAAACCTAAAAGACATCTAGGTATTAGTATTACAAAAACCAATGGTTATGGCATCATAACTGCTAAAGGTCGTAAATTGCATGTTGGATTACGAATTAAAAGCAACGGTGAAGTAATAGTTGTGCAAGATAATGAAAAAGGAAAAGTACAAAAGAAATATGGATTACTGGGGTCCTCGTCAGCTACCGAACGAACTGATTATTCAATTATAAAACGAGAAGGTAGACGCAGCGAATGATACAAAATTTGAAATAATTTTTCTTCAAGGTTTTTCTAGTTTAATAAAAGTTTAGATTTGAAACGTACTCATTTGAATGCCTAATGTGTGCGTTTTTTTTTATTCCGAACAAAAGCAAACTGATTTTGTATATGTTGAAGTGTAGTTAAAATTTTATTTTATATTGTGAATTCGAAAGACTATAAAAATAGAAAAAAACATTACTGCAATCGTAATTGGCAGAGGATACAATATAAGTTAAAAGGAAATGTTTTTCAAGGAGGAAAAAGTTTGATTTGGATTAAATGTATAGGATTATATCTGATTTTGGTATATTTATGGACGGGCTTCCTATGGCTAATAAAAATTGGTTTAGAAAAATATAAATTTAAATTTTTGCAAAGAGCAGAGAGTAAGCAAGAAATATATTTAATGAATCATGATATAAAAAAGATGGTGAACTCTATTAAATTTGAGATGTTTTTAGAAGATAAGATAAATAAGGTTATTCCTTATTTTCCATACAAAAGTCATCGAAGCTATTCTGACGAACAATTGATGTTTGCAATTAGAAAAAATTATGATGTGTTCTTTTTCTATATAAAAAGGCTCCTACCTTTTAAATTTAGTAGTATGATTATTATATTTTTAATTACCCGCTATTATTTGAATATAGATGTACTCGATTACTTTTCAAATTTGCTAACTTGGAAAGATATTAAGACACTGGGTAATCCTTTGCCTTTTATAACACCATCAATAGCATTAATTTTATTGGTTGTAGCTTTATATTTTACTAGTAGGAGCGGACTGTTTAGAAAAGCTAAAAATAAAATTAAAGTAGAAGAAATTGAAAACAAAATTAAATTCCATAAACAAAATAGGGTTATTTTATCTAAATTGGTATTCGGTGGATATAGTAACATTGAGCATATGATATTAAAACGGAAGTGGATTATTTCAATGTTCAAAGATGTGAAAGGGCAAGAAAAGCCTTTTGATTGGCTAAATAATTTAGAAGGAATCGATGAACTGGATAAATTCATGAATGAATTAGAGAGCAAAAACAAGGACTTATTCCCTTTCTTTTTAGGTATAAACCATTTATCATTTTTGAAATTAAATAACTTATACAGTGAAATTTTCTCACAGTATAAAAATAGGGTTAGTAAACTAAATGGCGTATTCCTAACTAAAAGTCATATGGAGACAGTTATAAAAAATTCGTATTATGTTGCAAAATTTGAAGAGAATCTGAATGAAAGTATATTGAGAAGTGTAAAAACATTGATTTATATGGAAAAGTATCTCGATATTATTAATAACCAGCTTAATAAGCCTCACTCTATTTATACTTTTTTTGCATTTATTATTAACAAAGATAAATAGAAATAATACCTTATCTATACAATAAATCACGATTTAAATTAGTTTAAAAATAGAAAGCAAAAGTTGACAGAGCCAATTGTATAAAAGTGTTAAGAATTAGACATATGCAATGTTCAATTAAATCGAACCCATAATGTTACGAATTTCTGTCTAAAAGTATGTATATAATTATTAGTACAAAACATTGTTAACAATTAGACAGAGGAGTGGAATTGTGGGTGAAAAAGTTGGATATGGTCGTGTGTCGGGTGAAGGGCAAGACTTAACGGCACAAATAGAAGCGTTAAAAGACGCTGGGTGTGAAAAGTTGTTTGTTGAGAAAGTAACAGGCACAAGTACTAAGAATCGTATCAAGTTAAAAGAATTACTTGAGTATGTTCGTGAAGGTGATTCGGTGATTGTTACTAAGATAGATCGATTGGCTAGAAGCATTATTGATTTAAATAAAATCGTTACAGAATTAAATGAAAAAGGTGTTAGTGTAGTTTTCCTTCGGGATAACATTACGTTTGGAGCAGGTAAAGAAAACACAAGCCTCAATAAGTTGATGTTCAATATTTTAGGCAGCTTTGCACAATTTGAGCGTGATATTATTGTTGAAAGAACAAGTGAGGGTAGGAAACGAGCAAAGGCAGCAGGTAAACATATGGGCCGTATTGGACAACCTGAAAAGAAAGTACAACAAGCATTAAATTTGATGGCTACAAGAGAAGAAAACGGTATGAGTGTTGCTGATATTGTTAAGCTCACGGGAGTACCAAAGCCAACGATTTATTTGAAGTTAAAAGAACAAAAAGAAAGAAAGTAATTTTATTAAGCATTTCTGGTTAAGTGTTAACAAACTAAAGCAAAGTGGTGTTATTGTATGTATGGAAAAGATGCGGTTATGGAGTTTGTTAAGAAGCAGCTGAGAAGGCTTCAGTTGATGGATTTGCCCTATAGTACAAATAAAATATCACTTGATAATAAAGGGTTTATTACTACCATTAGTAGCGAAAAAATGATTGCATTGAATTTTTATAATCTCGGTATTTTTGAAGCTGGTTTAAGGCAGGAGCATGATGCGAAGCTGGTTAAATTCCTGATCGCTTATCTGGTGAAGGCAAAGTCGCTCCATTTTTTCGAGTTGGTGTTTGAAGACTTATATGAAGAGTTTCTGTTATATCTGAATGAGGGCAAGTTTGTTTACCGGACGATTGCGCTCATTCATCGCCTCGACACAAAGAACCAAGTGATCAGCTTCCCTGATTTCTGTATTAGGCCGGTGGATAAGGAAAATATCGAATACTTTTATAATAATCTGGAGGAGTACTACAATCATTTCAGCTTAAGGCATACGCAAAATAACCATTTGCCAAATGCCATTGCCATGCTTGAACAAAAGCAAGTCCTGGAAGACTCGGCTAAGAGAAAACCATTTAGGGAACAAATTGAAAAGTTGGGACAGAGTGTTGTTTTATATAATGGAGTAACAGAACACATCTCCTTTTCACCCGTTATCACTTTCAGCTACTTTGACAATAATGGTATGATCAAGGAATATGACTATATCAATAATGTTAAGAATGAAAGATTACGAGGGTTTGTGAGGATGGATGATCCCGCCAGTCTTGTAAGCTATTTTCAAAACATCACTCTCCTAAAAAACAAATTTATCGCGCTGGATAGGTTGGCCTCCGCCCATAACAAAACCGATATGGAAGATAAATTCATTGATCTGATGATTGCCCTGGAATCCATGTTCCCATCGATCACCTCAGAGGTCACCTTCAGAATAGCGTTATACACGGCAACACTGTTGGACAGGAGCCAGGATACCTATAAAACGGTAAAGGACCTCTATAAAACAAGATCGAATCTGGTCCATGGTTCTTCGAAGCTATCAAGGGAGCAGCTGGAGAAGCAATTGGACGAGCTCGATGGGATTGTGCGGAAGGTGATTGTACAGGCGCTGGAATATCATGCGAGAGGGTTTGGGCTTGGAAAGATGGAGGAGGACATTGTTAAGGTACTGTTGCCGAATTGAAGCTTCATTTTAAAGGAGTAGGCTGAAGAAAGCAAAAAGAGTCCTAGAAGAACTAGAAATATTAGTTAGTGAAGTAAGTATGTTCATAATCCTGTACATTTAATTGACACAGGATTTTTTACGCTTATTCAACTCCTATGAAAATTATAAACCAGTAAAAACACTTTTTTTAAAAGTATAAGCCTCTGAGTAATATAAAGTTGCATTGAAAAATAAAAGCATCCCCCTTCTAGTTACAATAAAGGCTAGGCTGGTGCAACCAATCTAAAAGGATTAATCTCCCATAAGTGCTACCACATGTGGCGCGACAGTCTGTGATGCACCGAGATCGTTAAATTCAGACTAACTGGTGGGCTCTATTGCACGATAGTGTATCGACCTTCTTCGCCAGCTGTAGAAACAGTATGGACAGTTTTTCACCATTTTCATTCTCTGTGGTGAAGCGCTGATTTTGCACTTAATAGATGGCTATCGGCGGGATAGTTCAATAAAGAAAAAAGGAGGAGGGCTGAAGAGATGAGTTCAATTACAAAAAATCAGCATTATGTATCCCAGTGTATCACTAGGGAGTTTGCTAACGATAAGGAAAAACTATTTGAGGCATTACTTGACCACCAAAAAGTGATAGCGACTAATTGTAGGGATTCAATGGCTGAAAGTTTTACCTATGAACATTCTGCATTGAAATCAAATTCATTGGAACATTACTTCGGGAAATATGAGACGGAAATGGGAGTAGCTTTAATCGAATTGAAGGAAAAAATTCTTCAGTATGAAGAGGGTAAGACCAGCATAAATGAAATCCAAGCATTGGCAGGAAAACATATGAAGAAATTCACCTTATTTTATTATAAAAGCGGAGCTCTTCTTCACGAGTACCAATTTGAATTAAAAGAGAAAGAAGATCGGATAACTTATTTATTGCAAAAAATTTCGGATTCACGATATTTAAACGAGCTAAGTAAAACTTTATCCAATTATTATAAATTTGCTGTGATAAAAAGCAGGGAAAAAGAATTTCTTTTAAGTGACCAATTTTTGTCCACTGCTGCTCTTTCGATAAAAGGTATGTTTTTCAATAGCAGTAACCGTAATATTGGACTTAAAGACATTGTAATATTAATTCCTGTTTCTTCAGAATACTATCTTGTCTATTATGATGGGAAGGTGCCGTTTGAGATTGTAAAGGATGAATTCAATGACTTAACAAAAGAACAAATAGAAGTAATAAATAGTGTCATAATTAATAATTCCTATAAAAAAACGGTTAGCCTGAAACGGGAACCACTCGAGCGAGCTTTGCAGCAATATAAATATAAATCGCCAGTTGGAACAATTGCAGGATTTAAAAGTGGAAAATCAAGTGGGGCTACTATAAAAAAAGAAGTTTTTTTCACCAATGATGTGGAAGAACTTTGGGAGATTTTTAGAGGACACCAATGGTCAAAACACTACAAAAGAATAGAACGTAACGAACCTTGTTTTTGTGAAAGTGGAAAAAAACTAAAAAATTGCTGTATTGAAACGGTTTCGTTATTAAGGGACACTATGCGAACAGCCCTTACAGCTAGAAATGATAACAGACATTTAATTACCGTTCATCCTAATGCAATCGTTGAAAAGGCTGTAGTAGAATTTTAATAATTTATAACGGTATATTTGAGGCTATTGACCAGTAAACTTCGTGAAATGATGTACTTAAATGACTGGAGACAACATTACTTTAGTAAATGTTGTAGCGAGAATGAGATAAACAGGATTGAAGAGTACAAATTACTATGAGTAAAAATGCTTTACTCGGATTAGGTATTGAGTTAAACCCATTAAGCACATGAATATAAAAATGGTAAACATTTTCAAATAGATCTCATAAACAAAGAATATATAGTCCAATCTCAGGGAATTATGCTTCACTCAGAGAGTTGTGAACGTATATTGGGGTGTGGAGATTTCGAATCATTTACTAAATATACCAAAGAAGAGGTTTAGTTGTATTTGTGAAACATTGTACTTTAACTAACGGGTGCTTAGTTGAATAAGAAATTAAAATTAAAATATGGGAAATAGCTCAGTTCGCAAGACTGAGCTATTTTATTATTTACAAAAAGCACCGCTAACTGCGGTTCGATTAGTTATACATTTTTCTTAAAGGAAGGTACGTTATCATGATTTTTAACTTTACCTAAATTTTTCAAGGAATTCATCTAATGTCAGTGTTCCTTTTTTTGAATTGCAAGATCTACACGCAGGGACAATATTTTCTAACTTGTCTGTGCGGCATGATGTAATAAGCCGCTTCAACCCCTGATATTACTGGGTTTGTATGTAAGGTGAAAGTGAAATGCTAACCTTGAGAAAAATAAAGGGAAGCTTCTAATAAGTTCATTGAACTTATTAGAAGCTTCTTTTTTCATTTCTTGGGTAACACATCTATAGTGATTTGATCATACGTGTGACTAAGTCTATCAATGATTTCCTAGAGTGAGACACGGGCCTGGGCAAGAATTGACGTAAAAGTGTGTCTTAGACTATGAGGTGTTAACTCGTCATTTAGACCAACGATCATTAGTAGCCTTTTCATTCAGTCCCGTACTGTTTTAATTACGATGGGATAACAGAATTGTTGCTGTAGGGGGTTATTTCAATTGAATTGTTGATTAGTGTTAGGCTAAACAATTGACAAAAGAGTCCTTTCACAAAAGTTTTGTTTAAGGACTCTTTCTTTATTATATTATTTAAAAGTTAGTTATTCATAATGCGAAGGTAAGCCTTCCAAGGTCCGACATCCTCTTTATAGCGATTGGCCAGTACTCTTGTTATTTGTGCGGTGTGGCTGAGATCATGTGCAGTCCAAGTAGCTAATTGTTCACTAAGTTTCACAATCCCAAAATCGGGGTGTGTTCCGGTTTGTTCTAAGTTGGTTAGAGGATGAATGATCGTTGCTAATTTTTTTATATTTTTTTGCCGTATTTCTGCAAACTCGCTAAGCAATTGGTTAATTGTTTTCTCAGAGTTTTGATAAAGTTGACTATATCGGTCGAATGGAGGGAATGTTTCTGATTCCCCTTTGGATAAAATTATCTCGATTCTTGGAATCCAATTATACTTTTCAGCCTCAATCAGATGTCCCACTACATCAAAGGGGCTCCAAGTGGATTTACCTTCATTGGAATAAATCCAATTAACCGATAACCCAGAAAGTAAACTTTCAAGCGTCATGGGTGTGCGTTCGAGAATTTCTATTGCCTCTTCTATTTTAAAACTCACCTCAACAACCTCCCGTAAAAATCAAATAACAACATCCATATTTTATCATATACATTATTGTTGGCAAAAAATCTGCGATTGCCATCCAAGCCACTTTGAGGAACGTTAGAATATGCTACCATTTTGCTAACGCACTCCCATGAAAAACGGTAAATTTCCGATAAGTTGTTACACCTCAGATTTCTCAAAACTTTGATATGTCGCATGTTAAGCATACATTTTTAGGGTTATTACACACTTTCACCTTATGGGCGGCATGATGTAATAAGCCGCTTCAACCCCGGATATATAAGGGTTTGTATGTAAGGTGAAAGTAAAATGCTAACATAGAGGATTATAATCGAGGCTTTTCATTAGTTGTGCAAACTTTTGAGAAGCTTCTTTTTTTATTTCTTGGGTAAAATGTAGGTAGACAAGTTATTGTTTCATGGTCAAGTCACACTTAAACCTAGTATTTAGTATGATCGATGAGTTGGTTATTGTATTATGGATAATAGAACGACTATCTCAATAAATATTTTTAATATAAAAATTAAGGAGAATTACATGTCCTGGAGCAAATTGAAGAAAAATTTGGAGAGTTTTCTCTGTCCTGCATTATTTGGAAGAGTTGAATACCGTGCAAGCAGCTACCGTTATTTACCTGATAAAGCAGGGATTTGTTATATTGCGGTAGATAAAAAGAATGTACTCAATATGAGTGATATAACTACATTAATCAGATGGTATCAGACGGAGCAGGAAATTAAAAATGATTCAGATATCCAAATTCCTATCAATAATGAGGAAATTGAAGCAGTAAGAAAAGAAACTAAGGGGATAGTTCCGGAGGATCGTCTACAAGTAATTGCAAGGGGTAGAAAATTATCAGAATATGCTAAGGAGGTTTTGTCAGCGCAGTCTTCATTAAGTAAATCAAATTTTATCGTTGTGGCTAATAAGTTTTTATCCACTTCTATAGAGGAAAGCATAGAGAGCGATGATATCCTATTGAATATTCTAGCTTTGGTGGACAGACGAGTTGGAAAAAAACGAATTTTAAACATGACCGAGAAGATGAAGTTAAAGCATCCAATTGTGCAGTATTTTTTTGAACTACGGCTTAGTACGTTATGATAATAAATAACTCATCAGCTGAACATCACTTATTGCGAAAAATTTATCGCCATAGTAGATTTTAGTTTTATCCATGAGATGGTTATCAGAAGAATGGGACCCTTCCCATCTCCTGAAAACCTTTCATTACTTATTGATTTCCTTCGTGTTCAATCAAAAGAATTTATACATTTGTTATTGAGTTTACTGTGCTAGCAATTAGAGTAATAAATTTGGGGAAATCAGCAGTTAACTCAGGGGGAAGAACTCTAGAGCTTTTTATAAAAGTAAATGTAGAATTCAAGATGAAGTTTTAGTTAGGCTACATGACTATTTAATACCTCTGTGACCTACTGGCAACACAGGAGAAGAGTGTGAATAGATGCTAATATTTTGCTAACGCAATCCAATGAAAAACGGTAAAATCCCGTTAAAGATGTTACACCTTAGATTATTAATGACCGTGATATACCGCCCTTTTGGAACACATCGTGATGATTTCTTTTTCAATAATCCAAACACCTTAACCAATCCATTCACATGAAGAGTTCTGCCATAGTCGTTCCCAGCTCAATGACTTAAAAACGATCTTCTCATAATGAGTTAGTCGCTTTTTTTTATTTGTCCAAAAATTCTTGTTGTATATAAAAACGTACGTTCTCATATACTGTAAAACAAGGGGGGACGAATGTGCATGATTTATTGGAGAAGTATTTCAGTCGTGGGCAGATTGTTGAATTAATGTATCTTTCGAAGTCAGGTGAAATCAGTAAACGAAGGGTGAAGGTCATTAAGATTCAAGGTGACTCATTCCAAGCTTATTGCTTTAAACGAAATGCCAAACGTACTTTTCTAATAAATAACCTACTGGCCATTGTTCCTGTAATTCATAAAGAAAGGGACGTTTTCTAATGGTAATTCAAATAGTCAATTATCAATAAAAAGGCCACTCATCAATTCAGTGAATTGTTGTGGGGCATATTCCTTATTTTTTATCTCAAACACTTATTTCATTTTTTGTGAAGTTTACTATGACTCTCTATATTTAGTTTCACTTTATTGAAAAGCATCTTTTAAAATAACCTTAGCGCTGACTAGGATTTCTGAGATATATCACATTTATTAATAACTAAATTAATCTAATTTACAATGGTTTAAAAAGTTATTATTATAAGCAATATTAACCTTATTCATATTAACTATATTAATATTTATTTTTGAAGTATTACTAAAAGATTAATATGTTGCATAAATTTACTAATTTTAATTCCGATTATTTAGGGTAATATAATATACATGAGAAACAGTTTGATAACTGTCGAAGATCTCCCTTCGTTATTTTCTCATGTAAATTTCAATATGAAATTTGGGGCCTCACTGTTGAAGAAGTGAGGCTTTTTTTATTTGTCTATTTTCATACCTCACGTATTGACTATCGTAATGATCCCCAATGCGAAGAAATCTTATCCTAAACCTCACCTTATTTCCTTATCCAACAGCAAAAAAGTATAGTAAGGGTTTATAGAATACTATTGATATCGTTATCATATAAATAATCTGAATATACAATTAAATTACACTTGTTATTCAAAGGGAGAGGGGTAAAAAAATGACTAAGAAATTAAAGGGATTAACATTTTTGGTATTGATGATGTTGTTTGTACTAGTAGTAACTGCTTGTAGTTTTGGTAAAAGCGGTAAGGTGGAGGTAGGAATCGTATTACCGACGAAGGATGAACCAAGGTGGGTTCAGGATGAGCAACGTTTCAAGGATGCGTTAAAAAAATCAAAGTATTCAACTGAAATTCTATTTAGTCAAGGTTCTTCAGCAAAGGAAAAAGAAAATGTAGAAGCATTATTAAATAAAGGCATTAAGGTATTGATTATCACTCCTCATGATGGTGCAGCTGCTGCCTCTGCAGTAGAGGCAGCTAAAAAAGAAGGAGTAACAGTTATTGCATATGACCGATTAATTACGGATACAGATGCAGTGGATTATTATGTAACATTCGATAGTTTAGCAGTAGGTGCTGCACAAGCACAGTATTTAGTGGATAATGCAAAAGGTTCTGATGTTCCGCTGTATCTTTATGCAGGAGCAGCCTCCGATAACAACGCATTTTTATTCTTTGAAGGAGCATGGAAAGTACTGCAACCAAAGATTGCTGATGGTACTTTTAAAATTGCCAACTCAAGTGAAGCAGAAAAGCTAAAAGATTCTGTGGATCTTTCTCGCGAACAATTAGGAAAAATTATTGGTCAAATTACAACGAACTGGGATGCAAACGAAGCAAAAAACAAAGCGCAAACTCACTTAACAGCTGCGGGCAAAGAACTAAAAGGTAATGTTTTCATTCTTGCACCGAATGACGGAACAGCTCGTTCAATAGCAGATGTATTTGCCTCTGACAGTGCAATTTCAAGTTACTTTGTAACAGGTCAAGATGCTGAAAAGGCATCTATCCAATATATCATTGACGGAAAGCAATCAATGACAGTGTTTAAAGACGTGCGAACATTAGTAAAAGATGCTATGGGAATGGCGGTAGACATCTTAGATGGAAAAACTCCTGACACAACAGGCTCTTATGATAATGGTTCTATTGAAGTTAAAGCGAAACAAACAAACGTAATAGTCGTGAATAAAGGCAACGTGAAAAAAGAGCTAATCGATTCTGAATACTACAAGGCAGACGAATTTACAGGCTTAAAGTAAGAGCATCCTCTTGGAAAAGGAAAAATAGTGATAGCTTAATCTATCACTATTTCTCCATTTCTATTTTGTTTGGGTTAAGGAGGCAATGGAATGAGCAAATATATTTTAGAGATGAATGACATATCTAAAGAGTTCCCTGGAGTAAAAGCACTATCGAACGTGAACTTCAAAGTGGAAAAAGGTGAGATTCATTGTTTGGTCGGTGAAAATGGTGCGGGAAAATCGACTTTGATGAAAGTGTTAAGCGGAGTTTATCCATATGGTACATACGACGGAGACATCGTAATTGAAGGGAAAATACAACAGTTCCATGAGATTAACGATAGTGTGAAAACTGGTATTGGCATCATTTATCAAGAACTGGCTCTTTTTCCGGATTTGACCGTCTATGAAAATATATTTGCTGGAAACGAAGTGAAGAAGGGTCCCTTCGTTGATTGGAATCAAACAATTGTCCAAGCTACGCAAATATTGAAAAAGGTCAACTTGAAAGTGACACCAGAAACATTGATTAAGGAATTAGGAGTAGGAAAACAACAACTCGTCGAAATTGCAAAAGCGTTAAGTAAAAATGTAAATCTGCTTATTTTAGACGAGCCGACAGCAGCATTAAATGAAGATGACAGTGAAAATCTATTGGAACTCCTTAAGGAGCTAAAAAGCCAAGGAATTAGTTGTATTATGATTTCTCATAAGCTAAAAGAGGTTATCTCCATAGCGGATAAAGTAACGGTTTTACGAGATGGAAAAACGATTTGTACACTGGCTGGTGGTAAAGGGGAAATTACGGAAAATATCATCATCAAAAACATGGTAGGACGTGACATCGAGGATATTTACCCTAAACGTCCAGATAAGAAAGTTGGAGAAACGGTCCTCGAATTAGAAGACTGGTCCGCGTATGATACGCAACTAGGGCGAAATGTTGTAAAAAATATTAATCTCCATGTAAAAAAAAGAGAGATTATCGGGATTTCAGGACTAATGGGGTCCGGTCGAACTGAGCTTGCACTTAGTATTTTTGGAAATCCAAAAAACTATAAGCTACAAGGAAATCTTAAAATACAAGAAGAAACGAAAAAGTTAAAGCATACTAGTGATGCGATTAAGGAAGGCATTGCGTATGTGACGGAGGATCGAAAAGGTGATGGATTGTTTTTATTGCAGGATATTAAGAGCAATGTCTCTGCTGCACATTTGAAGAGCATATCTAAAAATGGGATTCTCAATTTAAACGAGGAAGTGAAGGTTGGAAAAGAATACAAAGACTCTCTAGATATAAAAGCAAGCTCACTAGAGCAAATAGTTGGAAAACTGAGTGGTGGAAACCAGCAAAAAGTATCACTCGGGAAATGGTTGTTTACTGAACCTAAGATTTTGATATTAGATGAACCAACTCGAGGAATTGATGTAGGAGCAAAATTTGAAATATATTCGATTATGAATCAGCTAATTAAAGAGGGTATGAGTATTATTATGATTTCTTCAGAACTTGGCGAAATACTGGGCATGAGTGATCGTATCTATGTCATGGCTGACGGTGCAATCAAAGGAGAACTGACCATGGAGGAGGCGACACAAGAAACGATTATGGTACTTGCTACCCAATAGGAGGGGAATAACAAATGACCTTTTATAAAGAAGCGAAAGCGCTCGTCAAAGCTAACATTCGAGATTACGGGATGTATATTGCGTTAATCGTCATAATGTTAACATTTACATTTATGACGGATGGCTTGTTTATGTCTTCTAGAAACATTAGTAACTTATTGGATTCAGCTGGTTATATAGCGGTTTTAGCAGTTGGGATGACTCTTGTCATAGTTATTCGCCATATTGACTTATCGGTTGGCTTTTTAGCAGGATTTCTAGGTGCAATTGCTGCAATTTTTTTAACGCAACTAGGCTACTCTGTATGGATTACTATTCCTATAATTTTAATTCTAGGTGTCTTGATTGGTTTGTTTAATGGAGCATTAATTGCGAAGCTGGGTATTCCGGCTTTCGTTGCTACGTTGGCTGGGATGTTAATATTCCGGGGTGCGCTATTAAAAGTCACAGAAAAAACTGGAACGATTATTATTAAGGACGGACAGTTTAATGCGATTGGGAATGGTTTTATTCCCTCCATTATGCAAATTAATGGCTTGCATCTATTGACGTTATTAGTAGGACTTGGCGGAATACTTTTATATATTTACAATGATATCTCCAATCGTAGGAACAAATTGAAATATGGTTTTGATGTAATATCTAAGGAGATTTTTAGCTTAAAGCTTGTATTGATTTCAGCGATTATTGCTTATATAACATGGATTTTAGCAGGATATAACGGATTTTCCTGGACGGTTATAATTATGATTATCGTTGTGATAATCTATCATTTTTTTACCTCTAAAACAGTGCTTGGTCGTCATATTTATGCGGTCGGCAGTAATCCAGAGGCAGCGCATTTAAGCGGAATCAACGTACAAAAGATTACATATATCGTCTTTGGATCGATGGGAATGCTTGCGGCTTTATCCGGTATTCTTTTTACTTCACGGCTTCAATCTGCAACGACCACAGCAGGAACACTTTTTGAGCTTGATGCAATTGCAGCGGCGTATGTTGGTGGGGTATCTTCTGCAGGTGGTGTAGGTAAAGTAACAGGCGCTATAATTGGTGCTATCGTAATGGCCTCGTTATCGAACGGGATGAATTTGCTAGGTGTAGGGATTTCATATCAATACATTATTCGAGGAGCTGTTTTAGCGGGAGCAGTAATCTTCGACGTTATGACTCGAAAGCAACGGGCATAGAAAAAATGAGGTAAGCAAAATATTGAATATACAAAAAGTCCTTTCATCCAATATAACATTTGGTGGAAGGACTTTTTGTATTCTTCTTATGGAAGAAGGAACTTTATAACTAACTATGCCAGGTCCCCCGCTACATCTTTAATACCAAGTAAATATGAATATTTTTGGATTATATTGGTGATTATGTTAGGAAGATTAATCAATAGAACTGTAAGGAGGAGCATGAAGTGGCAGATCAACAGAAGGATACAAACAAGATAAGCGATATGAGCCGACGTAAATTTTTGAAAAATTCAGGACTAGTTGTTGGAGGATTAGTTGGAGGTTCCTTGTTTGGCGGAGTACTAACAAACCAGCTTCAGAAAAAGTCAACAACCAATCATACAACCGTTAGTGGTGGTTTACAAGAAGCACGAATCTTTATCAATCGAGCCGAGGACTTCGATATTTTATCGGCCGCAACAGAACGTATTTTTCCGAAAGATGATTTAGGACCAGGGGCCATTGAATTAGGAGTACCTTACTTTATCGATAAGCAGTTAGCTGGAGAATGGGGGATGAATGCCAAGGAATATATGAAAGGGCCATTTATTACGGACATACAAGCAGCAGGTAACCATAACAACAAACGGAATCAGGATAGTCAAGGACCAAATGCAGATACACAAGTACCTACTCCTACGCCAAGATATCAATCCATATTAAATCGAAGTGAGATTTTTACTCTAGGACTACGGAAAATAGATCAAGTGGCTCAAAAAGATTTTGGAGCAAGGTTTGTTGATTTGGACCCAGACAAACAAGATGAAGTGCTGCGTATGTTTGAGCAGGATAAAGTCGAAATGAAAGGGGTAGGATCCTCAAATTTCTTCTATTTACTTCTGCAGACTACGATTGAAGGGGCTTATGCAGATCCTGTATATGGAGGCAATAAAGATATGATGGGTTGGAAGATGAAAGATTATCCAGGTCCACGTGCAAGCTATTTGGATAAAATTGATGCAAAAGAATTCATTAAAATGGAGCCAGTAAGCTTACGAAATTATCAAGGACATTAATGGGAGGTAGATAAGATGGTAGTAAAATTAGGTAAAGTAGATGTAGTAGTTGTTGGTACAGGTTGGGCTGGTGGTGTTGTCTCAGCTGAACTATCGAAAGCCGGCTATAAAGTGGTAGCATTGGAACGTGGTAAAAATGTAACTCGGTCTGATTACATGGGAGTGAAAGATGAACTGCGATATACGAATCGCTATGAGATGATGCAAAATCTAGCTCCTGAAACAATTACTTCCCGAAATTATATAAATGAAGCCGCATTGCCGGTAAGAACTCGTAAAGAAATGATGGCTGGCACAGATTTGGGTGGTGGAAGTGTTCATTGGGCAGGTGCAACTTACCGTTGGAAGCCATATGATTTTGAAATTAGAAGTAAAACAATTGAACGCTATGGGAAGGATAAAATCCCTAAAGACATGACGATACAGGACTGGGGAATCACATACGATGAGATGGAAAAATATTATGATCGTTGGGAAAAAACAGCGGGAATTTCGGGAGAGCCAGACCCTATTGGGGACAAGCGATCAAGTGACTATCCAAACCCACCGATAAAGGAATCACCGGCCGTACGTTTATTTATGGACACTACTAAAAAGATGGGGTATCATCCGTACCGAGTCGCTGCAGGTAATTTATCACAACCCTATACAAATCCCGATGGGGAACAGATAAATCAGTGTATGTTTTGTTCATTTTGTACACATTATGGATGTGATTATGGAGCAAAATCCGATCCACTTGTGACAGTAATCCCGACTGCCATGAAGACCGGGAATTTTGAAGCGAGAACAGGAGCCTATGTTCGACGTGTCTTATATAAAGGTGGTAAAGCAACAGGTGTCCTATATACTGATACCATGACCGGTGAAGAATTTGAACAACCCGCAGATGTGGTTGTACTGGCTGCGTTCACATTTACGAACAATCGATTATTACTGTTATCTGGCATCGGAAAACCTTATAATCCAAATACAAGAAAAGGTGTAATCGGAAGAAACTTTAATGCTCAATTCAATATTACTTTTCTTGGTGCAAGAGGATATTTCAAAGATAAGAAATTTAATTATTATATGGGGTCAGGCGCTTTAGGCGGCACCTTAAGTGATTTTGCAGGAGATAATTTCGATCATTCGAAGTTAAATTTCATTAATGGCGGAGGAATTGAATTAAGGCAATATGGGGACGGAGCCATTGCGACGAATCACGTCCCAAAAGGCACGCCTGCATGGGGACCAGAATTTAAGAAAAACTCAATTAAATATTCGAATAGCTCCCTTGTTGTATGGTATACAATGGCAACCATGTCTTATTGGCATAACTTCGTAGATTTGGATCCAACGTATACGGATAGTTTTAATGACCCACTTTTGCGTATAACTTATAAATATACGGATCAAGACCGGAACATGGCTAAATTCGGCATAGAGAAATCCCAAGAAATCATGGAAGCGATGGGCGCAGACATTGTCGATGAGGATGAGGTTCCACAAGAATTCGATCATGTCTATGATGGCGGACATTACGCGGGAGGCGTCATTATGGGGGCAGACCCATCAACGTCTGCAGTGAATAACTATTTACAAATGTGGGACGTCGATAACCTCTTCGTAGTGGGGGGGTCTGCCTTTCCGCAATTTGCAGGTCATCACCCGACTGCAACAATTGGCTCATTAGGATATCGCGCTGCGGAAGGAATTGAAAAATATCTAAAAAATGGTGGTCAACTAGTAAAAGCAAAACAGAAAAACACCAGTGTTTAATAATGCAAAGCGTAAATGATTCTAAAAAAAGACTGTTTCATGCCATTTCTCAATTTTGGAGAGAAAGGGCTTTAAACAGTCTTTTTATTGTCTAAAAGAATTGAAGAGTAAGCACGAATTTTTGTGTGTAGTAACCTAAAATTAGATAGATGCCAGAATCTAATCATTCAGATTCTGATATCTTACTTTATTTCTTATATCACAATTGCTTTTGATGAAGTTATTTCTTCCGTGATCTCCAAAATCATGTTGGATTTGTTCAATCATCTCATTCACGGACTCTCGTAAAATTTCCTTAGGGATTGAGTGGTTCCGAAAGAGTTCTAATCGGGAGGAACGGATGGCACATTCGATCTCTTAATGCCGTTCTTGTAAATCCACCAGTATAATTCGTAAATAGTGGAAGCAGCGCGCCGTTAGTGTTGCAGCCACGTTATTCCTTTTTCGCTTCCATTCCCTTTATTGTTCAGTTTCAGTCGATCCTCAATCATATTCGAAATGAGTAACAGTTTTTTCATTGCATGGTTGTTGCCATTTCTTTTAAATCTCGCCAATCAATAAGCTGACTAACGAGATATAAGTTTATTAAACGAAAGTCGCTATCTTTTCCAATGGTAACCGGGTGGATCCGTAGGCAGGTGCAGCCGCTTTACCTAATGCGATTAGAACAAGTGGCACATAACGATCGTCTAATTTGAATGCCTCTGCAAATTGATTTTTATCAAAACCACCCATAGGTACAGTATCATAGCCTTTTGCTTTCGCAATTAACATCAGTTGCATAGATACTAAACCTGCATCAAACGAAGCTATATTCAATCTAGCTTCAACTGGAGCGTTTGGATAAGCGGATTTGGCGTTTTGAATTTGAAGCTCCACATTGACCTTATCAATATAGCCAGCTTCAAGATTTGCATTGTAAATTTCATCTATATTGTGATACATTTCTGTATCGCCAATGACAGCTATGATTGCTGAAGCAGTTTCGAGTTGTTCTTGGTTGAAAGAGTATTCTCTTATTTTTTTCTTTGTATCTTGATCTTGGATAACTATGAATCTCCAAGGTTGTAAGTTACTTGAGGAAGGAGCAAGTGTTGCTTCAGTTAGCATAGTCTCAATTTCTTCTTGAGAAATTTTATATGAAGGATTGAACTTTCTTACAGATTTACGTTCGTGAATTATTTCAGATAGATTAGTATATTTTTCTGACATGGTAGCCATCTCCTATTGAAAACTTTTTTGTTGAACTTACTATTAGTAAGTCAGAAGTCAAGATTACTATTAGTAAGTTTGTTTGTCAACTATGAATGTGTTAATGTTGAATTATCAATCAAATGGGGTTGTGAAAATGAAGAACAAGGAAGATCTAATTCAATCAACTATTCAACAAAAAGGGCATATCAGTTGTGATAGTTTTCATGGAACAATAGAATTTATTGGGAAGAGATGGATGGGAATTATCATTTATCATTTATTAGATGGGCCAAAAAGATATCATGAGTTACTTTCTGAAATTCAAGGTATTTCGGATAGACTGTTAACTGAGCGACTTCGTGAATTGGAAACACATGGTCTAGTTATAAAAAAGGTTTCCGAGTCGTCTCCTAGAAAAGTGGAATACGAGTTAACAAAAATAGGAGAAGAATTAGAAGGAATTATTAGCGCCATTTTTAAATGGGTGAAAGACAATGGTTGCTATGCAAATGAAGGAAATCAATAGAATAAGAATTATTTGGAGGAGATATACATGGAAGAAAATAAAGGTAAATTAGAAGTTGGCAACACCTTTACGGTGCTTGATGAAAACAATCAAGAACAAGAAATGAAAGTGGTAGGATTTTTGAATGTGGAGGAAATGGACTACGCAGCAGTCATATTTGTAGAGGATATTCAAGAAGAAACAATGGAAGATATAAGCATTTTCTTTTTACGAGTGGGTGCTGACAACTCATTATCCATGATAGAGAGTGAAGAGGAATTTGAAAAGGTGACAGTAGCATATAACAATCTCAGTGATAACAAACCTTCTAAAAAAAGAGGTAAAAACCGCAATATTAAATAACTATCAAAGAGCATTAAACTTGAATAAAAAGTTTAGTGCTTTTTTTATTTGAAAAAGTACCTCTAATTATTTGGACATCGTTGATATATCATGGAATATTTGAAGTTCATGTCCTCTAAAGGTTGATAGGGCAAGTTAATTAAATATGGGGCGTTACCAAAAAGCACTCTTTACTTCTAATAATAATATAATTACATGGCATTAATAGTAGATTAATATTTATTGTGTTTAATTGAATTATTAAATATGAATCTACTAGGAGGATTGCTATATGGTTAATAAAAAACTTGTTAAAACAGGAGCTACTTTAGCACTTGCAATAGCTATTACAGTTCCAGCATTATCACCTGCAGCAGCGATTTCTAAGGAAAATTTTAAAATAGAATCTGTTAAGTTTAATGGAATGAAAGCACCATCTACTATTGATGAAATGGTAAAAACATATACAACTGCAACCATTGATGTTAAATATAGCAATGGAAAAGTAAAAACATTTCCATTGTCTTATAACTACCTATTTAAATCGGAAGATAAGATAGCAACAGTTAAAGGAGAAAAAATCCCTGCAGGTACACCGATTGATGTAAAGGGAAATCCTATTGTTGAACCAAGTAGTACAGATGGAAAATATTTTGTTTCAGATGCTCCAGATTCAAATAGCTTATTGAAGCCTATTGACGGCAAAATTTATATGGTTACACATTATGAATATCAAACAATTGACGCTGCTGGGAAATCAGCTTATGGATTAGTTCCAGCTTCTATGTCTTTAGCAGAGTTGTCTCAAGATCCTAAAACTGGAGAGCTTAATGAAAAATCAGTGAAGAAAATTGATTTTTCAGCTGTAAATGGGCTTTGGATTCCATGTAATGGATCTTTATCACCATGGAATACACATTTAGGTTCTGAGGAGTATGAGCCAGATGCTCGCCAATTTGCGGATCCTACATCAAAAACAAGAAGTCAGGTAGAAACCTTTGCTCAATTTTATTTTGGGGATAAAACTAAGGGAAATCCTTATTTCTACGGTTACTCTCCTGAGATTACAGTAAATAAAAAAGGGGAAGCATCAGTTGTAAAGCATTATAGTACTGGACGTTTCTCTCACGAATTAATGAAGGTAATGCCTGATAATAGGACTGTATATTTTGGAGATGATGGAACAAACACAGGGTTGTTTATGTACTTAGCAGATAGCTCTAAAAATCTATCAGAAGGCACATTATATGCTGCTAAATTTAAACAAACAGGTATTGAAAATGGTGGTTCGGGAAATTTAGAGTGGATAGATTTAGGACATGCAACAGATAAAGAGGTGAAGAAAATCATTGATAGCGGTATTACATTTGATGATATTTTTGATACTTCAGATGTACCTGCAGCAGGGTTTACAGCTATTAAACAATATTCATATGGTAATGTTGAGTATTTAAAATTAAAGCCTGGTAAAGAAAAAGCGGCGGCATTCCTTGAAACACGCCGTTACGCAGCAATGCTTGGTGCAACTACCGAATTTAACAAAATGGAAGGTGTAGCGCTAAACGAAAAGGATAAAAAAATATATATTGCTATTTCCGATCAAAGTAAGAGCATGGAAAAAGATGCAACAGGAAAAGATCCAGCAGACCATATTCAATTACCAAAAATTAAGGCTGGTGTAACCTATCAATTAGATTTGCAAGGTGGTCAAAAAGATAGCAAAGGAAATGCTATTAATAGCTCTTATGTAGCACCATCCATGTATGGATTGGTAGTAGGAGAAGACCTTCCTAATGCTGATGCATATGGGAACACTGCAAATGTAGACAAAGTGGCTAATCCAGATAACTTAAGTTATTCCGAAGCAATGCGAACACTCTTTATTGGTGAAGATAGCGGTGCTCACACAAATAATTTTGTTTGGGCATATAACGTTGATACGAAAGAATTAGATCGTGTTTTATCTGTACCGGCAGGAGCGGAAGCAACTGGATTAACGGCAGTAGATGAAAGCAATGACTTTTCTTATATCTTTAGTAATTTCCAACATCCTGGTGATGAAGTAGATGGGAAGTCAATTACAGCTGTTAATAAAGCTGAATTACTTAAAGCTGTTGACGAACAAATTGGTATTAACAAAACAGGCGGTATTGGTTATATCTCTGGTCTACCTTCTTTAACAAAAATGCCAGATTTCACTGCACCTGGTGTTCCAGTTATTAATACGGTAACTAATGTGGCAACATCAATTAGTGGTAAAGCAGAAGCTAATTCAATAGTGAAATTATATATAAATGGTAAATATCAAGGAAGTGTAAAAGCGGATAAAAACGGAAACTATAAGTTTAAGTTAGATAAGAAACTAAGTGAAGGAACACAAATTACTATTACAGCAACTGATGATGCTGGAAATACAAGTGCTGAAAAAGCTACTAAAGTAATCGATAAGCAAGCTCCTAAAACGCCTTTAGTAAATAAGGTGACTGTAAAATCTACAGCTATTACTGGTACAACTGAAAAGGATACTACTGTGTCAGTTTATAATGGAAAAACATTATTAGGGAAAGCAGTAGCAGATTCCAAGGGAAACTTTGTTGTGAAAATTAAGGCTCAAAAAGCTAATACAAACATAACAATTGTAGCTAAAGACAAAGTTGGAAACCAAAGTAAATCAAATGTTATAAAAATTGTTTCTAAATAATAAATAAGTTCATTAATTGTGCAAATAAACATGAAAAGGGCTGTCATAAAAGTGAATTAACAATGACTTTTGTGACAGCCCTTATTCTTTTTTAGAAGATATTATTAATACAAAAAGGTTCTTTTAAAAGATATTGTTATTTAGATGTTTTTTCATAAAATATCGCATTACAATAACTCTTTCTCTAAAAAACAAACCCCTCGACTTTCAGTCGAGGGGTTTTGTGTCTAAACGTGGGGGGGTAACTAACAATAGTGATACAGTGCATTTTCATTCATCTAGGATGTGTTTCAGATAACAATGGAAATACAAATAGACAGGAAAAGGAGATAAAAGTAATGAATATGTGATTAAGCAACTGATTCAATGGGCAAAATATAATGAAACAGATACTTAAAAGGTTGACTGAGGCAGGTGTCGATATTAATACACAGGATTCAAGATACAGAATTGATCATGGAATCATATGACTACTAAGGAGACAACAAAATGAACAAGAGAAAGAACATATTAGCATCTATAATACTCGGGTTATCCTTGGTGATAACTGGGTGTAATTCAAACGCACAAAATAAACAAAGTGCTCAGAAGCAAGAACAAATTGCTAAAGAAGATAAAAAAGAAAATAAGTTAACCACAGGACAGGAATTGACTAAAATTCTTAGTAGCACAAATTGGCAAGGTACAAAAGTATATGATAAAGACAATAATGATTTAACAAAAGAGAACGCAAACTTTATTGGCCTTGCGAAATATGACAATGAAACATCAAGGTATGAACTTTTTGATAAAAAGACAAAAGAAAGTCGTGACGATAATGGAACTTTCTTTATCACTAACGATGGGAAGTTGAGAGTATTAATTTCAGAATCAAAGGATTATCAAGCTATTGTCGAAATCACAAAGTTAAATAAAAATAAGTTTACTTATAAAAGAGTGGGTAAAGATACTAATGGCAACGACATAGAAGTGTTCGTTGATCATGTCCCTTATAAGGAAACAAATCTTTCTTTTACTAATCCAGATAAAACTTTGAATACTTCCACAGGAGAAATAGTAACAAATATAGATGGGGATAAAATTTTATCTGACACCCTCTGGCAAGGAACAGTTGCTTTAGATGAAAAGGGCAACGATGTATCAAATTATAATTCTAATTATTTAGGTCTAGCAAGATACGATAATATGACAAATAAATATGAGTTTTTTGTTGCTAAAACAGGTGAAAGTCGCGGTGATTACGGTTATTTCAATGTTGTACATGGAAATAAGATAAGAGCCAACGTTTCACAAGGAGTCAATAAATATGGTGCAGTTTTAGAGATAACAGAGCTTAATAAAAATAAATTCACATATAAAAGAAAAGGGAAGGATAAAGATGGAAAAGAAATAACCATATTTGTGGAGCATATTCCTTATGATGGTAAGTTTAAATTAGAATTCACAAAATAAAAAAATTCAATTAGACCTGGCATTTAGTAGGGAATGGTTTCCGTATAGTTTTACTGATATCAGTTTGATAATTGTTAATTTATGAATACAATGTATAGAAAAAGTTCTTAATTACGGAACTTTTTTTGATGAAAGACAGATCTTAATGAATAGAGGATGGAATCATTTACATTGAGAATGCAAACCTTTCTGAAAAACATCAACGATGAGGAGCATCAAGTTTAATTTCACCTACAACCATGTTCAATAAAAGAACAACATAGTTGTAGGTGAAATTATTTGTTTACTAAATACTAATAAACACCATCATGAAGAGTTGTATAATAGCTTGAAATAGAGGTAGTACTAATCGCACTCTAACTTAATTTTATATTAAAAATAGAGTTGCGATTAAGAAGAAAGGAATAAATTCTCTTCTAAAGCGATTTCGTATAAACATTCCTCTTCCTGGGACAAATCCATCAATCATTCCGATGCGTCTTCTACCCCTTCTATCTCTCACCATAATCCGGCGGCCCATATTTCTCATAACAAACGGTTCCATAATATCCCTCCTGTCTATAGTTTGAACATTATTTGAATCAATGCTAAATAATTTCCCTTATATTGTATATTTCTCAGTCCAATTATCAATAAAGGGCAGATTGCTTGAACCTGCCCATTATCCTTATTATTCGTGGTGGTAATACTTAATGCAGTGGAAAATATCAAATATTATTCACCATATAGAGATTAGTAATCTCTCATAAAAGAAGCGCCTACGATGATAAGGAGAATAAACAATACGACAATCAATACAAAGGTTGAACCCGTGTTACTATAGCCACCGCCATATGAACCATTTCCATAACCCATATATTTTCACCACCAATATTTAGATTAAGGATTACTAGATTACATCCTTAATAATATGTTATGTCAAAAATATGTATGGACTTGGACTAATGTGATAGATAGCACTAGCTTTATATTAATTTTTACGAACATGAAAAAACTCTAATTGTATAGGGATTCTATTGAGAAGAGAGAAGAAAATAAAGAGCAAATTTTATTAAGTATTACAATAGCAGATTATGAATCGAGTTTTTCCTCAAGTGATTTGAATAATCTTATTTTAGATAGGTTTAGGAATGTGTATCCTAACGACATCGCAGATACTTTTAACAACACTATTCAAAGTCATACTAACATAAGAAAAAGCCTGCAAACATTGAAATAACAACGTTTGCAGGCTTAAGATAATGATGGTCCCGACTGGTCTCGAACCAGCGACCCCCACCTTGTCGAGGTGGTGCTCTCCCAACTGAGCTACAAGACCGGTATTTAAAGTAGATGATAATATAACAATAATGCTACTTTATACTATTATATAAGTTTGATTCGAATCCTACAATACCTTTGCTGATGAGCTAATTTACTGGTTTGATGTTAAAGGGACACACTGTTAGATGTTCGTAAAGGTTTACTAGGAATTGACTACTATTTTAAATGATGGTATATTGAAAATATTCTTATAAAAGGTGTGGTGAAGTATGTCAGAAGTAGGTATGAACTAATACTAATTTAGTTTAATAAGGCATTTAATGACTGGTATTGTTCCAGTTTATTAAGTGTGCCTTGTTCCACAATGTTTTCTTAACATAGTGGATACCTACCTGAAGACTGCTTCCTTTTCCATATACTCGTTTAACATATTTGTGTGTTAAGACGAAGAGCATGGCGGGATTTGTCCTGCCATGCTTTTTTCGTACTTCCATTTTTGTTGACGATTAAAGTGCCTTGTAATTCACAAGGCAAATGCCCGCAGGAGCTTTCTATCCATTTTTTGGTTTTACCGTAAAAATGGAAAGGTAGGAGAGATTCTTGCGGGCATTTTTTTATTATCAGATATGAAAGTATTGTGAATTTATTATAGGAGGAATACACATGAATACAATGACATATGAAAAATTACAATACAACGAACTAAAGGAAATGGTGAAATTCCATTGCGTAAGTAGTTTAGGTAAGGAATTGCTAGATAAGCTTCAACCAAGTTCAAATAGTAAAGTTGTTAAAATTAGATTGAATGAAACGACTGAGGCGAGGAAGTTACTAGATGCAGAAAGGCATCTTCCATTGAAAGGTATTTCGAATATAAGTCATCAGATGGAGAAGCTTGAAAAAGGAATGATTTTAGGTCCTTCCGAGCTAGTTGCTATATCTGACTTTTTAAGAGGCTGTAGAACAATAAAGAAGTTTATGATCGATAAAGAATTTTTTGCTCCAGTATTACATTCTTATTCCCACTCCATGATGGAACTTAGAAGTATTGAAGAGACTATAAATCACTCCATTAGAGGAAATAGAGTAGATTCGGAGGCCAGTAAAGAATTAAAGCGTATTCGAAATCATATTGCCAAGACAGAAGAAAAAATAGAAGAAAAACTAAATAAATTTCTAAAGAGTAGTGCCAATAAGGAATATATTCAAGAATTCTTTATAAGTAAAAAAGACGATCGTTTTACGATTCCTATAAAAGCTTCTTTTAAAAATCAGGTGGAAGGAACGATTATAGAATCTTCTTCTAAAGGGTCAACTGTATTTATTGAGCCCGCAGCTATTTCTAAATTAAATGCAGAATTAGCAATGCTTAAGTCGGAGGAATCGATGGAAGAATACCAAATTTTAGCAACTATTTCCGGAACTATTTACGAGGAAGTTAGGCAAATCAACATCAATATTGAACTGATTGGCCAGTATGACATGATTTTTGCAAAAGCGAAGTTTAGTAAAAGAATGGATGGAATCGAGCCAAAATTAAATAATCATGGCTATATTAAGCTGAAGAATTGTAAGCATCCTCTTTTGTCTGGAAGTATTGTTCCTCTAGACTTTGAAATTGGAAAAGACTATCGTAGCTTAATTATTACAGGACCTAATGCAGGTGGTAAGACAGTTGTACTGAAAACAATAGGAATACTATCACTTGCTATCATGTCAGGTTTTCATATTGAGGCAGATGAAGGTACGGAAATAGCTATTTTTGATAATATATTTGTGGATATTGGTGACAATCAAAGCATTGAAAATTCACTTAGTACCTTTTCATCACATATGAAAAACATCTCAGAAATTATGAGTGCATCGACGAATAACACTCTTCTTCTTTTTGATGAAATTGGAAGTGGTACTGAACCAAACGAAGGTGCTGCACTTGCTATCGCTATACTCGAAGAATTTTATCAAATGGGATGTATTACAGTTGCGACAACTCACTATGGTGAAATTAAACGTTACTCGGAAATTCATAGTGATTTTATGAATGCTGCTATGCAATTCAACAGTGAAGCATTAGAGCCTATGTATAAGCTTTTAATTGGTAAATCAGGAGACAGTAATGCACTTTGGATTTCTAGGAAAATGAATTTGCGTGAAAAGGTCCTAGAAAAAGCACAGTACTATATAGAAAATAAAAACTATGATTTAGAACGTGTCAAAGAAAGTAAAGTAAAGATAACAATCTTGACACACATTCAAGAAGAAGCAACATATGAATTTGAAGTAGGAGACAGAGTAAAATTAATCGAACAAAATGATTCTGGAATTGTATATGAGAAAAAAGACAATTTCAATAATGTGTTAGTGTTCTATAAAAATGAAAAAATAAAAGTAAACGCGAAAAGATTGGAACTTGAAGTAAGAGCAGCAGAGTTATATCCAAAAGGTTATGACTTAAATGATTTATTTGTTAGTTATGCGGAACGAAAATTCCAACATGATATGGAAAGAGGCTCAAAGAAAGCACTAAAGAAAGTTTCAAAAGATATAAAGAAAAGGCTTAGTGAATAATATTGAAGCTATGCGCAACATTTTGTCCATTACCCGCAACATTATAGGCAAATTCGCAATGTCTGACGAGTTACTCGCAATATTCCGATTCATATTCGCAATATACAAGCTATGCGCAACATTTTGTCCATTACCCGCAACATTATAGGCCAAATTCGCAATATCTGACGAGTTACTCGCAACATTCCGATTCAAATGCGCAATATACAAGTAAGCTGTATTTAAAATTAGTAACCACTTTGGGTTAATCGACAATTTGAAGGGTAGAATAATTAGAGTTCTTTTATTAAATAAAATGTTGGGAGGGAATCAGAATGGAAGAAAAGATGGGCGGTATTGAAGTTGGCGAAATTCTTACCGTAATGGATGAAGAGGATCGGGAACAAGAAATTGAAGTGATTGGTCTATTAACTATCGATGATAAGGAATATGCGGCTGTTGCATTTGCAGATGATGCAAAACAAGAAACAATAGAAGAGGTAGATGTATTCTATTTCCAGGTCTTGGATGGTGAAGAGCTAGCCGAAGTGGAGACGGATGTGGAATTTGAGAAAGTATCAGCAGCGTTTTTAGAAGCTTTAGAAGCGGAAGAAGAGAAATGATTAATTGTTAGGAGAGGAGAAAATTTCCTCTCTTTTTTAGATGATAATAACAAAACATTGTTATATGATGGGAGTTTCTATAATCCTTCACGGCAGTTTAAGTTCCCTTGAAACTGGTTATATTTTTTTAATTCATTTATAGTCTCTTCTATTTCTTTTAAGTAATTATCAAATATATGATTATTACCTGTTTCGCTGAAGTTCTGTTTATCTATTGAATTCAGCAGAGCAATTACAGCATTAAACTTTAAATCATCTAGAAACGGGATCTCCGTTTTCCCATGGATTTCTCCTTTAACTACAAGCTCATCATTTTCATTCTCCATTTTGAAAGTGAATTTTTGCATATTACTAGTATTCATTTATAAACACTCCTTATTAAATAAGATTTGCACTTTTAATTAATATTTCCGTAATTATGGTTTTTAGTCGCAGTATAATTTCAATAATAACTATGTAGTCATTACTGTCAGTTACAACAAGTATATCTTAGTAATTTTAGGTAAATATAATAACTTAACTATTGATAATTAAAAGGAGGTGGCTACAATGAATGTTGTACGAGCAGAGGAAATTGCTTTCTCGCAAAATATGGTTAATGTAACCTATAACGGGGAAAAACTTTATATTGAGCACGTAGACAAACAAAAGGGATTAGCTACAATCCATTCCCTAGATGAACCAAACAATAAACAGAGTGTATCCGTGACAAGTTTAAGTGAACAATAAGTTATTTCAATGATTATTTAAATAAACCGCCATCTTCTGAACTGCACCCTAAATGTTAGTGTTACTAAAATTTAGGGTGCAGTTTTATAATGAAAAAAGATCAGAAAACTGTGGTGGAAAAAGAAAGAATGTATGGAGAAAACACAATATGCAAAAGCGGAAGCTAAACAAAGTGAATCAGTAAAAAAATCCATAAAAGCGGCTCATTAATTTCCATTCGTCTTTTCTTTTTTATTTATTTAACCCATTCGAAAAGCATAGAACAATTAAAGGCTTTGTTCTTTTTTTGCTAAAAAACCTGTAATGTTGGATAATTCGAATGTAAGATAAAAGGGAAGCATATGAAAATGATATTAGGAGGAATTTGGAATGGAAGAAAATACGGGGAAAATTGAAGTTGGCGAAATCTTTATGGTACTAGATGAAAACGATCAAGAACAAGAAATGGAAGTACTAGGTTTGTTAACTGTGGATGAAACTGAATACGCTGCTGTTAGTTTCGTAGAGGATATCGATGGTGAATCAGAAGAGGATATTGATATATTCTTTTTCCGAGTGGAAGACGACGAGGAATTATCGATGATCGAGAGTGACGAGGAATTTGAAAAAGTTTCTGCAGCCTTTAGAGCAGCTGAAGAACAAGAGTAAATTGTAAAAGAGAGGAGAAGGAAAGTTTTCTCCTCTCTTTTTCTTATAGAAAAGGAAGATAAAAGCATCAATGCTTATTAATTTTAGAAAGTTCTCTTCTTAACGTAGACCTACTTCATGTTCACCTTTGTTATAGATTATTACTAGAACTAGTTGATCTGCCCCCTTAAATTTTGTTCCATCAAGTGATTAAGTACTTTTAGTAAATATATTACCCTGGGATGAATTCAACAATTGAGGGGTAGACTATTTAGGAAACGGATGAAAATTTAGGAGGTAATTGTAATGGTAGAGAAAATGGGAAGCATTGAAGTTGGCGATATTCTTTCGGTGATGGATAGTGATAATCAGAAGCAAAAAATTGAAGTAATTGGTTTGTTAACTATAGAAGATAAGGAATATGCAGCTTTTGCTTTTGCAGATGACGGAGTAGAAAAAAACATGCAAGAGGTAGGTGTATTCTTTTTCCGAAATGTTGATGGTGAGGAGTTAGCGGAACTGGAAACGGAAGCGGAATATGAGAAGGTATCAGCAACTTTTTTAGAAGCGTTGGAAGCTGGATAAAAGAAATGCTAAAGGGAGTGCAATGGACTCACTTTTTCACTCCAGTTACCTCGAATAGGATACATTAATTTTCGCATAAAAAGATTTTCTATCTAATTCATGAATTAGATAGAAAATCTCTTTTTTTATTTAAACAGAATGATTCCACTCCAACTATCATAGACTCTAAGGACTTGTTTGCTAACGCCACTAGAAAGATCGACAATAAGTATTTTTCTAAATTTGAGGAATTTGGTCTGCGATTAAACTATTACTTTTTTAGGAGGATTATTTTGGTTAAATTAAGGAAATTAGGAATTGTATTAACCTCGTCTGCATTATCTTTGGGAATGTTTTCCTCCGTTGCAAATGCATCACCATCTGGAAATGAAACAACACAAAAAATCCAAATTCAAGTAGCAGCTTCAGAAAAGATTCTTACTAAAAATGATTTAATTAAGAGATTTAAAGAATTGTTTCCAAAGCAATTTGACGATCTTACAAATAGTGATTTTCAAATGAGTAGCGGTCACTATTATTCAGATGATAAAGAAGTACGTTATAATTTATTTTTTAATAAAATGGTAAACGGAAAATCCTTATATGGTAGTGTTGGATTTGTTGGGGAAGAATTAGAAATAGAGACATTCTACTTCCAACCAAGTAATGAAAAAGATGCATTATTTCCAGCAAAAGTATCAAAAGATGAGGCAAGAAAAATTGCGGATGAATTTATGAAGAAATTTCTAACTGATCAAGAATACCAGTTAGAAACGGACTCATTTAACTATTATCCACAACAAATTTTAACAGAACCAATTCGTTATAACTTTTCTTTTTCTAGGACAAAAAACAAAGTATCTATTTCTGATCAAAGAATTGAGATAACTGTACTAGGTAATGGTGAGGTTACTAATTTTTATAAAAGTCCTGATAAAAAGTCTGCAACTTTTGAAGATACCAAACAAATATTAGATAAAAATAATCTATTAAAAAAATTGAAGGATAATATTTCAGTTGAACTGCAATACCAGATAGACATGGATTATAGAACAGGTGAAAAAGCTGTCAAACTCGTATATCAACCATCATCCAAAATACAAGGAGTTCACGCAGTTTCTGGTAAATGGCTAACCCCGAATGGATATTCTACAACAGTTCCAGAAAAAACTAAAGTGGAAACGATTTCAGCTAAACCACTTCCACCAAAACAAAAAGGAGTTACTTTAGAAGAGGCAAAGAAGATAGCCGAAAAATTTATTAAGTCGAACTCGGATAAACTTAAACTAAGTATACAAGCGATGGACGAAGTGAAAAATTATAACGGACAGAATGTAATTCGAGTTGACTATACGTACGAGCATGCCAATGGTGGGTATGGAACAAGTTTAGAAATAAATAAAGACACAGGAGAGATTATTCAATATTATGATATCTCAAGGGACATCTTGCAACAAAATGGAGAGAAACCCGACAAAGTAAAGTCACTTACTCAAAAAGAAGCTCTAACTCAAGCGTTAAAGTATGTAAAAGAGATGATTCCATCCTATTTACACAACTATGCGTTACCAGTAGGAGATGCTAACTACGATGAAGCCCAAGGATCTTATCACTTTTCATTTCCAAGAGTTGTAAAAGGTATTATGGTAATGGGAGACCAAATTAATGTAAGTATTGCGAGAGATGGTTCCTTAAACAACCTAAATGTCGATTTTCAAGAAATAGAAAGTTGGCCATCATTGGATAAAGTAATTTCTGAAAAAGAGGCGTTAGTTAAGTTAAAAGATGCCCTAAGTTTAAAACTTGCCTATATGAAACCAGGTCTAGGCAAAGAAAATCGTTACGACCTCGTGTATCAAACTTTATTTAATGAAAACATTTATAGCTTTTTAGATGCTACTACGGGAGAATGGAATAGCCTCGGGAATGGAAAAAGTCCATCTACGATATCCCATCCTTGGGCAGAAGAAGAACTGAATTATCTTATTAGTGCAAAAGTCTTAGAAGTGAAAGATACAAAAAATTTCAATGGAGATGCTGCTGTTTCTAAAGGAGAAGCATTAAAAGTAATATTAAATTCCCTCACTTATTTCTATGAAGGTATGTATTATAATGACAACGAAAATAAGAAACAAACGTTTGATAATATTGACCCTAAACATCCATTGTATCAAGCGATAGAACGGGCAGTAGATATGGGAGTAATTAAACCAAATAGTAAGAGCTTCGATGTAGATACTCCTATCACAAGAGAAGAATTAGCAGCATGGTATATAAGAGTACTAGGTCAAGAGCAATCAGCTAAATATAGTAATATCTATAAACTAGATTTTGCGGATGCAGATAAGGTTCAAAAAGAGTACACGGGTTATGTTGCTATAGCAAACTCTATTGGTTTATTTAAAATGGATAATAATCAATTCCATCCTTCTCAAGAAGTGACCTATGCAGAGTTAGCGGTATCAACTATTCTCCTTGCCCATGAAATTTCTGAAAATAGAAATGCTTTCAGATACTAATCAAACGAAACAAAAATCTCCAACCTAGAAAGATTTCTATAAAGGTATATTAAGGCGCAAAACCACGTAAGAGATTTTCTATCTAATCCATGTATTAGATAGAAAATCTCTTTTTATATTTTAAATGAATGTTTCCTCTCTAACTAACATAGACTCTAAAGGATTCCTTTCAATTACCAATTGAAAGGGAAAAAAGTAAACGTTTCCAATTTTACAGAATTTAGTGTACAATTTAATCATTACTGGAATAGGAGGGTTATCTTGGTTATTTTAAAGAAATTTGGTATTGTTTTAACTTCTTCCGCATTATCTCTTGGAATGTTTTCGTCTATGGCCCATGCTTCAACTACAATGAATATGCAACCTGAAAATTTGCATATTCAAGTCGCTGCAACAGAAAAAAATTTCACAAAAAATGATCTTATTAAAAAGCTTCATGATTTGTTTCCAAAAAAGTTTGATTTTTTATCAAATAGTGATTTCTATATGAATAGTGGTCGCTTTTATCCCGATGATGATGGTACGTTACGTTATGATTTATCTTTCCATAAGACAGTAAATGGAAAACAAGTGCATGGTGGTGTTACATTTGTTGGTGAAGAATTAGACATTGAGCAATTTTACTACCAGCCACCAGTTGAAAAAGAATCTTTATTCCCTGCAAAGGTTTCAAAAGAGGATGCTAGAAAAATTGCAGATGATTTTGTTAAAAAATATCTAGGGGGAGCCGAATATCAGCTAGAAACAGACCCTTTTAATTATTATCCAAGCCAACTACTATCAGAACCAATTCGATATTCCTTTTCTTTTGCTCGAACAAAAAATCAAATATCCATCATGGATCAAAGAATAGAAGTGACTGTTCTTGGAAATGGAGAAGTAGTTAATTTTTATCAAAATGCTATGCAAAATAAAACTTTTACTTTTGACGATACAAAACAACAAAAAGATAAAGATGGAATTTTAGAAAAAATGAAAGAAAATCTAACAGTTGACTTGCAATACCAAATTAATAATGATTATCGAACCGGTGACCGCAGTGTTCAACTTGTTTATCAACCATCTACTAAATTGCGTGGAGTTAATGCTGCTACAGGAAAATGGCTAACAGCTGATGGATATTCAGCAGAATTTCCAAAGAACACAAAAATTGAAATGATTTCAGCTAAGCAACTTCCACCAAAACAAAAAGGAATTACTTTAGAGCAAGCAAAGAAAATAGCAGAACAATTGCTTAAAGTAAATAGTGATAAAGTAAAATTAAACATTGAATCGGTCGAAGAAACAAAAAATTATAATGGACAGGAAGTCATTCGTATTCAATACATGTATCAATATGCGAACGGCGGATCTGGAACAAGTCTTGAATTAGATAAAAAAACAGGTGAAATTGTTCAATACAGTGATATGACAAGCGACCTTCTTGAACGAAGTGGAGAGAAATCTAAAAAAGAGAGCTCTCTTTCTCAAAAAGATGCACTCACTCAGGCTATAAAATATTTAAAAGAATGGGCTCCATCCCATCTACACAACTATGCAATGCCAGTAGATGAACCTTATTTGGAAGAGAGACTAGGTACTTATAACTTCTCTTTCCCTCGAATTGTTAATGGTATTGCTGTAATGGGTGATCAAATCAATGTAGGTATAGGCGCGGACGGTTCCTTAAATAGTCTTTATGTCAATTATCAAGAGATGGAAAAATGGCCATCCATTGATAAAGCTATTTCGAAGGAAGAGGCAAAAGCTATATTGAAAAAGACATTAAGTTTGAATCTTAATTATATGAAATCAGACAATAAAAAAGACAACCTTCACTATGATCTAGTCTATTTGCCTTCATTTAATGAAGATCCTTTAAGTTTTTTAGATGCTAACTCAGGTGAATGGAGCAGTTTATATAATGGAAAAAGTTCATCTACTATTTCACATTCTTGGGCAGCAGAGGAACTTAATTACCTAATGAATGCTAAAGTTTTAGACATTAAAGATACAAAGAACTTTAATGGAGATGCATCTGTTTCAAAAGGGGAAGCATTAAAAGTTATGATGAATTCCCTTACTTATTTTTATAGTAATAGTTATTATAATGAAACAGAAAATAAGAATCAAACGTTTAAAAATATTGATCCTAAGCACCCTTTATATCAAGTAGTTGAACGTGCGGTTGATGCGGGTATTATAAAACCAGATAACCAGAACTTCGATTTTGAATCTCCAATTAAAAAAGAAGAACTAGCAGTTTGGTATATCCGAGTTCTAGGATTAGACCAAGCAGCAAGGAATAGTAATATCTATAAACTAGACTTTGCTGATGCAAATAAGGTGAAACCAGAATATGCTGGATATGTTGCTTTAGCAAACTCAATGGGATTATTAAAAACAGATCAAAATAACTTTTACCCTGATCGAGAAGCGACGTATGCAGAATTGGCGGTTTCAATTATCCTACTAGCACATGAAATATCCGAAAAAGGAAATAGCCTACGTTATTATTAATAATTAGACAGCGATAATATCAATCATTTCAAACCCTTTACCGTATGTGAAATCAAACGGTGGAGGGTTTTTGTTTTAAGAGATAAAACTCCTGAGCAAAGTTCTTCGCAGAAATTTATTTCACTGCGCTCCATCCAGTGTCATGATTTGCAGCTAATCACCTAGGAGCCGACACCTTCCGCTCCAATCAACAGGGCAAATAAGAAAGACAATATGCTTCGCCCAAATAATGAATTGGTACTTTCTTTTGTTTATCAATAAAAATAGGTTGCATCCAAGGATAAAGAAGCTGATATTTCTTTTCGTTTATCTCCTGTTTTTTTGTTCTTTCTGTTGTCATTACACAATATAAATGAGGTATACGATTTTTTTGAGTTTCCCTAAAGATGAATATAAAGGAGTTAATCAGCATGTTTACAAAACTTTTTAAGAAACGTAAATTACAAATCTATGCACCTATCACTGGGGAAATACTTTCACTAGATCAAGTTCCAGATCCTGTCTTTAGTCAAAAAATGATGGGTGAAGGAGTTGCAATTATGCCAAGAGGAGGAAGCATCCATTCTCCAATAGACGGCACAGTTATTCACCTATCAGGAACCAAACATGCAATTGCTCTTCGTTCAAATGATGGGACGGAAATTCTTATTCATATTGGTCTAGAAACGGTTTCTTTAAAAGGACAAGGCTTTACAGTTTTCGTTAATGAGGGTGAACGAGTTTCTAACGGGCAGTTACTCATAGAAGTAGATTGGGACTATATTCGAGAACATGCCAGCAGTGTAATAACACCTATTGTTATTACGAATAGTGATGAAAGAGAAGTTCAATATGAAGTAGCAAAAGAATGTATTATGGGTGAAACATTATTGATGACAACTTCTCCAAAATAAAGTGCAAATAAGGAGGTGATTTTTTACAAGGTAATGAATAGGGGTGTGAAATAGAATATTCGCATAGACATTTTGCAAGTAAAACTTTGTATAACGCAATCATTTAATATTTTTCAAATTATTTATCGCATAACGATGAAAAGGGGAATGGGATTGTTATGATGAAATATTTACAAAAGCTCGGACGCTCTTTAATGCTACCGGTAGCTGTATTACCGGCAGCGGCAATTTTGATGGGTATAGGATATTGGATTGACCATGATGGTTGGGGGTCAGGAAATGTATTAGCAGCATTTCTAATTACAGCAGGGGCTTCGATTATTAACCATATTCCGATCCTATTTGCGGTTGGAGTAGCATTAGGAATGGCGAAGGAAAAAGATGGTTCTGCTGCATTAAGTGGTTTAGTGGCTTTTCTAGTTGTAACGACAATGCTTTCAACAAATACAGTAGCCTTATTACAAGGTGTCGATCCTGCTAATGTAAACGTAGCTTTTGGGAAAATTGATAATGCATTTATTGGGATAATTTCTGGAATTATTGCTGCGATTATGTTCAATAGATATAGTCATGTGAAGTTACCAGATTTCTTAGCTTTCTTTAGTGGAAAGCGATTTGTACCTATCGTTACTGCAGTTTCCATGTTAGTAGTTTCAGGTGCATTATTCTTTATTTGGCCAATCGTTTATGGCGGATTAGTATCGTTTGGAGAATCAATAAGTGGACTGGGTGCAGTTGGCGCAGGATTATATGGATTCTTTAATCGACTACTTATTCCTACTGGTTTGCATCACGCTTTAAATGCTGTATTTTGGTTTGATACAATTGGTATTAACGATATTGGGAATTTTTGGGCCAGTAAAGGTGTCAAAGGAGTCACAGGTATGTATCAGGCTGGCTTCTTCCCAATAATGATGTTTGGATTACCAGCAGCGGCACTTGCGATGTATCATACTGCTAAAACAAATAGAAAAAAACAAATTGCCGCTTTAATGTTAGCAGCTGGATTTGCTTCCTTCTTTACTGGTGTTACAGAACCAATTGAATTTGTATTTATGTTCCTAGCTCCAGCACTTTATATTGTGCATGCGGCTTTAACTGGTATTTCATTATTCATAGCGGCATCGTTTCATTGGACTGCGGGTTTTGGATTTAGTGCAGGGTTTATCGATTACGTTTTAAGTCTGCGTATACCTATTGCAAATCTACCGCTTATGTTATTACTTCAAGGGTTAGTTTTTGGAGTAATTTATTATTTCTTATTCCGATACTTAATCATTAAATTCGACTTGAAAACACCAGGAAGAGGAGATGAGTCGGAAGAAGATGAAGAAACTGTTCAACATTCGTCTAGTTATAAATTTTCTATCTTGGCAACTAATATTTATGAGGGCTTAGGTGGGGATTCTAACGTTGTTTCTGTTGATTATTGCGCAACTCGGTTACGTGTAGAGGTAAAAAATATGGATAACGTCGATCAACAAAAAATTAAAGATACAGGAGTTCCAGGTATTAACGTTGTTGGTCCAACAAGTATTCAAGTAATTGTTGGAACAAGTGTACAATTTGTAGCGGATGAAATAGAAAAAATTCGAAAATAATATTAAGATTGTTTTAAAAGCTGTTTAACAAGGATACGTCCTTCATTAAACAGCTTTTTTAATAAAGAGTTTTAGGAGTTGTAAACTGTGGAAAAAACAATTCTAATTTCAAATGTGACAATAGTGAATCATGATCAAAAATTTGTAAGTGATTTATTTCTTAAAAATGGAAAGATCGAAAAAATAGGTATTAATCTCTCAATACAAGCTGATGTACAAATTAATGGAACTTCTAGTTTTTTGTTACCTGGATTTATTGATATGCATATTCACGGTTCGGCTGGCTTTGACACAATGGATGGAACAGAGGAATCGCTTAGAGGGATGGCACGTTCTTTAGTGAAAGAGGGTACGACTAGTTTTTTACCAACTACGATGACACAAACAACTAAGGGTATAGAGGCTGCCTTAGCAAACATAAATCGTTTTGAAAGTAAGGAAGACGAAGCAGAGGTTTTAGGAATTCATCTTGAAGGTCCTTATATTTCTAAAAAACGTGTTGGCGCACAACCAATTGAACATATTCTTGACCCTTCCCTAGAACAGTTTAATCTTTGGCAACAACTAAGTGGTAACTGTATAAAGCAAGTTACGGTAGCACCTGAAGTAACGAATGGTTTTGAATTTGTAGAGACTATTTGTAGGCAGGGGATTATTGTTTCCATAGGCCATTCAGATGCTACTTCAGAGGAAGTGGAAAAGGCGATTAAGCTAGGTGCAAATCAAGCAACTCATTTATTTAACCAAATGCGCCCTTTTCACCACCGTGAACCCGGTGTTGTTGGTAGTGTTCTAATGGCAGAGGAAATTAGGACGGAGATCATTGCCGACTTTCTTCATAGTCATCCGAATGCAGTAAAAATGGCTTATCGTTTAAAAAGTGCAACCGGAATTATATTGATCACGGATGCGATGCGAGCAAAAGGATTGTCAAACGGAGATTATGACTTAGGTGGACAAACAGTTCAAGTAACAGAACAAGGTGCACATCTTTCGAATGGAGCTTTAGCTGGAAGTATACTGAAAATGGATCAAGCCGTTCGCAATATTCGAGATGTTACGGACTGTACTTTGCAAGAACTTGTTGCGATGTCCTCTGCTAATGCTGCTAAACAATTAAAGTTAACGCATAAAGGCTATATAGCGGAAGGTTATGATGCTGATGTAGTTTTGTTAACCAAAGATTTACATATTCTAAAAACGATTTGTAGAGGGAATATTGTTTTTGAAAATAAAGATTCATAATCCTTATCATAATGGACACATTAAGACTAAAGAAAGGATGCGATTTTTATGGACGAAAGTAAATTTGCAAATCTTGATCAGGAGCAGCTGCAGGAATTAAATGAATTAGAAACTAAATTAGGAGTTACCTTGGTGGCATATGAGATGCCGGAATCCTTTAATAGTATGTCCAATGAAATGCCTAATGCTTAAGAATAATATAAACTCCTTTATTAATACTTATTAATAGAGGAGTTTATTATTTTCAATGGAATAGGTGTAATTGGTCCCAAAACCATTGCTTGCGTTAATTGGCAACCTGCAATAGCCCTCAACCACAATCGGATAGTTCTCCCATACGTTTATTGACACTCGTACTCTTAAAACATATGATTTATATAAATAGAAAGAAAATTCGGTTTTTATGAAGGTGGGAGACACTTGGTTAAGAATTTAACAATCAGTTATGCAAAGAAGTTAGATGAGCTAGATGAGTTGAAAATTTATCGGGATGAATTTTATGTACAGCCGGGTGTACTGTATATGGACGGAAACTCTTTAGGGTTATTATCCAAAAGAGCGGAACAATCACTGTTAACAATACTCGATTCTTGGAAAAGATATGGAATTGATGGTTGGACGCGAGGAGAGCATCCTTGGTTTTATTTTTCCGAAACGTTAAGTGAAATGTGTGCGCCGCTAATTGGAGCACTGAAAGAAGAAGTCATTATAACTGGTTCTACGACAACAAATTTACACCAATTAATAGCTAGTTTTTATAAACCTACAGGAGAACGTACTAAAATATTGGCGGATGAATTAAACTTTCCATCTGATTTATATGCAATAAGTAGTCAATTGTCCATGCATGGGTTTGATGCTGAGAACCATATGAAATTTGTGAAAAGTCGTGATGGATATATGTTAACAGAGGAAGATATTATTGAAGCAATGACAGATGATGTGGCATTGATTGTCTTACCAAGTGTGTTGTATCGAAGTGGACAGATCGTAAAAATGAAAACGCTTACTCATGCGGCGCATGAACGGAATATTTTAATTGGCTTTGATTTATGTCATTCAATTGGCTCTGTTCCACATCAACTAGATGAATGGGACGTTGATTTTGCTTTTTGGTGTAACTACAAACATTTAAATGGTGGACCGGGGTCAACTGGTGGATTATATGTGAATCGTAGACACTTTGGGCAAAAGCCTGGTCTTGCTGGTTGGTTCGGCTCGGATAAAGAAAAGCAATTTGATTTAGCAACCGAGTTTACACCAGCATCGGATGCTAGTGCATACCAAATTGGCACGCCGAATATATTAAGTGCAGCTCCACTTTATGGATCACTAGAAATGTTTGCAGAAGTTGGTATGGATGCAATACGTAACAAATCACTAAAGTTAACTGATTATATGATCTTTCTAATAGAAGAAGAGCTAAGTGAATATCAATTTACTATTGCAAATCCACTGGATCACGATCGTCGCGGAGGTCATATTTATTTAGTCCATGAAGAAGCGGCGCGGATTTGCAAAGCTTTAAAAGAGCATCAAGTCATCCCAGATTTTCGCTCGCCAAATGGGATTCGCTTAGCACCAATCGCGCTATATAACTCATTCCAAGATGTATGGAAAACCGTGCAAATATTAAAGAAAATAATGAAGGAAGAGTTATATAAAAAGTACGAAAACAAACGAGATGTTATCGCTTAAAAATAGGAGGGCTAGAATGTCGAAGGATATTTCAGAGACTCATGATAATTTGAAAAGTGAAAAGGGAATTTATACTGATTTTCAGAATGATATGACGTACGGAGATTATTTGCAATTAGATAGTATTTTGGCTAGTCAAAAACGGTTATCTGGCCATCACGATGAAATGCTATTTATTATCATTCATCAAGTGAGTGAGCTTTGGATGAAGTTACTATTGCATGAATTAACGAGTGCCATTCAAGCAATTCAAGCGGATAAAATGCAAGGTGCTTTCAAAATGCTTGCGCGTGTAACGAAAATCCAAACGCAAATTATTCAAGCATGGGATGTGTTATCAACATTAACTCCTGCTGAGTATTTAGAGTTTCGTGATAAGTTAGGAAAAGCATCTGGATTTCAATCTTTTCAATACAGACAAATTGAATTTGCACTCGGTTATAAAACAAAGCATATACTTAAAATCTATGAAAAAGATACTGAGTTATACGAGGAACTTGAGAAAGCGTATAACGCACCAAGTATTTACGATGTTGCGATACTTTCATTAGCTAAAGCAGGATTTGATTTGAACCCAATGGTGGTGAACCGGGACTTTTCCGTAACTTATGGGGGAGATGAAACGGTCGCTAATGCATGGAAAGAAGTCTATCAAAACGTGGATAAGTACTGGAATCTATATCAATTAGCAGAAAAACTTGTAGATGTGGAAGATTGGTTACAGCAATGGCGCTTTCGTCATATGAAAACAGTCGAACGCATTATTGGCTTTAAAAAAGGAACTGGTGGTTCATCAGGTGTCAATTACTTACGTAAAGTGCTCGATCATCGTTTTTTCCCGGAGTTATGGGATTTGCGAACAAACTTATAAAGGAGGAAGCCAATGGATAACCGGTGGATTGATATTTCACAACCATTCTCGAATAAAATCGGCACTTGGCCGGGTGACACACCATTTCACTTTGACATAGCCTATTCAAAAGAACAGACTGGTTCGGTCAATATTGGACGATTCACAACAAGCGTGCATACGGGGACACATGCCGATGCACCTTTCCACTTTGACAATGACGCACCGACGATTGAACAGCTTGACGTCAATATTTATATAGGCCGTGCTAGAGTAGTGGATATGACAGGGTTTGATTTCATTGGAAAAGAAGAATTGGAAGCAGTTGAACTTGATGGGGTGGAACGTTTACTATTAAAAACAACCGAAAAAACATGCGTAGAGCATTTCCCACCAAAGATTCCCGTATTAAAAGAAAATATTGGGGCTTTCTTGCAAGGAAAAGGAATCTTTTTAATAGGAGTTGATCATCCTTCTGTCGATGCATTAGACGATAAAGAATTATCAACCCATCACGCACTTTATCAACATGGAGTACACATATTAGAAAATTTATTATTACAAGATGTGTCGCCAGGTGATTATGAACTGATTGCACTTCCACTAAAGATACAAGGGGCAGATGGCAGTCCAGTACGGGCAGTGATTCGACCGTTTAAAGAATGAAAAAAGCTTACATAATTTTGGTTTTGTTATTATTAGCGGGTTGTGGTGCTAAAACAAAATCTTTACAAGAGATTTATACAGGGGAAGGCATGAAGGAAGTTGATAAAATCGTACTGACAGATGGAAGCACAGGCTCTTCAAAAACGATTACAAACGGTACGACCATCAATGAATTGATGTCACTAATAAAAGATATTCAGTTTACGCCACAAGCAAACCAAGAAAAACAATTAGGTTGGCGATATAGCATCGGACTGTACGAAGGTGATAAGGAATTTAAGTTCTATTTGAATAAAATCGGGAAATATTATTACCATTCAAATCCTGATATTTTTCCAATTGTAGATGATTTTTATAAAGATTTAAATGTGGAGTAAAAGTAAATTGGTGAAAAATAGTAGGCTCGGTTCTATTCTAAAATAGGATCGAGTCTATTTGTAAATTTGACGAAATAGAAAACTATTGTGTATTTTTAAATCAATCGAGGAAGAATTGTGAGGTATGTCATACCAGTTACCTTTAAAAGCGCTTATACTAAGAATAGCTAGTAATTCCGGATTAACCTTATTTAGAATTCATTACGAACTTCTTTTAGAAGAGTAAGGTTTCCTGCGTATGCATTAGATTTTGCAATGGAGTTTACCTTGCTTCATGTGCATAATTTGAATGCAATTACGCCAAGGCAAATTTGACTAACAGGGAGTGAATGTTTTGAAAAAAATAGTTGTCGTAGGTGGAGGAATAACAGGTCTTTCTACCATGCATTATTTGCAAAGACTTAAAATAGAAAAAGCATTAGATATTGAATTGATTTTAGTAGAAGCGAATGAGTATTTAGGTGGTAAAATTCATTCGGTTAAGGAAAAGGATTTCATAATGGAAGTTGGAGCAGATTCTATTGTTGCGCGCAATGAAGGAGTGATGCCTCTAGTGGAAGAGTTACACTTGCAGGACGAGCTTGTTTATAATGCAACAGGCATCTCGTATATTTACACAAACAATGAATTGCATGCAATTCCTTCGGATACTGTATTTGGAATACCGACAAGTGAAGAATCTTTGGAAAGTAGCACACTAGTTTCTGATGAAGGTAAAGAAGAAGCATTAAAAGATTTGGATTTGCCGAATGAAAGCTTTACGAAAGAAAGCTCAATCGGATCATTTTTAGAATACTTTTTAGGGAAAGAGCTAGTGGAGAAACAAATAGCTCCAGTGTTGTCCGGTGTTTATTCCGGGAAGCTGGACAAGTTGACTATGGCGTCTACACTGCCTTACTTAATTGATTATAAAAATAAATATGGCAGCATTATTAAAGGTTTAGGTGCCAATAAGGAGCAGTTCCAAGCAGCGGCAAATAAGAAGTTTATCTCCTTTAAGGGTGGCCTCTCAACCTTAATAGATCGAATGGAAGAAGAATTGAGAGACTCGACAATTATTAAAGGAGTTCATACGACGAACATTGTGAGAAATGATGCTATTTATGAAATATCATTTACTAATCATGAATCAATAGAAGCGGACTATGTTGTGCTTGCGACGCCACATAATGTAGCACAAACCTTACTGCAAAATGAAGATTTAGATGTAGATTTTAATAAATTGAAAAACTCATCGCTTATTAGTATTTACTTAGGTTTTGATATTCAAGACGATCAGCTTCCAGCAGAGGGTACTGGTTTTATAGTATCTGAAAATAGCGATGTGAAATGTGATGCGTGCACGTGGACTAGCCGTAAGTGGCAGCATACATCAACAAACAGCAATTTGCTTGTTCGTATGTTTTACAAGAACTCAAATCCTGCGTTTGAAAGCATGAAGCATATGAGTGAGAAAGAACTAGTTCAAGTTGCATTACAGGATATAAAGAAGAGCTTAAAACTAAGCGGTGAACCTAAAATTGTGGAAGTGACGAAATGGAATGACCAAATGCCAAATTACCATTTAGAACATGGCGTAGCAATTAGATCATTAAATGAGAAATTATCTGTTGAGCTACCAAATGTAATACTTGCAGGCTGTTCTTATTATGGTGTTGGTATCGGTGCTTGTATTAAAAATGGAAAAGAAACAGCAGAGATGATTTCTAGAAGAATTTTATTATAGATACATTTTTAGGACCAAAATTCTTTTTTGGTCCTTTTTTTGTAGAGAAAATGAAATTGTCGATGCTTTAGTGTAATTTACATATTTTATGTTTATGATACGATGCGGTTAGGGGGTGTTTAATTGTTAGTAAAAACGCGTTCGGACGAGTATAGTTTTACTGGTTTACAGTTGTTGAACCGCCGTTTGCCCGAAATGCATGAGATGAAAGAATTGATTCATACAAAAATGCATATGGCGAAGGCGGGGATTTATGGGGAAGTTCGTGTGGACGAGGTATTCCAGAAGTACTCATTTCCTTTTCAATATGTAGTGCTCCACGATGTTAGTTTGGAATCGTTTGGTAAGTTTCAGATGGATACAGTGTTTTTAACCCAATATTTCGCAGTGATTTTGGAGAGTAAGAATAAAGGAGGGAAATTGCGTTTTAAACAGAATCCTTCCCAGTTAGAGCGAGAAAATGAGGATGGTAAAGTAGATATATTTGAAAGTCCAGAAGTACAGATTGAACGAAATATATATTTGTTCGATGAATGGTTGCGACTGTACGGGGTAAAGATTCCTATCTACGGTGTAATTGTGTTAACGAATTCTAAAGTAATGATTATGGAGCCATCTACGAAATATACCTGCATTCTCCATCAGACAATACCGGTGTTTTTGCGGAATATTGTTCGTGATAAAGTGTGCTTAGATGTAAATGAGATGCACAAATTAGCAGAAAGAATCGTATCGAGTCATCAATCTAATTTTCCATATCCAATGTGCGAGAGGTGGGGCATCAATCCAAACGATCTTCTGACTGGTGTATATTGTGAGAAGTGTAAAGTGCATGGAATGGTAAAAAAGAAAAATGGCTGGAACTGTTTACGTTGCGGCCATGTGGATCGACTTGCCCATGAAAAAGCGATCTATGAGTGGTTTGTGCTAGTTGGGAAAAGCATTAATAATCGGCAATGCAAAAGATTTCTACATTTAAATTCTCCACAATCTGCATTGAGAGTTTTAAAATCAATGAATTTAATAACAAGTGGCAATTCAAAAAATACGATTTATAAGTGGGATTGGAAAGAGATTGCATCAAGGAAAACGTGAAACGGTCGAATAAGTGCCATTATCGGTTGAATCTAAGTGATAATCGGTCGAATAATAGTAAACATCGGTCGAATATGTGAAATAATCGGTCGAAAACTACCAAACATCGGTCGAATACTTGATAGACCCACCCGAAGTGTCAAGAAAATTCAAAACATGCCTTGACGCTTTAGTGCAATAAAGGTACTATATGTCTAACATAAAAAACTGAATAGTGAATTCTTATCAAGAGAAGCCGAGGGACTGGCCCTAGGACGCTTCAGCAACCAGCCGTAATGGTCAGGTGCTAAATCCAGCAGACTTGTATAAGTCTGAAAGATGAGAAGGGACGAATATTACATAATCGTAAAGCCTTCTTTTCATGGAAGGCTTTTTTTGTATTTTAGAGAGGAAGAGTGCGAATGGGATTACTAGAGAAACTACAAACTAATATGCTAACTGCAGACGGAGCAATGGGGACACTGCTTTATTCATATGGAATAGATTATTGTAATGAGGAATTAAATATACAAAAGCCTGAAATTATTGAGAAGATTCATCGAGATTATATTGTCGCTGGAGCAGATATTATCCAAACGAATACATACGGTGCGAATGCGATTAAATTAGCAAGGTACGGATTAGAAAATCAAATGAAAGAAATCAATGAAGCGGCGATTCATATTGCAAAAAGAGCTGCTGCACCAGGTGAACAATTTGTGCTTGGTACGATTGGGGGGATACGTGGTATTCGGAAGAGTGATGCTTCTATGAATGAAATCATCGCAACACTTAACCAACAAGCTAGCCACCTCTTATCCGGCACCCCAGATGGGCTACTACTCGAAACCTATTATGATTTTGAAGAGCTTATGGCATCGGTCACGCATTTACGTAAAATGACGGAAACACCAATCATTGCTCAAGTATCAATGCATGAACCTGGAATTTTGCAAAACGGCTTATCACTAAATGATGCATTACATCAGCTTGAATCAATAGGAGCAGATATCGTTGGAGTTAATTGTCGTCTCGGACCGCATCATACGATTCAAGCATTTGAGGGAGTAACACTTCCTAAAAAAGCATTTCTTTCCGCTTATCCGAATGCGAGCTTGCTCGATATGGAGGATGGACGTATTGTGTACGAATCGGAAGCGGATTATTTTGGGAGGGCAGCGTTATATCTTCGTGATGCGGGTGTTCGACTGATAGGTGGATGTTGTGGGACTACTCCAAAACATATAGAAGCAGTGAAAAAAAGAATTGCCAACTTACCACCAATTACAAATAAAACAGTCACACCTAAAAAGCAGATAATCATTCAAGAACCAGAGCCAACAATCAATAAACCTCTACATGAAAAAGCGAGAACGGAAAGAACAGTTATTGTGGAACTGGATACCCCGCGTCATTTGGACACGACCACTTTCATAGAGGGAGCGGAAAAACTATATGCTGCTGGAATTGATGCGGTCACAATGGCGGATAATTCACTTGCCTCGCCGCGAATTAGTAATATGGCAATGGGATCAATGCTGAAATTACAAAACAATATACGTCCACTTGCACATATTACTTGTCGTGATCGCAACTTAATTGGCTTGCAATCTCATTTAATGGGTCTTGATGCGCTTGGAATTCATGATATTTTAGCAGTAACTGGAGATCCAACAAAAATTGGAGACTTTCCAGGAGCTACAAGCGTTTATGACGTATCGAGTTTAGAATTACTTCAATTAATTAAACAGTTAAATGAAGGTATTTCATTTTCAGGAAAATCTCTTCGAAAAAAAGCAAACTTCTCTGTAGCAGCAGCATTCAATCCGAACGTTCGCGTGCTCGATCGCGCAGTAAAGCGTCTAGAGAAAAAAATCGAGTGCGGAGCTGACTATTTCATCACGCAACCAGTCTATACAAAAGAAAAAATTCAAGAAATATATGAAGCAACAAAACATTTGTCCACACCAATTTTCATCGGTATTATGCCACTGACAAACAGTCGAAATTCGGAGTTCTTGCACAATGAAGTGCCTGGTATCAAATTATCAGATGAAGTGCTCGAACGTATGCGTGCTTGTGGAGAAGATAAAGAGCGTTCTACAGCAGAAGGCATACAAATTGCAAAAGAACTGATTGATACTGCAGCCGAATTATTTAACGGAATTTACATCATTACGCCGTTTTTCCGTTGTGATATGTCACTGGAATTAATTCAACATATTAAAGAGATTGATGAAAAGAAAGTGAGAGAAACCAGCTATGTCCAAACATCTAATTGAAAAACAGCTTCAAAATAGAATACTTATTATTGATGGTGCAATGGGTACGATGATACAAAATGCGAATCTTTCTCCAGAAGATTTTGGTGGGGAAGAATATGAAGGTTGTAATGAGTATTTGAACATTGTGAACCCAAATGTCATCGAGCGAATTCATCGTGAATATTTAGGGGCAGGTGCTGATATCATTTGCACAAATACATTTGGCGGAACGCCAGTTGTGTTGAATGAATATGATCTTGGAAACGAAGCATATGAAATTAATTTCCGAGCAGCGCAAATTGCCAAAAATTGCACTGCTGCATTCTCTACACCTGAATGGCCACGTTTTGTAGCAGGAGCAATTGGACCGACAACCAAAACATTATCTGTTACGGGCGGTATTACGTTTGATGAATTAACGTATGACTTTTACGTGCAAGCAAGAGCTTTAGTCGAAGGCGGATCGGATGTAATCTTACTTGAAACGAGTCAAGATATGTTGAACGTAAAGGCGGCAACTATTGGAATAAAAAAAGCGTTAAGCGAAACAGGCAAAGAACTTCCGATAATGATTTCAGGAACAATCGAGCCAATGGGTACGACACTTGCTGGCCAAAGCATTGAAGCATTCTACATTTCCATTGAACATATTAAACCACTTTCAGTGGGGCTTAACTGTGCAACAGGGCCTGAATTTATGACGGATCATATTCGATCCCTTTCCGAGTTGTCGGATGGATATGTGAGCTGTTATCCGAATGCAGGATTACCCGATGAAGAAGGACATTATCATGAATCTCCTGAATCACTTTCGAAAAAATTAAAAGGTTTTGCGGAAAAAGGTTGGTTAAATATTGTGGGTGGGTGTTGCGGAACTACTCCTCGACATATTCGAGCAGTTCGGGAAGCAGTGAAAGGCATTGCGCCGCGGAAACTAACGGAAAACGTACATGGTCATGTCGTGTCTGGAATCGAGCCGTTACTGTATGATGATTCGATGCGCCCGTTACTTATAGGAGAGCGTACGAATGTAATTGGTTCACGAAAGTTCAAGAGACTAATTGTGGAAGAAAAATTTGAAGAAGCTTCAGAAATTGCACGTGCACAAGTAAAAGGTGGTGCGCACGTTATTGATATTTGTCTTGCGAATCCAGACCGCGATGAGCTAGCGGATATGACAAATTTCATGAAAGAAGTTGTAAAAAAAGTAAAAGTGCCGCTTGTCATTGATTCTACTGATGAAAATGTGATTGAAGAAGCATTGAAGTATTCGCAAGGAAAAACAATTATTAACTCGATTAACTTAGAAGACGGAGAAGAACGATTCGATGCTGTTATGCCACTTGTTAAAAAATATGGTGCAGCAGTAGTTGTTGGAACGATTGATGAAGTGGGAATGGCTGTTACTCGTGAACGAAAGCTGGAAATCGCAGAACGTTCCTATGATTTACTCGTAAATAAGTGGGGAATTGCCCCTGAAGATATTATTTTTGATCCATTAGTTTTCCCAGTAGGAACAGGAGACCAACAATATATTGGTTCCGCCATAGAAACGATTGAAGGAATACGTTTAATAAAAGAAAAAATGCCTCGTACATTGACTATTTTAGGAGTAAGTAACGTATCATTTGGTCTTCCACCGGTCGGAAGAGAGGTGCTTAATGCCGTTTATTTGTACCACTGCACACAAGCAGGTCTTGATTATGCTATCGTAAACACAGAAAAGCTGGAGCGATATGCTTCTATTCCTGAGCAAGAAATCGCTATGGCAAACGAGCTTTTATTTACAACAACCGATAAAACACTTGCTGATTTTACGGATTTTTACCGTGATAAAAAGAAAGAAAAGACAGAAGCAGATATCCCTAAAACAGTACCCGAACGCCTTGCTTATTACATTATTGAAGGAACGAAGGAAGGGCTTATCCCTGATTTGGAGGCAGCACTTCAGATGTATGACACTCCATTAGATGTCATTAATGGGCCATTGATGGCGGGAATGTCAGAGGTAGGGCGTCTTTTCAATGATAATCAATTAATCGTAGCGGAAGTGCTTCAAAGTGCAGGTGTGATGAAGGCATCAGTTGCTTACCTCGAACAGTTCATGGAAAAGAAAGAGGATGACTCTGGTAAGGGGAAAATTATTCTTGCAACTGTTAAAGGCGATGTACATGATATAGGGAAGAACTTAGTCGATATTATTTTAAGTAATAATGGATATAAAGTAATAGATGTTGGCATTAAGGTAACTCCAGCGACACTAATTGAAGTCATTCGAAAAGAAAAACCAGATATCGTTGGGCTTTCTGGGTTACTTGTTAAGTCTGCTCAACAAATGGTTATTACGGCGCAAGATTTTAAAGAAGCGGGAATTGATGTACCTATGCTTGTTGGAGGGGCAGCATTATCCAGACGTTTTACTGAGACGAAGATTTCTGCAGAGTATGATGGACCTGTATTATATGCAAAAGATGCAATGCAAGGACTGGATCTTGCAAATCGTTTGCAAAACGAAGAAGATAAAACCGTCTTATTAGAAGAACTTATTATACAACAAGAAAAACGAAAAGTAGCAGAGGCAACTCGAGCTTCAAAATCAGCTGTTGCAGTTTTAACGAAGCCAATAAAAACGGTGCGTGAGGATGTCCAAGTATACAAGCCAAAAGACTTACGACGACATGTTTTGAAAGATTATTCTGTCTCTCATTTATACCCATATGTTAATATGCGGACACTTATTGGGCATCATTTAGGACTCAAAGGGTATAGTGATAAATTATTGGAACAAGGGGATAGCCGTGCCGTAGAATTACATGAACTTGTAACGGAGTTTCTAGGTGCAGGCATATTAAAGCCATCGGGAATGTATCAATTTTTTCCAGCCCAATCCAATGGGGATGATGTGATAATTTACGATCCGACTGATGCGAAAACAGAAATAGAAAGATATACATTTCCGCGCCAATCCGTAGAACCATATCTATGTTTGGCGGACTATTTAAAATCCGTAGATAGCGGAGAAATGGATTATGTTGCATTTATGCTAGTAACCGCTGGACACGGGGTGCGTGAAGCAGCAAATAAACTAAAAGAACAAGGAAAATTTTTAGAGAGCCACGCATTGCAAGCCACGGCTCTAGAGCTAGCGGAAGGATTTGCCGAACGAATTCACCAAGAAATTCGTGATCAATGGGGCTTCCCTGATGCAACCGATTTTACAATGCGCGACCGATTTGCAGCAAAATATCAAGGCCAACGATTTTCATTCGGGTATCCTGCCTGCCCAAATTTAGACGACCAAGGAAAACTATTTGGACTTATAAAACCAGAAGACATCGGTGTGCATTTAACAGAAGAATTCATGATGGAACCAGAAGCATCCGTTTCTGCAATCGTCTTTGCCCATCCGGATGCTAGATACTTTGTTGTGGACTAATAAAAAGTTGCTTTAATATGGAGAATCGATCAATCTCATTTTCTCACTAAAGAAAATACACCGCCAACAGATAGTCTATCTGTGAGCGGTGTATTTTATATTTTTCACTCTTTTTAATTGAGCAACGATGATAATACTAATGATGACTAGTAGAAACCACGAACTGATTTTCCCGATAGGAACGAGTGACCACGTGGCTTCTTGGTTTGGATATTGCCATGCCCCGAAGAATGTGGTGATATTTTCGGCAATCCAAATAAAGAAACCAATCAATAGAAAAGAGAGAATCATAGGCATTTTATAGATTGTCTTATTAATTTTAAAAGTAACAAATGTCTTTAAAAAAATGATAAGGAGCAAACCCTTTAACACCCAACGAATATCGTACGTAAAATGGTGCGTAAAGAAATTCAAGTAAATCAGAACACTAATCCCTACTGCGAAAAATGATTTTGGCCAGTTGTAAATGTGTAAATCAAAATGCCGCCAACTTTGACAAATGTAACTAGCAACGCTTGCATACATAAATCCACTATACAATGGAACTCCGAAAAACTTGCTATACGCTTCTTCTGGATATGCCCATGAACCCATATGTACTTTATATAACTCAAGTGCCAAGCCAATTACGTGGAATAAACAAATAACCTTGAACTCATCTAATGTCTCCAATTTGGAGATGAGCATCAATATTTGAGCCGCTATACAAATAAATAAAATAAAATCATAGCGAGGTAAAAACGGAATACTAATAAATTTTGATAAAGCAAGTGCTGCAAAAATGATTACTGGAAAAATGCAAGAAATTGCTTGTAAATACCCGAATCGTATAAAGTTCCTCAAAAGCCCAACTCCTGCTTTTTTAAATATGGACGAAATTGGCTTTTATAAGTTTCTTCATTGGAATGCCTTACATATATTTGTTTAGGATTCTAAATATCTTTAAAGCAATCTGTATTCTAAGCAATTCTTCTGAGCTTTTTAAATCTGTATTTAATATTTCTTTAATCTTCTCAATTCTATAGATAAGAGTATTCCTATGTAAAAACATTGCTTTTGATGTTTCGGATACATTTTGATTGTTGTAAAAGTAATTTTCCAATGTAGATAAATAACTTGTTGCATGTAATTTATCATGTTCATATATTTTACCAAGGCATTTCTGAAAAAAATCCTCTAATTCTGAGGAGTTTATATTTGAATCTAATAAATGATAAACAGAGTAATCTTCAAAATGAGACACTTCATTTTTTTCGTTCATCTGTTGCATTAGTCGAATCATTTCATTTGCTTCTGAAAAACTTTTATATAATGAGCTTATAGAACGATACTGTTGACCGATGCCAATCAAAAAAGACTTCTGTAATCTATTAACTAATTTCTCATGCAAGTCTGTTGCATATTGCTTTGCTTCACTAACTGAAATCGGTGCACGATCCTCGTTTTGTCCTACTAAAACGATGATTCTATTATTTCTATAAAAACATGTAATTTCACCGATTGATTTATAGGCCATTTCATAAACAATATCTACACAACTTTGTGCAATACTATCCATTTTATATTTACCTATTATCATATCTTCAAATTTTTCAACTTCATTTGCTTCTATATTGATGACTAAACAATAATACGAATAGCTTGGATTTAGGCCATGCAAATCACATAAAGTTTGCAATGTTTCTGGAGATGTAATCTTACCAGATAGTAAGTCGTCATAGAAATCTTGCCTAATTTTTAATTTTACTTCTTTAATTTCCTTCTCCTTTATTCTTTCAAGCGCAATGATTGTTGACGCTTGTTGCAAAATAATATAGTCAAATTCAGTTAGATCGTGAACTGTTTGCCAAATAACGATGTATCCATAAATATCTTGAGAAACTGCAATAGGAAGGACTCTACAAATTATATTTTTACCTTTTAAATGATAGCTTCTTTTGATAGATTTTTTCATATCACTTAAGTTAGGTGGAATACTATCAATAAATTCTTTGTTAAAAATAGGTTTATCAGAAGTTAAATCAAGAGACTCTCTGAGTGGAACATTGTTATCGGCATGTTCTGTATAGTGTAATAAACTCCAATTTTTATCGACAATAATAATTGGATTATTTATCGTGCCAGACAACATGGATGAAATTTTTTCAATTCCTCCACCTTCCAAAGTAATTCTGAAGAATAAATTATGCATGTCTAAAGTTTTTCTATTTAGTAAATCATATCTTCCCGATGCTTTTTCATTAATGATCGATATGACTCTTGAAAGAGTGTATCCCATTGGTAGTTCTAAAAGTGGTAAACCATATTTGTTTGCTTCGTCAATCATGTTCTGGGGAAGTTTATCAAAATACCGCTTCATTTTTACGACAAGTCCAGCACAGTTAATCTCCGAAAGTTCTTTAATAATTCTGTTTTGTAACTCCTCATTATCTTTAAAAATATATCCTGTCGATAGAAGTAATTCATTAGGGGAAAGCCAATCAAATGCGTCTGGGTTCTCAATAATATTTACAATAGATATTTCATTATTAATACCTTTTTCGCCAGCTACTATTTTTAGTCCATCAATCGCTTTTATTTCTAATAAGTCTTGAACTGTAAGCAAAATTTTTCTCACTCCTAAGACAAAATGTCTTTCTACTAAGTTGTACAATGTGCACAAATTGAATTCACACTTTTTGGTTTGATTAAACGATGACCATACTACGTACTCTATACTATAGTATTTATGTAAAGGCGATATATGTCAAAGAATTAAGTAAGTATTTGTATATTATGAACAACAGCCTAGAGTTGGATTGTACTACTTAGAAGAGGTGCACTACCCCTGTAAGTTAATCTTGTTCATTCTATTAAGTTATTGAAAACAGAGGTGAATCAAGTGGTATTTGCTAGATCTGGAGATATTGATTTTATTCAGAAAGTTATCCACTCAAAGCTTAATGGTTTTGTTCATAGCACTTTTAAACGCACGGTAAATATACAATGCCTTGAGGATGGCGAACTATATACCATTGCCTGTAATGAAATAGATAATGGGCCAAATACCCTTATCGTTGATTTAGCTGTCTTCGAAGACATTAATGTCTTAGATAAAGTGCATTCAGTTAATAATATTATATCTATCGGAAACAAAATGTCCATAACAATCGATAAGGCAAAAAAATGGGAAAGTATACTGCCGACATACCACGCCAATACAGGAGTTTTAAAGAATAATATAAAGATAATGAAGCAATACATCGACATTCATGGTAAGAGTGGCGGTATTAAAAGTAACACTGTAAATGAAAGTCCATTTGAGCAAGAAATGTCTAAAATGCTTCAGGAAAGAAAAGGTTTACTAGTAAACGAACTGAGTAATAAACGACTACATGAAGCAATTCCACATGCAGTTTCTTTATTAGGACTTGGCCCTGGTTTAACTCCGTCTGGAGATGATTTTTTAGTAGGATTGTTCACCTCTTTTCAATTAAAAAATAGTCCTTTCGCTAATTATCAATGGTTTTTTGAAGAAATTGAAAGAGTAGCAAAGACAGCAACAAATGAAATTAGTTACATAGCAATAAAGAAAGCTTCTGTAGGCAAAATTAGAGAGTCTATCATTGTATTGGTGAACGCGTTGTTCGAGGAAAATGAAGAGCAATTGATACTCTCGTTAAAAAAAGTATTAAATATAGGATCTTCGTCTGGAACAGATATCGCTTTAGGGATTCTTACTGGACTAGAAATAAATATTAAAATTGGAGGTTCATTATGACTGTTCAAGTTGTAGTTAAAGCAAACACATATTTTGATTCCGTGTCTTTAATGTCTTTATCAACAAAAGCAAACCAAATTGAAGGCGTTGAGCAAGCAATTATAGCAATGGGAACTGAAATGAATAAAGAAGTAATTAAAAACGTTGGCCTTATGACACAAGAGGTGGAAGAAGCGAGAACAAGCGATTTAATGATCGTTGTAAAAGCTGAGAACGAGGAAATGTGCGAAAGCGCTTTCGAAAGTATTGAAGAATTATTAACGAAAAAAAATACGCCTTCAAAAGGTTCAAGCGAAGTTAAATATTCAACAATTAAATCTGCAGCAGAAAACATTCCGGATGCTAATTTAGCAATTATTGCGGTAAATGGAATGTATGCACCAAGAGAAGCGAGAAAAGCGCTTGAAAATAATCTTCACGTAATGATGTTTAGTGATAATGTTTCGATTGAAGATGAAATAGCATTAAAGCAATTAGCGCATGAAAAAGGCTTATTAATGATGGGTCCTGACTGTGGAACTGCAATTATTGGTAACGTTGCATTATGTTTTGCTAATGCAGTTAGAAAAGGAAATATCGGTATCGTTGGTGCATCAGGAACTGGTAGCCAAGAGTTAAGTGTTCGTATTCATGAATTTGGAGGCGGAATTACGCAACTTATCGGTACTGGTGGACGCGATTTAAGTGAAGAAGTGGGCGGAATTATGATGCTTGATGGCATTAAAGCATTACAAGAAGACGAAGCTACAAAAGTTATTGTGTTAGTTTCTAAACCACCTGCTTCAAGCGTTGAAGAAAAAGTTTTAGCACAAATTAAAAAATCTTCTAAGCCTGTTGTTGTATGGTTTGTTGGCGGAGATGAAGAAAAAGTAACAAAAGCTGGCGGTCATTTTGCGAAAATGTCTAAAGAAGCTGCGCTTAAAGCAGTGTTATTAGCTGGCGCTGACGAAAGCAAAATTAATAAACGTGCATTGAACCTTCCACTAGTAGAAGAAGTACGTGCGAAATTAAAACCAGAACAAAAATATATTCGTGGATTATTCAGTGGCGGAACACTTTGTGACGAAGCAATGCACATTGCTATGGAGAAATTCGACAATGTATATAGCAACATTCAAAGAGAGCCTGAATTCCGTTTAAAAGATGTAAAAGTAAGCCAAGAACATACTTTCATTGATTTTGGAGATGATCAATTTACACAAGGTAAACCGCATCCAATGATCGATCCTTCTACTCGTATTGAACGATTTATCCAAGAAGCGAAAGATCCTTCTGTTGGAGTAATTGTAATGGACTTTGTTTTAGGCTTCGGTGCTCATGAAGATCCAGTTGGTGCAATGCTTCCAGCAATCATTGAAGCGAAACAACTGGCTGAAGATGAAGGAAGACAATTAGAAATCATCGGATATATTCTTGGTACAGAATTAGATAGTCAAAATATTGAAGGTCAAATTAACAAATTATTAGCTGCAGGAGCTACACATGCAAGTAGCAGTCAAAATGCAGGTTTATTAGCAAGAGAATTTGTTGTGAAAGGAGAATAACCATGAGTAAAATTAACGAACTATTCAATGAAAAAATAAATGTCATTAATGTAGGTATTGAATCCTTCAAAGAAGACATGTTAAAACAGAATGCTTCTGTAACACATTTAGAGTGGATGCCACCAGGTAGAGGTAATCCAGAAATTATTGCTGCACTTGATAAATTAGAGGAACAAACAATTGCAGATAAAATTGAAGCAGCAAATAAACTTGCAGTTGAAAGAATTGTTAACTCACAACCTGTATTAATCGGCTTTGATCAAGCGATAAATGTTGTTCCTGGTATGACCAAAACAACTATTTTACATGCTGGCCCACCTATTACTTGGGACAAGATGAATGGTCCTATGAAAGGCGCAGTAACTGGAGCTTTAGTATTTGAAGGACTAGCTAAGAATATTGAAGAAGCAGAAAAATTAGCTGCATCTGGAGAAATTACTTTCTCTCCTTGTCATGAACACAACTGTGTTGGTTCAATGGCTGGTGTAACTTCTGCGTCTATGTTTATGCATATTGTTGAAAACAAAACATACGGAAATATTGCGTACACAAATTTAAGTGAGCAATTATCTAAAATTTTACGTATGGGTGCAAATGATGAAAGTGTTGTTAATCGTCTAATTTGGATGCGCGATGTATTAGGTCCAATTTTACGAGATGCAATGAAAATAAGTGAAAATGGAATTGACTTACGTTTAATGCTTGCACAAGCACTTCATATGGGAGATGAGTGTCATAACCGTAACATTGCGGGTACAACATTACTTATCCAAGCTTTAACGCCTTTAATTATTCAAACAGATTTTACAACTGAGCAGAAAAAAGAAGTATTTGAGTTTATAGCAAGCAGTGACTATTTCTCAGGTCCAACTTGGATGGCTCTATGTAAATGTGCATTAGATGCTGCTCATGGTATCGAGAACAGTACAGTCGTTACAACAATGGCTCGTAATGGAGTAGAATTTGGTATTCGTATAAGTGGTATTGCTGGTAACACGTGGTTTACTGGGCCAGCTCAAAAAGTAATCGGTCCAATGTTTGCTGGATACAAACCAGAAGATTCTGGACTTGATATTGGTGATAGTGCTATTACTGAAACTTACGGAATTGGTGGATTTGCAATGGCGACAGCTCCTGCTATCGTTGCACTTGTTGGTGGAACAGTTGAGGACGCAATTAGCTTCTCCACAAAAATGAAAGAAATTACAACAACTGAAAATCAAAACGTTACGATTCCTTTATTAAACTTCATGGGAATTCCAACTGGAATCGATGTTCGAAAAGTAATTCAAACTGGAATCATGCCAATTATTAATACTGCGATTGCACATAAAGACGCGGGAATTGGAATGATTGGTGCAGGAATTACAAATCCACCAGTGGAAGCTTTTGAAAAAGCAATTCTAGCATTAAGCGAAAACATTAATTAAGAAAGAAATTGGCCCTAAATTATGTTTAGGGCCTCAATAATATTGCGGATCAACAAAGGAGATTAAAATTGTGGATAATCAATCCTTACATATTGAACTTTTTGAAGCGAGTGAATTAGGAAATCTTTCTACTATTGAAAAGTTGTTACAAGAGGGTGCTAGCGTTGATTTTAAAGACGATGCTGGACGTACTGCTTTAATGGCAGCTACTCAAAAAAATCAAGTAGCAGCTGTGAAAATCTTAATTGAAGCTGGTAGTGATGTAAATACGAGAGATATTACACAACTATCTCCGTTTATTTGCTCCGCAGCAAATGGTTTTCATGAAATACTGCGATTGATGATTAGCGGTGGCGCCGAATTAAATAGTGTAAATCGTTTTGGTGGAACAGCTTTATTACCTTCCAGTGAAAAAGGTTATTTAAAGACAGTACAAGTTTGTATCGATGCTGGTGTTCCAGTAAACCATATGAACAATTTAGGTTGGTCCGCATTACTAGAAGCAGTAATTTTAGGGAATGGCGGTCGCTTATATTCTGATATTATTCAAACACTTGTAGATGCTGGTGCGGATGTAAATCTAGAGGATCGCGATGGAAAGTCATCCCTTCAACATGCGAAAGAGCTAAATCAACATAAAGTAGTTAGTATTCTTGAAAAAGAGATAAACGAAAATAATGAGTATATTAAAAATGCTAAGTTATTTGCCAAAATGGACAAGTACGAAGATGCAATTTTGGAAATGGATAAAGCATTAGAATTAGACAATCAAAATACGGATTACTTCTATTATAAAGGTTATTTCCTACAAGAATTAAAACAATACAAAGAAGCTCTTGAAGTGTTCAACAAAGCATTATCGATTAATCCAAATGACTTAGACTTTTATTTTTACACAGCAAATTGTTTGAGATTATGGAAAAAACCGGAGGAAGCTTTGGCTGAATACGATAAAGCGTGTGATATCAATCCGAACGAAACGTTCTACCGTTACCATAAATCAAATTATTTAAGAGAACTTGGAAGACATGAAGAAGCTGTTATTGAAATGGATAAACTTTTAACACTTCAACCAAATAGATATGACTTCTCCTTTCATAAAGCAAATAGTCTTAGATCTTTAGGAAAGCATGAGGAAGCAATTGAAGCAATAGAGAATGCAATTAAGAATGATCCAACAAATCCTTTATATCATTCTCATAAAGAACAATCGATTGAATTACTTAAAAAGTAAGTAATTCAGTATTATAGGAGGAAGTCAAATGGGGGAAGTAACAATTGTTGCCATAGGAGGCAATGCGTTAGTAAAAGAAAATGGTCGTGATTCGATTCAAGATCAATATGAAGCAGTACAAGAAACAGTGGTCCATATTGCCGACATGGTGGAGGCGGGATATAAAGTAGTCGTTACACACGGTAATGGACCACAAGTAGGATTCGGATTAAGACGATCTGAAATTGCAAATGAAGTAGCGGGCATGCCTGCAATGCCACTTGTTAATTGTGTTGCAGATACACAAGGTGGTATTGGATACCAAATTCAACAAGCGATGACAAACGAATTTGCAAAAAGAGGACTAAACAAAAAAGTAGCTACTGTAATAACTCAAGTAGAGGTTAGTTCAGATGATCCGAATTTTGTGAATCCGACAAAACCAGTAGGATCATTCTTTACATTAGATCAATCTGAAAAAATGAAAGAAGAACATCCTGACTGGAAGTTCATCGAAGATTCAGGTCGCGGTTATAGAAGAGTTGTTCCATCTCCAAAACCAATTAATATCGTTGAAAAAGATGCTATTAAAATGTTAATAGATTCTGATTTTGTGGTTATTGCTGTTGGAGGCGGGGGAATTCCTGTCGTAAAATCAGCAAATAATACATACGAAGGTATTGATGCTGTAATTGACAAAGACTTTGCTACAAGTCTATTAGCAGAACAAATAGAAGCAGAGACTTTAATCATTACTACGGGTGTTTCAAGAGTATGCATTAACTTTGGTAAACCTAATCAAAAAGCGCTTGAAAAAATTACTATTGAAGAAACAAAACAATATATGGAAGAAAACCATTTCCCAGCTGGAAGTATGCTTCCAAAAATTGAAGCAAGCTTAAGTTTCCTAGAGAAAAAAGGGAAGAGAGTAATTATTACAAACCCAGAGAGCTTGAAAGAAGCAATTAAAGAAGAAGCAGGTACACATATTATTAAAGAACAAATCGCAGTTTTATAAGTTATTTTGGGAAGACTTCTAGATTTATAGAATCTTCCCAAATAACTTATTTTTTTATTCAAATATTAATAACTTAATAATAAAATCGCTAATATTTCCCATTAATAGTACATATACCTTTGTATAAAACGCCTAATGAATGCACTGTTTTTTAGTTTACTTATACAATGACAATTAACACTTCCAGTTAATATACTAATATAATGAAATGGTTATTAAAGTATATGAAAACGTTATCATGAAAATGCAATCGGCTGAAAATCAATTACTAGAATAATTGTTTAATAAAAATGTAAGGAGTATTAGATTATGGGACAAGCAAAAATAGAACATGATTACGACAAATACCAGTCGTATGGCTATGCTGAAGATTTACTTCCGAAAAAGTCTAACCAAAGAGATTGGGGTATGTCCAACTACGTAACGCTATGGATGGGCGCAGTACATAATATTATGTCTTATATGACAGTTGCAGGTTTTTTTATCTTGGGCTTAAATACGAAACAAGTATTATTAGCTGTTATGTTATCCGCTATTATTGTTTCAACGTTTTATGTATTAAATGGTTACTCGGCTTCCAAATATGGACTACCTTTTGCGATGTTACTAAGGGATTCCTTTGGTGTTAAAGGGTCAATCATACCTGCACTATGTCGAGGTCTTATTGCTGGTATAGTATTTTTTGGAACAACAACCGTTGTTGGCGCAGAATCACTGAATGTTATTTTCGCAAGATTTTTTCCAAACTTTATGACTCTAGGCGGAGATTTTAATATTCTTGGTTTAACATTGCCAACAATGATTTCTTATGTAATTCTTTGGACTGTTACAGTACTTTTATTCTTAGGGGGAATGAGTTTCCTTGGTAAGTTTGGTAACTGGTCTTCACCTGTAGTCTATGTATTTATCATTGGTGCAGCTGTTTGGGCGATCAATATTGCTGGTGGCTTTGGTCCAATTATGTCATATGTACCGGCTAACCCAAATTCAAGCATATTTGTGTTTATTGCTTGTGTAAGTGCTTTAGTTTCTAACTGGGCAGGTCCAGTTGTGAATATGTCCGATTTCACTCATCATGCAAAATCACCAAGAGATATGATTATCGGATTACCACTTGGTTTCATACTTTCTTATGTTCTTTTCGCTATTACTTGTGTTGCACTAATTGCAGGTACTGAAATTACTTTTGGTACTCCAATTTTTAATATCGTACATGCACTTGATAAAATGGAAAGCACATTTGCAGTAGTAGTACTAATTTTAGCTCTTAACGTAGGTGCGATTTCGTTCGTTGTTTATGCAAATTTACTTCCATCTGGTTTACAAATGTCAGCACTATTTCCAAAACTATTTACTGTTAAGACAGCAGGTATTTTAACTGCAATCGTTGGGACATTAATATTACCATGGAAGCTTGTAGAAAGTACAAATACACTATTTTTCTTCTATAGCTTTATCGGTTCTATCTTTGGGCCAATCGCAGGTATTATGCTTTCTAGCTTCTATATTCATCGAAAAAGAGTTCTAAATCTTGATAATATTTATGTACCTCAAGGTAGTAATGGTGAGTATAAAAATGGATACAATCCAGTAGCAATGATTGTTTTAGCGATTAGTTTTATTTTGCCAATGTCTGGTGCTTTTCTGAAGAGCGTACCATTTTTAGTTAAAATGAATGATTTTGCATTTTTTAGTGGATTAATCGTTTCATTTATTTTGTACACAATTTTGAGTAATACATTAAAACAAAGTAAACAACTATAAGAGATTCATAGGAGGGTATAATAATGGATTATATGAAAATGGCAGTAGACGCAACAATTGAAGGTATGGATAAAGGTCATGGCGGTCCATTTGGAGCGACTATCGTTCGCGGCGATGAAGTTATCGCAGCAGTAAGTAACACAATGATGAAAGATACGGATCCATCTGCACATGCTGAAATGGTAGCTATCCGAGTAGCTTGTGAAAAATTAGGTACAATGGATTTATCAGATTGCATAATTTACGCAACATGTGAACCATGCCCAATGTGTATGGGAGCAATCATTTGGTCTGGCGTGAAAGAAGTTCATTATTGCAGCACAAGACATGATGCAGCTACTCACGGATTTTCAGACATCCATCTTCGCGAGTATTTAGATGGTTCGGATGAAAGTGTAGTAAATATGATTAAAGTGGAAGATAGAGAAGACTGCGACAATTTATGGGAACATTTTCATAAATTAAACGCAATTATTAAGTAATAACATTTTCCGGCACTATAATAGTGTCGGATTTTTTTGTTCCAGTTCAATAATAATATTGATTCCTAATAGTCTTAATATACTCCGATAATAATTCAACAATAATTGTATAACTTGGCTAAAAGAAACATCATTTTTGGGTTTCATTAAACAGTGACAATAATTGAATTAATATTCAATAGTATTTCGTGAGCGCTTACTAGACTATTAGCAGAACAATCCGATACACATATAGTTAAATAGTGGTGAAGTATAGTAATGACCGACCTTTCATAAGGCCGGTCATTATACTTACAATGATCAACAAGGATATTTTTTCCTTAATTTCCATATCGTTTATCACGTAATTTGAGGATTATATTCCCAATATTTAATGAACTACACTTTTTTAAGATTATTTACTACTCCTTTTCTTATTCTATACATACTACCTTGTATAACATGACTAAAAGTATGTCACTATTTTTGGTTTTATTATACAATGACGACTTTGGGCATTTTGTATAAACTAAGTGTGTAAGGTTTAGTGCAAATGCCCTAATCTAATTGATACATACTGTGGTAACGAAATGAGCCTTGCAAAAATGTAGAATTAATTAATTCAAGGATATTTTCTAGACAGCTAGGCAAACGCACAGAATTTTAGTGCAAATTGAAAACGCTATCAAGTGAATGGATCCTCGCTTGGAAGCAAAAATTAATCAAGCTTTTTAATAAAAAGCAAGGAGTGTTAGCCATGGGGAAAGTAGTTTTTTGGAAAAAAGGAGACATAGCTGCTTCTTTCGGTTTATTCGTTAACGTTTTGACAGACTTTTTAGTTATGATTTCATTATTAATTGGTGTAGTTGGCATGCCAACTGAGTTTGTTTTTAAACGGATTGTTCCTGGTTTTGGACTTGCGGTATTGATATCCGGTGTTATTTTTGCATATTTTGCTTATAAATTAGCAAAGAAAACAGGTAGAGCAGATATTACCGCATTACCATCAGGTTCTAGTTCACCTGGTATTTTCCTTATCGTATTTGTAATTATGCTTCCTCTATATCATCAAACACAGGATGCCGTTTTCACAACATCAGTCGCTGTGCTTTGGGGTTTTATTGAGGCTTCGATTTTATTTTTAGGTGCATTCATAGGTGATACAATTAGAAAGCTTGTTCCAAGAACTGTATTGTTAGCATCATTGGCAGGTTTGGCATTTGTATTCTTAGGTATGAACCCAATGCTACAATCTTTTGAAATGCCTGTAGTGGCATTTGTTGCCTTAATAGTAATCTTCATGAACTGGTTAAGTAAGCATCCAATATTCAAAAAAATACCTACGGGTTTATTATTGATCGTAATTGGAACTACAATTGCTTGGATAGCTGGATATCAAAGTCCTGCAGATGTTACTGAGGCTCTAAAATCATTTGGCTTTAATCCTCCTAAGTTGCATTTAAATGGACTTTTCAGCCATATTGAAGCTGCTTTGCCATATTTATTAACTGCTATACCTTTAGGGTTGTCGAACTTTATTTTTAATCTGGAAAACGTTGAAGCTGCTGCTGTTGTTGGGGATGAATACAGCACTAGAGACGTTATGCTTGCAAACGGCTTTTCTACTTTTATAGGTGGCATTTTTGGTAATCCATTCCCAGTAACAGTATATGTTGGTCATGCTGGTTGGAAAGAAGTTGGTGCAGGTTTAGGTTATTCCATTGCTAGCTCAGTTGCCATATTCTTATTATCGATTTTCAGTCTAATGGGTCTTTTACTAGCTGTTGTTCCAATTGCTGCGATTGTTCCAATGCTCGTGTTTATTGCGATTGTAACAGGGCATCAAGTTGTTAAAGAAAGTCCGAAATTTGAAGCCCCAGCAATCTTTGTAAGTTTCTTCCCATGGGTTGCTAACTGGGCACTAGTTGCTGTTAATAATGCACTTTCAGCTACTGGTACGTCGGTAGGAGAGGGTGCCGATCAAGTTTCTTCACTTGCCTTGCACAATGCTGGACTTTTCTACGATGGTCTGGTCGCTCTAGGTAATGGTGCTCCTATTACTAGTGTACTTTGGGGTTCTATAGCTGTATTTACTATCCGTAACACACCTATTGGTGCTATAGTAGCTGCAGTACTTGGAGCAGTTTTAGCTTTTGTAGGTGCAATCCATACAAACACTATTGGAATTGCGCAAGATACTGCTATGCCTTTCGTTATTGGATACCTACTAATAGCAGTACTCTTAGCTTATAAACTATATGTTAATAAGAAAGAAAATATTGGTCCTGTTACAGAGTAAAATGGAAGCTCGTGTATAATCTTCTATTCTTACACGCTCGAAGTGAGAGACTTCAACATATATTAATAAAATAATTCGAGAGTATTCGGAGGGTTATAAAATGGATTACATGAAATTAGCTATAGACGCTACTATTGAAGGAATGGATAAAGGACACGGTGGTCCATTTGGTTCAACTATCGTACGTAACGGTGAAGTAATTGCTGCTGTTGGAAATACAATGATGAGAGACATTGATGTTTCAGCACACGCAGAAATGGTTGCTATTCGTGAGGCTACGAAAAAATTAGGAACTTTTGATTTATCAGATTGCGAAATTTATGCAACTTGTGAGCCTTGTCCAATGTGTATGGGGGCTATTATCTGGGCTGGTATTAAAACAGTTTACTACTGCAGTACAAATGAAGATGCTCATGTTCATGGCTTCTCTGATAAACATCTTCGCACCTATTTAAAAGGTGAAGATGATAGTGTTGTTAACATGATTAAAGTAGACAATCGTGATGATTGCGACAACTTATGGGAACACTTTCATAAATTAAACGAAGAAAAAGAGACTACTATTTAAATAGAACAATAACAGTTATTAAAAATAACCTTTGTCCACATAGTATAAGGACAAAGGTTATTTTTTGCAGAATAAGAAAGTATATGTTTTTTTACATAGTAACTGTCTAGCTCCATGCGCCAGCTGCTCCTGCGGCAAGCTCGTCGCAATAAGAGATTGTGCTCGAGGCGGTGGCTGAGGAACTGCCTCCTGGGCCCGCACGATGCGGGTCATGTCTGCTTTGCCACAGGATGTGGCGGACTTTGCAGACCTACACTTTCGTCATTTGCTTGTCGCAGCAGGGTGGCGTCTGCCGCTTTTCTTATTAATCTGCTAAGTGGACATGAAGGAAATCTAAAGCCTCTCTAAGTGCATTTTGCACAACAGGATTATGAAAATCTTTATCAAATGAATGTTCTCCATTTGGAATTGTAATTAACTTAGCTTTAACGTTTTCTTTGATTAATGCAGCTCTCATAAACACAGATTGTAAATAAGGAACATCCACGTCATTCGTTCCGTGTAGCAATAGTGTTGGTGGATAATCCTTTGTAACATTGTGAATAGGGGATAACTTTAAGAGCTCCTCTTTATTAATAGTAGGATTAATACCTGTTACTTCTTGAATCCATTCACCAGTTTGTCTAGCATATAAATATAGAAGAAAGCGCTCTTCAACAGAAGCTTCTGTACTTACATCGTCGGTAATAATATGTTTTGTCATCTCTTTTGTAACTAAATCTTTTTGACGATAAAAATTGTTTGGGCTTGTAGCCCAATCCGCACTAATATCTCCGTATCCATAGAATGATACAATTGCACGTGGTTTATTTTTAAATGTACCTGTACAAAGAGCTAGAAAACCGCCAGCGGAGCTTCCAACAACAGCCATCTTCTTGGGATCGATAGAAAACTGCTTTGGACCTTCTAATTCAATCCAATGTAGAGCATCTTGAACATCCACTAAAATATCCGGTAGTTTTGTTTCAGGCGCTAGTCTATAATTAATAGAAAATACTCCATATCCATTTTTTGTATACAACTCAATCATTTCATTATTTAGTTCTTCTTTTGTTCCCCAAAGTAAGCCGCCTCCATGAATGAAAACGACCACTGGAGCATTGGGATTGCTTGTTTCATAATAATCAGCTTCTAATGTAAAGTGTTCACTTGTTTTATAAATGACTGTATGTCTCACTCTGTTCACTTCCAATCACTAATTGTAACGAAGTTCAGTATATCACTAAAGAGATGGTTCTTCATTGTATACCATGCACAATAAATGAAGATATATCTTGGTTTCATTCCACAATGACAGTCTTGCTAAGAATGTTTAAAATGAATATAAAAGTACAAAATTTGTTAGTTATAGAGTAGATCACTCGCGGCAAGGTTTAGGCATAATGAATAATTAGGGCAGGGGATACTTATATGGATAGTAAAAAAAGATATGAGTTACTGTTTAATAATATTAACCAATACAACTCGGGTGAAAAGGGAATTACAAGGATTGCATACTCAAATGAAGAGCAGACCTGCACTCACGCGTTTATGCGAATGTGTATGGCAGAACATTTAGATATAAAAATGGATCCATGTGGAAACGTGATTGCAAGAAGAAAAGGTAAAGTAGAAGGGCTACCCCCTGTAGTAATGGGTTCTCATCTTGATACTGTTTACCAAGCTGGAAAATATGATGGTGTAGTTGGTGTCACCGCAGCTTTAGAAGTGATTAAACGATTAAATGAAAAAGGTATTGAAACAGATCATCCAATTGAAATCATTTCATTTGCTTGTGAAGAATCTGCCCGATTTGGTGTATCAACAGTAGGAAGTAAAGCGATGGTTGGTCAATTCGATCAAAATAGATACCGAAATTTAGTAGATAAAGACGGTATCACCATGGAAAAGGCATTTGCTTTATGCGCTTTGGATTTTAATAGTGTAGAACTAGCAAGTAGAGAAAATGAACAATTCAAAGCATTTTTTGAACTGCATATAGAGCAAGGCCCCGTCTTAATCAATAACGATAAAAAGATAGGGATTGTTACAGGGATAGCGGCTCCTGTAAGATTACATGTGAAAATAATGGGGAAAGCATCTCATTCGGGAACTACACCTATGAATATGAGAAAAGACGCTCTACTTGGTGCATCTGAAATCTCGTTAGAACTTGAACGTGCAGCAAAAAGGGAAGAAGAGTTTGGAACAGTTGCGACTATTGGAGTTTTAAATGTCCATAATGGTGCAATGAACGTAGTACCGGGAGAAGTAGAAATGAAAATAGACATAAGATCCACCTCTCTTCCTTCAAGGCAACGAGTACTAGACTATTTAAATGAAACCATTACAAACATAAGGAAGAGTAGACAGTTGGATATTGAAAGCATAGAGATCAGTTCCGAAGAGCCTGTCCTTCTATCCAAAGAAATAAATGAAGTTCTTAAAAGTATTTGTGAAGAAAAGAACATCTCTAATCTAATAATGCAAAGTGGGGCAGGGCATGATGCAATGAACATGACAAAGTTATGCCCGGTTGGATTAATCTTTATCCCATCAGTTGATGGTCTCAGTCATCATCCAAATGAATATACTCCGTTAGATGATGTAATGATAGGGATTGATATTCTAGAAGAAGCGATTCTACATTATGCAATGATCAATAATTAGAAAAATGCCAAAGGAAAATTTCCTTTGGCATTTTTATTTTAAAGAAAAAAGATTTTGCTCTTGGCAAACTCGTCGCAAATGCCCCGCAGGAACGCAGTAACGAGAAGTTTGAAGTCATTCCAGCAAAAGCGTCCGCAATACCGGAAGTCAACGGTATTTGGACGGGCATCTTTTTGCACGGTTTTTCTTATAATTAAAAGTTATGGTATCTCGTTTAGGGTTCTTCTGCCTCTACGTCTTAGGTCTTATTCATTTTCCTTCTCTAGCCTGTGTGGAAAAAGTTTCAAATAGGGGATGATTAAAATAGCAGATTAGGGGGCAAAATGTTTCCTGTGAACGGGGTGAAGGAAATCGAGAATACCATTTATATTATGTTAAGTAATACTGGTACATTATTTTCAAAAGCAATAGGTGTGTATACGAGGAAAGATTTAAATCATACATCTATAGCTTTCGATGAGCAACTGAATGAGATGTATAGTTTCGGAAGGAAAAATAAGCATAATCCCTTTACTGGAGGATTCATTAGGGAAGATGCGACAAGTGAGCTTTTTAATCGTGCTACCTGTGCAATTTATAAGTGCCAAGTGAGCTCACGTGAATATAAGCAAATGAGGAATAAAATCCGGCGAATGGAACAGCAAAAAGAGCTATATAAATATAATTTAATCGGATTATTTGGTTTAGTAATGAATATTAAAATCGAACGAGAGCATGCTTTTTTCTGTTCGCAATTTGTTGCCACTATTATGAATGAATCCAAATCAACTAGATTAAATGTTGCTCCCCACCTTGTTCAACCTCATCATTTTGAACAACTTCCGATGTTAAAACTTATATACAAGGGGCAACTACAAACCTATATTTTTAGTAAACGTGGGAATGAGGAGCCAATACAAGTTAGTGCTTGGGAAAACTATGCATTTCAAATGCAACCTTAAACGAATGCTGGAATATTTACTTTCCGATCTGGACATTATGTAGAAGAGTTTAAATTTATATAATGTTTAGGAGGAAAAAAGTTGTCAAAAGATCAATCCAACTATGAGACGAATTTGGAAAATGAGGATACGTTAACAAATAGACAAGGCCATCCAATTACGAACAATCAAAATATAAGAACAGTAGGAAACAGAGGGCCTGCTACACTTGAAAATTATGATTTCATCGAAAAAATTAGCCATTTTGATAGAGAAAGAATTCCTGAACGAGTCGTCCATGCTCGAGGTGCAGGGGCTCACGGTTATTTCGAAGCGTATGGGGCAGCTGGTGATGAAGATATTTCCAAATACACTCGGGCAAAACTGTTTCAAGAAAAAGGGAAACAGACCCCTGTTTTCGTTCGTTTTTCTTCTGTAATACATGGGGGACATTCGCCGGAAACATTACGAGATCCTCGAGGATTTGCCGTGAAGTTTTATACAGAGGATGGCAATTGGGATTTAGTCGGCAACAATTTAAAGATTTTCTTTATTCGAGATGCGATGAAATTTCCAGATATGATACATGCATTTAAGCCAGATCCAATTACAAATATTCAAGACTCTGAGCGCTTCTTCGACTTTTGTGCAAGTTCTCCAGAATCATTTCATATGGTGACGTTTATTTATTCTCCATGGGGCATTCCTGCAAACTATCGAATGATGCAAGGTTCCGGAGTGAATACTTACAAATGGGTGAATAAACATGGAAAAGCAGTTCTAGTAAAATACCATTGGGAACCAAAGCAAGGTATTCGGAATTTAACACAAAAAGAAGCAGAAGAAATACAATCGAAAAACTTTAATCATGCAACGCAGGATTTATACGATGCTATTGAAAAAGGTGATTTTCCAGAGTGGGAACTTCTTGTTCAAATAATGAGCGATGACGACCACCCTGAACTTGATTTCGATCCACTTGATGATACGAAGCTTTGGCCAGAAGATCAATTTCCATGGATGGCTGTTGGGAAAATGGTGTTAAACAAAAACCCAGAAGATTATTTTATGGAAGTGGAGCAAGCTGCATTTGGAACTGGAGTACTAGTTGATGGACTAGATTTCTCTGATGATAAAATGTTACAGGGCCGAACATTTTCATACTCCGATACACAGAGACACCGTGTAGGAGCGAATTATTTACAGCTACCTATTAATGCACCGAAAAAAAGAGTTGCAACCAATCAAAGTGGCGGACAAATGGCGTATAAGCTAGACAGAGCTCCTTACCAAAATCCACATATCAATTACGAACCTTCTATATTAGATGGATTACAAGAAGCAGATCAACTAGGTGAAGAATATACACCGATGATTAAAGGAAATTTAGTACGGCAATCCATCGATAGAGAAAATAATACAAAACAAGCTGGAGAAACATTCCGCAAGTTTGAACAATGGGAAAAAACCGAACTTATTGCAAACCTTGTAAATGACTTATCTAGTTGTGATAAAAGAATTCAAGAAAAAATGATTGCACTAGCTGATGAAGCAGATACAGATTATGGTCTTCATTTACGGGAAGGTTTAGCCCGTGCAAAAAAAGGTGGATCGACCAATAAGCCTCTAGGCAATCGGGACGGCGACGATGCACCTAAAGAAGCAATTGAAAAGAGTAATGAAGCAGAACCATATTAATAGCTTAGCCTCACTTTCTTAAGTATTGGAAAGTGAGGTTTTACTACTTTTGAAAATCTCAGAAAATCTCGGAGAATCTCATAAAATCCCGGGCATACCTCAAAAAATTACCAGGGAAGTTGAGAATTTTTCCACTACTGGTGTTCTATTTAATGTAAAATGCATCACCGTTATTCAGATAGAGTATACATAATTTTCAATCAATTAAATGCGAATTGTTTTTCGAAATAGTGTAAACTTATAAGATAGATATTAAGGAGTTGTTAGCTATGAGTATGCTTATTTTTATTGCTATCTCTTTGATCGTAATGGTTGTTGTTGCTTTTGTTGCAATCGGAATATATTTTTTATTCAAGATAGCGAAGAAATAAAAAATGTGACTCTAAAAATGGAGTCATGTTTTTTAGTTAAAAGGGGAATTTGAAATGAAACATGTTTGCTTAATTGGTGGAACGGGAATGTTAGCAGAAGTTACAAAGTGGTATGCCGATAATAATCACATCGTTTCGGTAGTAGCAAGGAATGAAGAAAAAATGAACCAATTAAAAAACTCTTGTTCCAACCCTGAAAATATTAAAGCGGTGTATGTCGATTATCGAGATTTCGTTAAATTGAATGAGTCTCTTAAGCAAAGTATAAATAGATATGGTACATTTTCGGAAGCTATTATTTGGATACATTCCGATGCACTACTAGCACTTCCTGTTATATTTGAGTTGCTAGAGGAAAAGAGTACCGCTTGGCAAATACTAGGCAGTAAAGCAAATGCTAAAACCTTCAGAAATCAATATCAACCCTCTAATAATGTTATATATAATTTCATACAGCTCGGTTTTATTAGACAAAATAATAGTCACAGATGGTTAACGAATACTGAAATAGCAGATGGAGTTATTTGTTCAATACTTTCGGGTAAGGAATATAGTTTAATAGGTGAGGTTTCTAATTAAGCGAGCATGACATAAAAGTCATGTTTGCTCTTATGGTTTGCTAAGATTAACCGTGTAAGATAAGTAGTTTAGTCTTTCAAAAGTTCAAAAGAAGCTACATTGCCTTGTTTAACCTAAAGTTATCACATGACAAGGGTTATTTTACATGTATACTTTTTTAGCACTATACTAATAGAATATTGTCCGGTTGTTTATCGGGTTTCTATAATTGGAGGAATATAAAAATGAAACTAGTTTCATGGAATGTGAATGGTTTGCGTGCATGTGTGAAAAAAGGATTTTTAGATTATTTTAATGAAGTGAATGCAGATATTTTTTGTTTACAAGAGACGAAGCTGCAGGAAGGCCAAATTGAGCTGCAGTTAGATGGATATGAGCAATATTGGAATTATGCTCTGAAAAAAGGTTATTCTGGGACAGCAGTGTTTACAAAAGTGAAACCAATTTCGGTTAAATATGGCGTAGGGGATTTCGAAACAGAAGATGAGGGTAGAATCATTACGCTCGAATTCGATGACTTTTATTTAGTTAATGTGTATACACCAAATGCAAAACGTGATTTGACAAGACTTTCATATAGACTCGAGTGGGAAGATGAGATGCGTGTTTATTTGAAACAACTTGAAGAAGTGAAGCCTGTCATTATGTGTGGAGATTTAAATGTAGCACACGAGGACATAGATTTGAAAAATGCTAATTCTAATAGAGGAAACTCTGGTTTTACGCTAGAGGAACGTGGCAAAATGACGGCTTTACTTGCGGAAGGCTTCGTGGATAGTTTCCGTTATTTTTATCCGGAGCAAGATGGCGCCTATTCATGGTGGTCGTACTTGAATAAAGTGAGAGAGCGGAATATTGGATGGAGAATTGATTACTTTATAGCTTCCGAACAACTTGCGCCTAATTTAAAGGATGCTTCCATTGATGCACATATACTTGGCAGTGATCATTGTCCTGTCATTTTGGAATTGAAGCAATGATATTCAATATATTATGAGAAAAGGTATAATCCTTTAATGAATTAGAGTACAATATTTTTAAATTAACTATTTTGGAGGTTCTTATAGATGAATGCTTTAGCCTTACAATTAAATGAAAAAATGCAAAATGAAAATCCTGCAATTTACGATATGCTATCCGATTTAGGAAAGAATTTATATTATCCAAAAGGAATTTTAAGTCAGAGTGCGGAAGCGGGAAAAAAAGCACATCGCTTTAATGCCACAATTGGTATCGCTACGGAAAACGGAGAACCGATGCATTTCCGTCATATACAAGATAAACTAGACTATAACCCGAAAGATATATACCCTTATGCAGCACCTCAAGGGAAGGAAGAACTGCGTTTAAAATGGAAAGAAAAATTATTAGTAGATAATCCTTCTATGCAAAACAAATCAATTGGAACACCAATCGTGACTAGTGCGTTAACACATGGTTTAAGTATTGTTGCAGATTTGTTTATGAATCCAGGTGACGTAGTTATTACGCCAGAGCAATATTGGGGTAACTACAATACCGTTTTTCAAATTAGAAGAGGCGGACGTGTAGAAACTTTTCCATTATTCAATGAAAAAGGCGGTTTTCATGTAGAAGCATTCCGCGAATCACTAGTGAAACAAAATGAAAAAGCGATTGTTTTATTAAACTTCCCAAACAATCCTACTGGATTCACGCCTTCTAAAGAAGATGCAGAAGCAATTGTTCAAGTATTAAAAGATGTTGCTGCATCCGGAACAAAACTAATTGTGGTATTAGATGATGCGTATTTTGGCTTATTTTATGAAGATTCTATTAAGGAATCTTTATTTGGTTTATTAGCTGAAGTTCATCCAAATATATTACCCGTGAAAATTGACGGTGCAACAAAGGAAAACTATGTATGGGGATTACGTGTTGGTTTCATCACTTATGCTGCAACTCCAGATGTATTAGATGCATTAGAGCAAAAAACAAAAGGAATCATTCGTGGTACTGTTTCTAGTGGTTCTCACATTTCTCAGACTATTATTTTGGAATCTTTAAAGGCAGCAGAATTCCAAACAGAAAAAGAAGAGAAGTTCCAAATTATGAAAGGCAGAGCAGTGAAAACAAAACAAGTGCTTGCAAATGAAAAATTTGCTCCATATTGGACTTACTATCCATTTAACTCTGGTTACTTCATGTGCTTAAAATTAAATAATGTCGATGCAGAAACATTAAGAAATCATTTGTTGGATCAATATGGAGTAGGTGTTATAGCAAGTAATAAAACAGATATCCGCGTTGCTTTTTCGTGTGTAGAAGAATCCGATATCGAAGAACTGTTTGATTTAATCTTAGAAGGATGTAAAGATTTAACTAAATAATTTAAGTTAGTAAAACTGTTCAAGGGGTAATCCTTGAACAGTTTTTTTATTTATTAAGATGAGAGCGGAAACATTTATTCTGAATTCGAAACATAAAATACTTTAGTAGGAGTTTTGAATTTAGCAAAATATTAATTATTAGTTTAAGGGGGGATATGATGGGATATAAAAAGTTATCAGTATGGGCAAAATTCTTTATTTTTTCTTTAATTGCACTTGTGGGCATTTTGATGATTTATATAGTAGTGGATATGGATAATGATAATGAGGAAAAAGAGCCTGAATACAGCACCATAACAGTAAAAGAACCTGTGATAGACTCTAAAGCTGAGGAAAAGGTGTTACCTGATCCGTCTACGCTAGCCTATACTTCGAATGAATGGGCCATTCATGGTGGAGATTACTATAACAGACGTTATTCTATGCTCAATCAAATTACTACACAAAATATTGGAGATTTAAAACCAACTTGGGTTAGTAGTCTAGGTTCAGGTTCAGAGGGGAAATATTCTGGAGAAGCAACACCAATCGTAGTGGACGGCGTAATGTTTATTACTACTGGCGCAAATGATATTTTCGCTTTAGATGCAAAGACAGGTGAAAAGATTTGGGCTTATACACCTGACATTCCGCAAGAAATGGATACAGTATGTTGTGGTTGGACAACACGTGGTGTTGCAGTTGGTGACGGTAAAGTATATGCGGGATTGTTAGATGCCCGTTTAATCGCACTAGACCAAAAAACGGGAGAATTAGTGTGGGAAACAAAAGTAGCTGAATGGGAAGAAGGCTACACAGTAACTAGTGCTCCGCTTTATTACAACGGTAAAGTTTACACAGGGGTTTCTGGAGGAGAATATGGAATTCGGGGGCGTGTGATGGCTTATGACTCTGATTTAGGTCATGAGGTATGGCGTTTCTATACGATTCCAGGTCCAGCTGATACTGATGGTGATACATGGCCATCTGATAATAATGCTTGGTTAACGGGTGGGGGACCAGTATGGAATACTCCAGCAGTTGACCCAGAGCTGGGTTACATTTATTTTGCTACTGGAAATACAGCACCAGACTTAGATGGAAGTAACCGTGAAGGGGATAATTTATACGCTAACTCAATTGTTGCTTTAAATGCGGAAAACGGTAAGTATGTGTGGCATTTCCAAGAAGTGCATCATGATATTTGGGACATGGATCCTACCAATCCAGTCATTTTATATGATATAGAAATGAATGGAGAGATGCGAAAAGGTCTCGGGCAAGCGGGTAAAACTGGTTGGGTTTATTTCTTAGATCGTACAGATGGAACTCCATTAGTAGGAATCGAAGAGAAACCAGTAACACAAGAAGAACGTCAAAAAACAGCTGCTACTCAGCCTTTCCCGATTGGCGATTCATTTGTTCCTCAAACTATAACGGAAGAAGATGTGAAGAATGATTTAGGACCTGAATTTTTAGGGGAAATTGGTAGTATATTTACTCCATTTTGGGATGTACCAATTACACTTAAACCAGGTCCATTTGGAGGAGCAAACTGGCCACCTTCTGCATACAATCCTGATACCGAATATTATTATGTATTAGGCAATGATCACTACATGTCTTTTGAAAGAAATGACTTAAGTGAGTACTCTGAAGGTGACGCCTATCTGGGTAGTATTTTTGGTCCGGTTTTAAACGCTCCAACCAGAGGGACAGTTACTGCAATTGATGTGAAAACCAATAAAATAGCATGGCAAAAAAATTGGGATACACTTGCTTATAGTGGAGTACTAACAACTGCTGGTAATCTTTTATTTGTTGGACATAATGATGGACGCTTAATTGCATTTGATGCAAAAAACGGTGATGAATTATGGGAGTATAAGATGGATGCTGGTGCAAACGCTCCATCTATAACTTATGAAATTGATGGAGAGCAATACATCGCTATTTATGCTGCAGGTAATGCACTTGCAGGTTCTATTCATGGTGATAAAGTATATACGTTTAAATTAGGTGGATCTTTACCGGAAGGTCAAGTAATTGATGCTTCCGCTAAAAAGGATCCTGCAACTTCCGAAGTTACTACAGTGAGTGCAAATCCCGATAAAGGAATAGCAGTTTATGATGCAAACTGTCTCGCTTGTCATGGTAACCAAGGAGCAAATGGTCACAATGGACCAAACTTGCAGGATAGTAAAATTGCAGAAAATAAAGAAGCTATTATTGAACGAATAACAAATGGTAAATCTGCTATGCCATCTTTTAAAGATACTTTGACGGAAGAAGAGATGGAAGCAGTTGCCGATTATGTATTGACTATAATTTCACCATTAGGTAAGTAATATATTCAACGACCGAAACCAGCTGTCATTTTGATAGCTGGTTTTCTGAATGATTAAATATCCAAGAAAAAGGGAAAATAGTGTATACTTATTTCAATAGTTATGGAGAAGGGGATTTTTATGAAGAGAGATTATCCAGACGACAGCTTAACATTACATACCGATTTATATCAAATTAATATGACCGAAGCTTATTGGGCAGATAATATGCATGAAAGAAAAGCGGTGTTTGAATTGTTTTTCCGTAAGCTTCCATTTGGAAATGGATACGGTATTTTTGCAGGGCTGGAAAGATGTCTTGATTATTTACGAGATTTTCATTTTTCGGAAAGTGACTTAGCTTATTTGCAGGAGGAGCTTGGTTACAAAGAAGATTTTATCGAATATTTACGTACGCTTCGATTTTCCGGGAATGTGTATTCCATGGTTGAAGGAGAGCTCGTATTTCCAAATGAGCCTATTATGAGAATTGAATCCACTTTGGCAGAAGCTCAACTTGTAGAAACTGCATTGTTAAATATTGTAAACTATCAAACGCTAATTGCTACAAAAGGTTCTCGTATTAAGCAAGTAGTGAAGGACGAGATTGCGATGGAGTTTGGTTCTAGACGAGCGCATGAAATGGATGCTGCAATTTGGGGCACACGTGCAGCATATATTGGTGGTATTGAAGCGACTAGTAATGTTAGAGCTGGTAAAATGTTTGGTATTCCAGTTGCAGGAACACATGCACATTCACTTGTACAAGCATATAAAAGTGAGTATGAAGCGTTTCATTCTTATGCAAAACGACATAAAGATTGCGTCTTTTTAGTGGATACGTATAATACGTTAAAAACTGGTGTCCCTACTGCTATTAAAGTGGCTCAAGAGCTTGGCGATAAAATTAACTTTATTGGAATTCGTTTAGATTCTGGTGATATTTCCTTCCTTTCAAAAGAAGCAAGAAAGATGCTAGATAAAGCTGGTTTTACAGATGCTAAAATCGTCGTTTCTAATGATTTAGATGAATATACGATTTTAAACTTAAAAGCACAAGGTGCAAAAGTAGATAGCTGGGGTATTGGTACCAAACTCATTACGGCGTATGACCAACCTGCACTTGGGGCAGTATATAAACTTGTTTCAATTGAAAATGAAGCAGGTGTAATGGAAGATACGATTAAAATTTCTTCAACTACAGAGAAGGTCACAACACCGGGGCAGAAGAAACTATTCCGAATTATCGATAAGGAAAATGGTAAAGCGGAAGGAGATTACATCACGATGTATGATGAAGATCCTACGCACGAAAAACGCTTAAAAATGTTTCATCCAGTCCATACATTTGTATCAAAATTTGTGACGAACTTTGAAGCGAAAGAGTTGCATGTAAAAGTAATTGAAAATGGGCAACTAATTTATAAAAACCCTTCTCTAGAAGAAATGCGAAGCTATGCTCATGAGAACTTAGAATTATTATGGGATGAATATAAACGTTCACTTAATCCAGAGGAATATCCAGTCGATTTAAGTCAAAAATGTTGGGACAATAAAATGCGTAATATCCAAGAAATAAAAGAAATGGAACATAATCTTATTGCGCATAATGGAGGTCAGTAACAATGACTACAAAGCAACAAGAGATCATTGAGGCGCTTAAAGCAATGCCAACCATTAATGCAGAAGAAGAAATTCGTAAAAGCATTGACTTCATGAAGGCGTATCTAATAAAGAACTCGTTTCTAAAAAGCATGGTATTAGGTATTTCAGGTGGACAAGATTCTACTCTGGTTGGGAAGCTTGCTCAACTTGCAGTAGATGAATTAAACAATGAAGCAGGGGCAGATAAATATGCCTTTATCGCAGTGAGTTTACCATATGGAGTACAATTTGATGAGGAAGAACGTCAAGATGCACTAGATTTTATGCAACCATCCAAAAGAGTTACGATTAACATTAAAGAAGCAGTTGATGCGAGTACAAGAGCGCTTCTGGATGCAGGAATTACTCTTTCTGATTTTGCCAAAGGAAATGAAAAAGCAAGAGAACGTATGAAAGCACAATATTCTATTGCCGCAATGCACAATGGAGTCGTATTAGGAACAGATCATGCCGCAGAAGCAGTAACTGGTTTTTATACAAAGTTTGGAGATGGTGGCACAGATTTAATGCCTATTTTTCGCTTGAATAAAAGACAAGGTAAGCAACTTCTTCAGCATCTCGGATGTCCAAAGCATTTATATTTGAAGGTACCGACTGCCGATTTGGAAGAAAATAAACCCGCACTTCCTGACGAAGTCGCACTAGGGGTTACGTATGAGGAAATTGATGATTATTTAGAAGGCAAAGAAGTCTCCAAAGAAGCCCAAGAAAAAATAGAAGGTTATTATAATCGTTCGATGCACAAACGACATATGCCAATAACCGTTTTCGATGATTTCTGGAAGTAATTAAACAATGTTGAGCCATCTCAAAGGAGATGGCTCGTTTTTTTTTACAGAAAGTATATGGAATAGGTTGATGCGCTCGCTTTAGGAGGAAATGAAATTGCTTTATGGGGTTATGTACTCAGGTTATGCGTGTATAGCGCCTGTTCAGGGGGAGATGCATTTGATAGGGGGATATGGCCTTCCTTTATGGGCTTATGAAAACGTGTTAGGGGTTTATAGCCTTCCTTTAGGTGTGTAAGGATTAGCTCTCAACTTAATAGACTGGATATTTATTTCTAAAGAAGTGCAGAGCATTCAAAATAGTAACCGCAACTATCTTAATTCCTAATTGTATTATATTGTAATTTTCGGTATGCTAATTAAGTATTGTATTAATTTTCGAACTAATCTATCAATAGTAGATGTTGGGGGAAATCATATGAATGAACAATTACAAATTCAATCCATTATTTCTAATATAGAAAAAGTGATGATTGGGAAAAAAAATATTGCCGAGCTCGCAGTAATCGCGTTGCTTGCAGATGGGCATGTACTATTAGAAGATGTGCCAGGAGTAGGAAAAACAATGATGGTTCGTGCACTTGCAAAATCCATTGGTGCTGATTTTAAACGAATTCAGTTTACTCCAGATTTATTGCCGTCTGATGTAGTGGGAGTTTCCATATATAACCCGAAAGAAATGGAATTTGAGTTTAGACCTGGCCCGATACTAGGGAATATAGTGCTTGCAGATGAAATAAATCGAACTTCACCAAAAACTCAATCAGCTTTATTAGAAGGAATGGAAGAAGCGTCTGTCACAATAGATGGGATTACTATGCCGATACCTAAGCCATTTTTCGTTATGGCTACTCAAAATCCAATTGAGCACGAAGGTACCTATCCACTTCCAGAGGCACAATTAGATCGTTTTTTAATGAAGTTAAAAATGGGTTATCCACATCCAAGTGAAGAAATAGAAGTATTAAATAGATTAGAAAAAAGAATGCCAATTGAGGAGTTAGAGCCTGTTGTTTCATTAGAAGAGTTAATTGAACTTCAAAAGAAAGTGAAAGATGTGAAAGTAGATTTCACGATAAAAGGATATATTGTAGACCTTGCTAGCCGGACAAGAGAGGATACATATATTTACCTTGGGGTTAGTCCCCGTGGTTCTATTGCTTTAATGAGAGCCTCTCAAGCCTTTGCTATGCTTCGAGGTAGAGATTATGTAACGCCGGATGATGTGCAATATTTGGTCCCATTTGTATTTTGCCATCGAATTATGCTAAGACCGGAAGCTCGCTATGATGGAATTTCTACAGAAGAAGTTCTTTCTCGAATTGTCAAAAGGACCCCTGTCCCAATTAAGAGGAAAATAAATCAATGATGAAAGGTGTAAAGCATCTAAAAGGCGTACTTATTATCATTCTCCTTCTAGTTTCTGCTTTTATCTATGCAATGTTTCAAGGAGGCTTTGTAAGTTGGTTTCTTTTTTACTTAGTCATTCCTCTATCAGTCTATTCTATTCTGCTGTTTTTTTATTCTATATCTAACATTGAAGTAGAAAGAACGATTGAAACACGTAAAGTATATAGTGGTGGTAGGTTTTCAGCAACTATTCAAGTGAAAAGAAAAAATCGTTTTCCTCTAATGTATACATCGTTTGAGGAGAAGGTAAGTAGTAGTTTACAACAAACAACGACTAAGCAAATTAAGTTTTGGGGAATGAAAAAAGAATTTAAGTGGACTTACGAGATAGAACATATTCTTCGTGGAGAACATGAACTGGAAGGAGTAATTATCCGAGTCAGTGATTTGTTCGGTTGGGTTTCGAAAGAAGCATTTATTCCTAACAAGAAAAAGATTTTAGTTTTTCCAAATTTGACTGAAATGGTGTATATACCAATAGAAACGAGGTATGACCAAGGAGCTACAGTATCCAGAATTCAAACAATGAAGGATACTTCGATGGCGACAGGTGTCCGTACTTATCAACCAGGAGACCGAGTTTCTTGGATTCATTGGAAGTCTTTTGCCCGCACACAAACATTAAAGACGAAAGAATTTGAAGATCGACAATCGCAGGAGTTGTTTGTACTAATGGATCGTAATCCTTCTCCTATGTTCGAGGATATGGTGGATTTAACTGCTTCAATCATGCAAGCGATTGTGCGAAATCATTCTCAAAGTTCATTCCTTTCTATTGGTGAAACCAGGTTATATATTCCTACGGTACAAAATGAGGAGCAGCTACACCGCGTGTTATATCATTTAACAAAGGTACAGGCAGATTTGAAAAAGCCAATTGAGCAAGTAATATTAAATGATTCATCTATTGCTCTAACAACATCTCTTATATATATTACTAGTAATCTGTCATATGAGTGGATAGATAGTATTCAAAAAACGGCGAGTAATTTACGTCAATGTACTTGTTTTATTGTAAAACAAAAAGATATCAAGTTAACGGTGGATGAAATTAAGTTACATCAGTACGCTGCAAGTAGAAGGATTAATATCCATATTATTACGAAAGAACGGTTTGCCAAAGCATTTTTGGAGGTGAATCGCACATGAATAAAGAAACACCAAAATCATTTTTCTCCATATTAATTTACTTTTTGGTTTTTATTTTATTGACAGAATGGCTCAAACCAGTGATTGAATTGACGGATACAGATTATTTGAAGCTATTTTGCTTGTTTTTGGGCATTTCTTTTTTACTTTATTTTTTGAAGATAACTTGGAAAATTGTAATACCTTTAAAATTGGTGTTTATAAGTTTGGTACTTATTTATCTCTATACAGACCTACCTTTTTTCTCAACTGATACGATTTTATATTTACTTAATATGATATGGGGAAATTTAAAGGCATTAGTATCGCAAGATTGGCTTACTGTGACAGATGCTTTTCGTACTTTATTGTTTTTTATTTTATTGTGGATGACCACTTATTTATTGAACTACTGGATTCGAGTAAGAAAAAATGTAATGCTGTTCTTCCTATTAACAGTTTTATTTATTACTATTTTAGATACTTTTAGTACTTATAATGGTGAGAAAAGTATCATTATTGTATTAGTCACTGGATTTATTATTAGTGGCTTGTTGTATGCACAGAAGGTAATGTCTGAAAATAATGTTCAAACAAATGGAAGATTCTTATTAGGAACGTTTGTAAGTCTTTTTGGGTTGATAGCGGTAAGTGGAATTATTGCGTATGTACTACCTAAGGCAGGTCCTAGTTGGCCCGATCCTGTTCCATTTCTTACTTCTTCTAGTCCTTCCGCAACTGGATATAAAGATGGTGGCGCAAGTCTTGCTCGTAAAGTGGGTTATGGAGAAAACGATGAATTGTTAGGCGGGGCATTCCTTGGTGATGACACTCCTGTGTTTTATGCGACTGTTCCAAGAAAACAGTATTGGAAAGTCGAGACGAAGGATACGTACACTTCCAAAGGATGGATACAATCAAAAATTGATCCACAAATCATTAGTTATGAATTAGGAGCCCCAATCACTTCTGATATTGCACCTGGTAGTGAGGAATCGACGGCTACTGCGAATATCTCAATGATGCAAGAATTCGATTTTATTATGCAACCTTACGGAATAAAATCTATAAATAGCGAAGAAGCTGTAACATTATCTTTAAATGAAACAAATCAAAAAATGTTATCCTTCTTTGGTGGCAGCACAATACCACTTAATTCTTATGTAACTTCTTATAGTGAACCTATTTATAGTTTAAAGGCACTCCGAGGAGCTACAGTTGAGAGTCTAGATGGTCTAACGAGTGAGTTTGATCGATACTTACAGCTACCGGAAAACCTTCCTTCACGAGTAAATGAATTAGCTGTTTCTATTACAGCCGACAAAGCTAGTTTGTATGAAAAAGCAAAATCTATTGAACGATATTTTAGTAGAAATGGATTTCGTTATGATCAAAAATTAGCTTCAATTCCAAAAGGGAAAACAGATTATGTGGATCAGTTTTTATTTGATACCAAAATAGGGTATTGTGATAATTTCTCGAGTTCTATGGTTGTCATGTTAAGATCCATTGGTATACCTTCGAGGTGGGTAAAGGGATTTGCCGCAGGGAAAATTGTCCGAAGAGATGACAATGTTCCTGTTTATGAAGTAACGAATAATGACGCACACTCATGGGTGGAAGCGTATTTTCCAGGAGTAGGTTGGATGTACTTTGAACCAACGATTACTTTTTCAAATAGTGCAAACTTAGATTATGATTTAAATACGGGAACAACAGAATCTGATATTCCAGTTCCACCCGTTAAAAAGCAGCCAATAAAAGAAGAAACAAAAATAGAGAAAGCTGAAGTGTCAAAAAGCTTCACAAAAATGATGAGTGATAGTGTAAAATGGGTTACTGAACGAAAAGTAACGATTATTTGGTCATGTGTTGGCTTGTTCTTTATTAGCTTATTAGCTTATCACTATAGAAGAAAGTGGATTTCTAAAGTGTTAATTCCATATTATCGTATGCGTAAAAATGATTGGGAGACATTCGAGAAAATGTATCATCAGTTATTAAAGCAACTTAAGTTATATGGGGCTGAGAAAGAACAAGGACAAACATTATCAGATTATGCTAAAAAGATTGATGCTGATTTTGGTGGCAATCATATGAGAAAGTTAACAAGCGTTTATGAAAAAGGAATCTATGGTGGCGATCGTGAAGAAATAAACTACAGGTTAATGAGAGAAAGTTGGGAAAATTTAATCAATCAGCTAAGCGGTTGATTTTAAGCTCGATAACCTGTAAACTAAGGTCAAATTAAATTGACCAATTGCCCTCGTATATGTCCGATAATATGGTTCGGATGTCTCTACCAAGTTACCAATAATAACTTGACTATGAAGGTGAGTGCAGTCATGTCTTTTTTGACATTTGCATTCACCTTTTTAATGTAGAGAACATAAACGCGTAGAGAGTGGAAATACTTTCTTACGCGTTTTTTTAATCTTATTCAGGACATCCTAAAGAATACTGAATAAGTTAAATCCTACAACTAAAATTACAGAAGTTTACTCTACAAAACAGGGGAAATATCTGAGTGATGAGAAATGCAATTTGGATCAATTATTAGAAGAGGTGGATGCTAATGTCTTCAACTCCATTGTTGAAAGAACAAGAAAAAATTGTCGTTCTAGATTTCGGTAGTCAATATAATCAATTGATCACTCGCCGTATACGTGAATTTGGAGTTTACAGCGAACTACACCCACATACAGTTAGTGCGGAAGATTTAAAGAAAATGAATGCTACTGGAATCATTTTCTCCGGTGGTCCCAACTCTGTATATGATGAAAATGCTTTTCATATTGATCCAGAGATTTATGAAATTGGTGTACCAATCTTAGGGATATGTTACGGGATGCAATTAATGTCTCAACATTTCGGTGGAAAAGTGGAAAAAGCTGCTCATAGAGAATATGGTAAAGCAGAAATCAATGTAAAAAATGCAACGGCTTTATTTGGACAACTTCCAACCGATCAAATTGTTTGGATGAGTCACGGAGACCATGTAACAGTTGCACCTGAAGGGTTTGAAGTAATTGCAACAAGTCCTTCATGTGAAGTAGCTGCAATGGCAAATGAAGCGAAGCAATTTTACGCAGTTCAATTCCATCCAGAGGTAAGACATTCTATTTATGGTATTGAATTACTACGTCAATTCGTATTTGACGTTTGTCACGCAACTGGCGATTGGACAATGGAAAGCTTTATCGAAATGGAAATTGAAAAAATTCGTGCTGAAGTTGGCGACAAAAAAGTTCTTTGTGCACTTAGCGGTGGAGTAGATTCTTCTGTAGTTGCAGTATTAATTCACAAAGCAATCGGTGACCAATTAACTTGTATGTTTGTTGATCATAACTTAAACCGTAAAGGCGAAGTTGAGCAAGTTATGAAGACTTTCACAGAAGGCTTTAATATGAAGGTTATTAAAATCGATGCACGTGAGCGCTTTATGAATAAATTAGCTGGAGTTTCTGATCCTGAACAGAAACGTAAAATTATCGGTAACGAATTCATTTATGTATTTGATGAAGAAGCTTCTAAATTAGATGGTATGGATTTCTTAGCTCAAGGTACTCTTTACACCGATATTATTGAATCTGGTACTTCAACAGCACAAACAATTAAATCTCACCATAATGTAGGTGGATTACCGGAAGATATGCAGTTCAAGTTAATCGAGCCATTAAAAACATTGTTTAAAGACGAAGTTCGCGCACTTGGATTAGAACTTGGTCTTGAAGAAGCAATTGTTTGGCGTCAACCATTCCCAGGACCAGGTTTAGGCATCCGTGTACTTGGCGAAGTAACAGAAGAAAAATTACAAATCGTTCGTGAATCAGACGCAATTCTTCGTGAAGAAATCGCGAAAGCTGGTTTAGATCGTGATATTTGGCAGTACTTCACTGTCCTTCCTGATATCCGTAGCGTTGGAGTAATGGGTGACACTCGCACATACGACTATGCTATCGGTATCCGTGCAGTAACTTCTATTGATGGTATGACTTCTGACTGGGCACGTATCCCATGGGATGTACTAGAAAAAGTAAGTATCCGTCTTGTAAACGAAGTACCTCACATTAACCGCGTAGTGTATGACATTACGAGTAAACCACCAGCTACTATTGAGTGGGAATAGGACTGTTCAGTAATATAAACTAAACAGGTTATAAACACAGTCATATCAATGTCTAACGTAGATTGTTAAGTAAATCAATGATTAACGTACAACTATTTATATTTCAAAAATTAAACTCTCTTTTAGTTATTTATAACAAATAACTGGAAGAGGTTTTTTGTTTTAGTGAAAATTAGCGACTTGATTGTTGACTTTAAAATGAATCAGCAAATTTAAGGTCGTAAAGATAAGTAATAAAGTAAAAAGGTTTACTTCAGTAAAATAAGGTATATTATATTTGTTGAATAGTTCTCTTTAAAGACAAGAAAAGTAGGTGAACAAAGTGGGGAAATATCAATTGGACACCAAAGGTCAGGTGGCTGTGGCAAAGTATCATGAAAAACACAAGCCTGCCAAATTTGATAAAAAGCAACAACTTGAAAAAATACGTGCGGAGTATTTGAAAAAAAAGCAAAAACAAACAGATAAATAATATGAATGAAAGCATAGGAAGACTAAAATCTCCCTATGTTTTTCTTATTCGAAGTTCTTTTTTTTCTATTGATGATACAGATTTGGTGACAAAAAATTCGTCATCAGATATCCATTCCTCACTAATTGATTTTGACATTGAAACGATATAGCCATTATTCAAAATAATAATGTTTAAACAGGGGTTAACCAGACGTTTTCTGGCCGAATGAAAAATTCGTTCACCAGTAACAACTTTATTTCAAATGAGACTCTCTTTTATTCACATCATTGTGGATGAAAGGGGGTCTTTTATTATGGAGTTATTAGATGATTTTCAATTGAATCAGCAATTACAAGGAGGAAATTTAAATACATTGAGAATAAAGACGCTAAATAATCAGCTTGTTTCTGATTGTCTTTTTTGCTTTCTTCCTATTTGCAGAGCTAGAACTAGAAAAATATAAGGAAATGCAAGTAAAGTTAATTCCAAAAAGCCAATTCCTAAAAGAAGGCTAGATTGCTCATCTGCATAGATCCCTGAATCAAACATGTACTTCACTATTAGTAAAAAAATTCCTGTCGCACAAATAATGAAGAAGTACCCTATAACATTAAATTTGTAAGCAAAGATAATATGTAAAAACAAACCTATAAAAATCAAAGCTACTACAACAAAAAGTAGAAAAATATATATTGGATCATATAAAGTCACTAAAAATCCCCCTCCTATTCAAAGTGTCTCTTTCTTAATGTTAACGACGAATGAAAAGTAAAAATGTTTCGAAATTTCAATTAAATTTCCGGATTAAACTAAGTATTACACTACTTCTCTAATAACAAGACTAGGTTTATCATCATAGAAAATACTAAAAGTGTTAAATGACGAACTATTGTATGTTTATATTGAAAAATGTTCGTATTTAGTGTTGATTTTCAAAAAAGACAATGTTATATTACTTATATAATTTAATTATGTCGTCGTATAACGTTGGGAATAAGGCCCAAAAGTCTCTACCGAATCACCGTAAATGATTCGACTACGATGAGTGACCAGTATTTTTCTATCACTTATTAGAGATATTCAAGCATACGACCTTTTTCAATGGTTGTATGCTTTTCTTTCGTTATAGGCACAAAAAATGGAGGATCACATGAAAAAGTATTTTCAATTTGATGAACTAGGTACGAACTACCGTAGCGAAATCATTGGGGGGTTCACGACTTTCCTAGCGATGGCGTACATCCTAGTAGTAAACCCAATGACATTATCTTTAGAGAGTGTTCCGGGTTTACCTGATTTTATGTATATGGATAAAGGCTCTGTATTTACAGCAACTGCAATTGCAGCAGCTATTGGTTCTATTTTGATGGGAGTGTTAGCGAAATATCCGATCGCATTAGCGCCGGGTATGGGACTTAATGCATTTTTTGCTTATACAGTTGTACTGAAATTCGGTATTCCTTGGCAAGTAGCTTTAACAGGTGTTTTTGTTGCAGGTGTTATCTTCATTCTTCTTTCATTATCTGGTATTCGTGAAACAATTATTAATGCCATTCCAACTGAATTAAAGTATGCCGTTGGAGCAGGTATTGGTTTATTCATAACTTTTGTTGGTCTACAAAATGCAAAGATTATAGTTAAAAATGATAATGTATTAGTTGGTTTAGGAGATTTAACAGACCCAAATATTTTACTAACGATTTTTGGACTTTTAATTACTTTAATAATGATGGTAAAAGGCATTAAAGGCGGTATTTTCTACGGTATGCTAATTACTTCTATAGTAGGGATGATATTTAGTTTAGTACCTATTCCGCATGGTGTTGTAGGAAAGATCCCAAGCATGGCACCGACTTTTGGAGCAGCGCTTGACCCAATTATTAATAATCCTTCTGCTTTACTAACATCACAATTCTTAATCGTTGTGCTTACTTTCTTATTTGTTAACTTCTTTGATACAGCTGGTACATTAATTTCTGTAGCAAACCAAGCAGGTTTAATGAAAGAAGGCAAACTACCACGTGCAGGAAAAGCGCTTTTAGCAGATGCACTTGCTACAACAGCAGGCGCGGTAGCTGGTACTTCTACTACTACTTCATATGTTGAATCTACTGCTGGAGTTGCAGCAGGTGCACGTTCAGGTTTTGCAGCAGTAGTGACAGGGGTACTATTACTGCTATCATTATTCTTCTATCCAGTATTAAGTGTAATTACTTCTTATGTAACTGCACCGGCATTAATCGTCGTTGGAGTCTTAATGGTATCTTCTTTAGGAAATATTCAATGGACTAAGTTTGAAACTGCAGTTCCGGCATTCTTCGTAATTATCGCAATGCCACTAACTTATTCTATTGCAACTGGTATAGCAATTGGATTCTTATTCTATCCAATTACAATGATCGTTGCAGGACGAGTTAAAGAAGTCCACCCGATCATGTATGGTTTATGGGCAGTGTTCCTTGGTTACTTTATTTTCTTATAATAATTAATAAAAAAAGAGAAAGGCTTCGTGTTTTTCTTCAGACTGTAGACAAACTTGAAAAACGAGTTTGCCTGCAGTCTTTTTTCTTTTAAATAGAAAGTAAGAAAAATCGAGTTAGGGAAAAGAACCTCGCTTTCCGCAGACGAACCACCCGGCCTCTTCCATCTGAGGAGGGGTACTACTAGTTATAGTATCCCAATTTCGCAACATCTACTATATGTTGTGCAAAGCGTTGAAGGAAAAAGTTTTTGAAAAAAAGTTAAGGAAATATCTTGTCATTGCCTTTACAAGGTGGTATAGTTATCAAGTTGTCATTTTCATTACTGACTTCTTGAAAAAAAGAAATAAAAAAGTTGTTGACATCGATAATGAGATTTGTTAAGATGATTAAGTCGCCAAAACGACACAGCAACAAAAACACAACATGAACATTGAAAACTGAACATGCAAAACGTTAAGACATACAGCTTGAAAGACTAACTTGTTAGTTTGATAGCAAAACAATTTTGACATCATTTAATGATGATGCCAGCAAAACAAAATGAGCTTTTTAAGTTCTCTATTATGGAGAGTTTGATCCTGGCTC
>NZ_JBHVRO010000009.1:0-168071 GCF_042885655.1 Psychrobacillus sp. NPDC058041
CCAGCGTTCGTCCTGAGCCAGGATCAAACTCTCCATAATAGAGAACTTAAAAAGCTCATTTTGTTTTGCTGGCATCATCATTAAATGATGTCAAATTGTTTTGCTATCAAACTAACCAAGTTAGTCTTTCAAGCTATATGTCTTAACGTTTTGCATGTTCAGTTTTCAATGTTCATTTTGTTATGTCGTTTTTTGCGACTTCTCTAATTTATCATCTTTCAACTGATGAGTCAAGAAGTTTTTCAAAAAACTTTTTCGTCAATATTTTTGTAACGTTTTTGACGACGCTTATTATAATACAATGGATTCTATAATATTGTCAACAAAAAAAACGAACAAATTTATTGTCCGTTTTTTTAAGCTTTAGTAAATTACTTTACTTTATAGTATCTATGCATGATTTCATTGCTTTTAGTAGGTCGTTTTTCTATAAAAATAAAACCCCTATCTACTAAAAATTCAATAAAAACTTCTAGATCTACTGAGTAATTTTTAAGTTCTTCTTGCTCGTGAATCTCTTGAATTGTCCAAAATTCTTTCAAAGCAAGTACTTCTAATATATGTTGTGATCCTTCTTTAATTCTAGAATGAATTAAAAATTCACTAGCTAGAAATAAGAGTTCTAATCTCTTTTCTAGAGTTTCTTCACTAGAAATAAGCTCATCATATAATTTATAAATAGATGGATCTAATTGTTTTACTTGTTTCCAAACCATAACTTCAGGATGCATCCCATGTTCAAAGACAGCTAGGCGTGCTAAATGATGCAAAGACTCTACTATATGATTATATGCATCTAAATAATTTAGCTGTTCGAAAAACAATTTAGCTTCTAAATATCTTCTGCTTAGTTTTGCAAATTCAATTCCCATTCTCGCTTTTCTTCCGTGAATTGGAAATTCATCTAACTCTCTCTTTAAATCTTCTATATACTCATTTCTATCAAAAACTACTCGGCCATTAATTAACCAATCTACTAACTTAGGGTTCGTTCCTAGCAATAACCATTTTCTTAACTGTTTCTCTGTAATCACATGCATCGCTGCTTTTTTATCGTTAAACGTATAATGTTTTGTGAAAATAGGTTGATCGGCGTCCTTAGTCAATATAAATAAAATGGAATCAAACGTATCTGTAATCGGACTAACTTCTTCACGTTTTTCTACAAAAATAATTCCTAATGTATTGGCTTCACTTGCTCTCTCTTGATAAATGGGTCTCAATAATGTTTCCAAAATGGCGCCTCCTTTATTTCATATTATAAGTTTTTCGACAACTATTTTATATCTCCTTCTATATAATAGTTCAATTTATTATTTTAAACTAAAAATATGATATAGTGTATGTAGAAATTAGGAGGATGAAAAATGAAACCATATAAAAACAAAATAAATCGAATCCGTTCTTTTGCACTTGGTCTTGTATTCTTCGGATTCATCATTATGTACGGTGCAATAATTTTTAAAGAGCATCCAGTACTTGTTGCTATCTTCATGATACTCGGAGTAGTATCTATTATAGCAAGTACTGCTGTTTATGGTTGGATTGGTTTACTATCTACTAAAGCTGTTCAAGTTGTTTGCCCAAACTGTGGGAAGCATACAAAAGTATTAGGTAGAGTAGATATGTGCATGTACTGCAAAGAACCATTAACGCTTGATCCAACACTTGAAGGACAAGAATTCGATCAATCTTTAAATAGAAAGAGATAATGTACACATCTTGCTTTTTAGCAAGGTGTGTTTTTTATTAAAGATAATATTCTATTAGTTCCCTGAATAAATACAAAAACCGAGCGCATTGACTACGCTCGGTTTTCTTATTGAACAGTTGTTGCCTGCTCTTTACAAGTCGGACACACACCGTATATTTCCATTCTATGAGAACTAACTTCGAAACCAGTTAAGTGGGAAGCTAAATGCTCTACTTCATCTAAACCTGGATAATGGAAATCAACAATTTTTCCGCAAGAATTACAAATCATATGATAGTGATCGTTTGTGGCAAAATCAAATCTACTAGAAGAGTCACCGTATGTTAGCTCTTTCACTAGTCCAGCTTCTCTAAAAACACGTAAGTTATTATATACAGTTGCAACACTCATACTCGGAAACTTACTTTCAAGTGCTTTATATATATCGTCCGCAGTGGGATGTGACATGGATTGAATAATAAATTCCAATATCGCATGGCGCTGAGGTGTTATTCGTACACCAGTTGATTTTAATGTATCTAAAGCATCTTTTAAATGTACCTCCGTCATCGCAATGCACCTCTCTTCATATTTATTATTAGTTTATAATCGTTATAATAAGTATAATGAAGAAAAGCATAGACTGTCAAACTTTTAAAGCAAAAGGGAAAAAGAACCGCTCTTAGTATCCCTTTTCCAAATCAATTAAGTTCTCCATCTGATTATTTTCATTTATCCACATCGTCAAATTTTTTGTAAATATCTCCAATGCTCGAACTACATACTGGGAAGAGTGGCTAGAAACATGTGGAGAGACTATCACATTATTCATCTCCCAAAAAGGATGCCCTTTTGGAAGAGGTTCATTTTCAAATACATCCAATACTGCATAAGCAATACGATTATCTTGTAGTGCTCGAAGCAGTTCTTCTTCTTTCAACACATCACCTCGACCGAAATTCATAAATATAGCCGTTCGCTTCATACAATGAAAATGCTCATAGGTAAATAAATGCCTTGTTTCGGTGGTACTAGGTAGAATTGAAAGCACAATATCCGCTGTTGGAAGTACTTCTTTCAGTTGAGAGAATGAAATCATTTCATTCATATGATTTGCTAGATCTCCACTACGATTACATCCAATTGTATATACGCCAAAAGCTTGTAGGATTCTCCCTACTTCACCACCAATTGCACCAGGACCTAAAATTAATGCAGTTGCTCCAAATAATTCGGAAGAATTTACTTTTTTAGACCATTCTCCATTTCTTTGATTTTCAGCAATTATTGGAAGAGACTTTTTAATAGATAAAATATGTGCAAGAATGGATTCCGCCATTGGTGTTTTGTGAATTCCTCTTACATTCGTCACTATAATATTACGGTTAGCTATCTCTTTCATTGGCATTTTTTCTAATCCAGCAGAAGCGACCATAATCCATTTTAACTGGTGCGCTGATTCAATATGAGATGCACTCAAATCCTCTCCATAAGTGACAAATATATCTGCGGATTTTAAAATTTCTTCATCAAAAGGCTTTTGAAAGATAAATTCAGCATTTGGAAATCCAGCTATTAAATTTGCTTGTTGATCTGGTTTAGGTAAAAAAGAAAATAATATCTTCATTTTTCATACTCCATTTTTCACAATTTTTTTAGTGTATCTAGTGCTTCTTCTACATGGCCCCCAACCTTTATTTTACGCCATTCTTTTATAACTGTGCCTGTAGGATCTATTAAAAATGTTGATCGTTCAATTCCCATAAATTCTTTACCGAACATTTTTTTCAAACGCCATACACCGTAGGCTTCCGATACTTCGTGTGTATCATCTATTAACAAAGAGAATGGTAGCCCGTATTTTTTTATAAACTTTGTATGTGCTTTTTCATCGTCTGCACTTACACCTAAAATAACAGCATTCAATGCAGTAAATGCTTCATGTGAATCTCTAAAATCACATGCTTCTGTCGTGCAACTAGTGGTCGAATCTTTAGGGTAGAAATAAAGTACAACATACTTCTTCCCAGCAAAATTGTCTAACGAGATTATTTCCCCAACTTCATTTTTCAATGAAAATTTCGGTGCAATCATACCTTCAAGTGTTTGCATATAGTTATTCCTCCCTCTATACTCACTCTATCGTATCGAAGTTTTCCATTTTGTTCAATTTTCTTTCGCATTTTTCATTAAAATTGACTACAATAGATAAGTACAAAAAGAGCAAGTGCCTATGTCTTCCCCAATAAACAATCTTTTAAACTGCGACTACTAAAGCGCATAAGCTTGACGTGGGAGTCTAGACGAAGCAAATTAAGCGGAGGTTTTACAATTGGAAAGAAAATTATCTAATCAAATTCACGAGGAAGCACTTGAACATATAGTAGGTGGAGTTAATAGCCCATCTAGATCATATAAAGCTGTTGGCGGAGGAGCTCCAACTGTTATGAAAAGAGCTGAAGGTGCTTATTTTTATGACGTCGATGGAAATAAATATATTGATTATTTAGCTGCATACGGTCCGATCATTACTGGCCACGCACATCCACATATTACAGAAGCAATTACAAAAGCTGCTCAAACAGGGTTACTTTATGGGACACCGACAAAACATGAAGTGACGTTTGCTAAAATGTTAAAAGATGCTATCCCTTCTATGGACAAAGTACGTTTTGTAAACTCAGGTACGGAAGCTGTTATGACTACCATTCGAGTAGCCAGAGCCTATACAGGTAGAACGAAAGTAATGAAATTTGCAGGTTGTTATCACGGACACTCCGACTTAGTGTTAGTTGCTGCCGGCTCAGGTCCTGCTACACTTGGTACTCCTGACTCTGCAGGTGTTCCTAAAACTATTGCAGAAGAAGTAATCACAATTCCATTTAATGATCCAAAAGCTTATGAAGAAGCAATGGAAAAATGGGGAGAAGAACTTTCTTGTATTTTAGTTGAACCAATTGTAGGTAATTTCGGTATGGTGGAGCCAAATGAAGGATTCCTTCCACTTGTTCATAAGATTGCAAAAGATAAAGGAGTTTTAGTCATATATGATGAAGTTATTACAGCATTCCGATTCCATTATGGTGCTGCTTCAAGCATGTTGAATGAAACACCAGACTTAACTGCCCTTGGTAAAATAATTGGCGGAGGTCTTCCGATTGGGGCTTATGGTGGAAAAAAAGAAATCATGGAACAAGTAGCACCACTTGGACCAGCTTATCAAGCTGGAACTATGGCAGGAAACCCTGCGTCTATGCAAGCAGGTATTGCTTGTCTAGAAGTCTTGCAGCAACCAGGCGTTTATGAAGAACTTGATAGACTTGGTGCAATTTTAGAAGCAGGCATTTTAGATGCTGCTGAAAAAAATGAGATAACAATTACCATTAATCGTATAAAAGGTGCACTTTCTGTTTATTTTACTGACGTAAAAGTAGTAAACTATGAGCAAGCGGAAGCTACAGACGGAGAAATGTTTGGTAAGTTCTTTAAGCTAATGCTGGAACAAGGAATTAATCTCGCACCTTCTAAATATGAAGCATGGTTTATTACTACCGCTCATACAGAAGAAGATATTAAAGAAACAATTACTGCCGTAAACCGAGCTTTTGCTAATTTAAAGTAATAATTAAATGAAGCCCTTGGTATGGAAAGGATAGGATTAAATGAAATTAGGAGCTCGAGTATTTAAAACTGGAGTAGCAATTGTTTTTTCACTGTTTATAGCAGACTTACTCCATCTTCCTAGCCCTGTTTTTGCAGGAATAGCTGCGATTTTTGCGATTCAGCCTTCTATTTATAGATCCTATTTGACCGTTATAGAGCAAATACAATCTAATCTAATTGGAGCTGCTATTGCGGTGATCTTTGCTTTAGTATTTGGCAATCACTTTATCGCCGTTGGATTGGCAGCAATTATTGCAATTATGATTATGTTAAAATTCAAACTCGAAAAAACAATTTCTTTAGCACTTGTAACTGTTATTGCAATTATGGAAGTGCAAAGCGCTGATTTTATTACATTCGCTTTAATAAGGTTTTCTACCATTCTTGTAGGAGTTATATCAGCGTTTATTGTTAATTTAATATTTTTACCACCAAAGTTTGAAACAAAACTATTCAACTCTATTCACTTTACACAAGATGAAATTATTCGTTGGATTCGAATTGCTGTTAGACAGGCATCCGATCATAATTCTACAAAACAGTCCATCCATCAACTAGTAGATCGTCTTAGTAGAATTGATCAAATCTATTTATTTTTTAAGGAAGAACGTGGTTACACAAAAAAAGCAGTTCAAACAAAAGGTAGAAAGTTAGTCGTATATCGAGAGTTAATCACGGCTTCCTATAGGAGCTTGGATGTTTTAAAAAGACTTCATCTCCATGAAAATGAACTATTACGACTTCCAGAGCATTTTCGAATGATGGTAAAGGAACGGCTGGATGCACTTTTAACCTACCATGAACAATTGCATTTGAAATTTATTGGAAAGTTAAAACCAGAACATATGGATTGGAATGGTTCTGAGGCATTTCTACAGAGGCAAGAAGTGATGGATATCTTCGTACAACAAATAGCACTGACTCGAATTGAAGAAGAGTTTTCAACTTACCATTTACTTCACTTATTATCATCTATTTTAAAATATGAAGAACAATTAGAACATATAGATACACTAATTACATCCTATCAAAACTTTCATCACTCAGAGTTAACTGTACAGATAGAAGAAACTCCATATTAAGTGCATCTGATCTTAACCAATTCCAGAGTGCTTTGGACGAAACATTAGCTACACTATTATCGATGGATTTTGAGGAGTTGGAAGTGACTACGTCACTTCCAACTCCTCATTTTCGGTCATCTTGTGGAAAATGTTTGTCCGTCGCCCTCTTGGAACTTGTAAGGACAGGATGCGTTTAGTTTGGATAATTAGAGAATAAATACTTTCCTACTCTTTTAAAAGCTTCCGAGGATACCATTTCGGAAGCTCTTCACCTCTTTATCGGTATCAACTACCTATTTTTCTCTGATTCTGTTTGCCATATGGACTGGGCGGAGCATTCAATTGGATAATTAGAGACAAGATCCTGTCCTATGTAGAAAAAGCATCCGAAGTTACAATCTCGGATGCTTTTTGTTTCTTAATTAATGGATACTATCTATTTTTCTCATTTTACACGAAATGTTTATAAAAAAGGGAACAACAACTAAGTAGGAAGTTCCCTTTTTATTTCGTGAGAAAAATAGGCAACGGGTAGGTTTTGAAGCTTTTTTCGACTTATAACCGATACATTAAATACAAAAGTTGCATCGAGGAAATTTACCCGTTATAAACACTATCACATGTTCCAGCTGTTGGTTCATAAAAACAATGATTTTTAAATTGACCCGTAAAAGGTTGACCGTACCATGTTGGAGGACATGGAGCATAGGGATTAAAATACCAAAGGGCATATCGTGCTGGATGTTGTCTCCAATAATCCAAACTTTGTTTTGCTAATTTTTTTTCATTAGGTCTTGCTCTTTGATAAAATAAATTCCCTTTTTGAACAGCTTCAAAAGAATAATTTCCTCCTTGCACTTGAAAAATGACATCTTCAATTGTTCTTACATCTTTAAAGTCTAAACAATCTGCTACAGCACGATTAACAACTACATTACCTACATATAACATCCCTTGTTTTCCTTCACCCTCGGCTTCTGCTCTCATCATCCTTGCTACTAAATCAACATCTGCATCTCGGTATTTTACTCTTGGCATTTTTACACCTCCTGAATATAGTATGAAAAAAAGCCAATATTGATGTCATTATTAATAATATAAGAATGACCTTTAGTCTAAGAGTGTAAAATTCTTACAATTAATCCTTTTTGATTGTGCTCACTAGCCTTGCGTTTATTTGTTATTAAAATCGATGATGATTACTCCCTAGTGGATCTGGTTTAATTAGAGCTTTTCGTTATGTTTATTTTATTTTTATCTGAGTTGAAGAAGTTATTGTAAATATTGATAGGTTCTAAACGATTGATAAGTTTCAGCAATAAACGACTTTCAACTATTATTTCAAATAAGAAAAAAACTGTAGGCAAACTCGATTTTTTTCGAGTTTGCCTACAGTCTGAAATATGTCAACTAGTCATCTAGGTGGCACATTTTAATGAATTAATTTTTCATACGAGGATCAAGTGCATCCCGTAGACCATCACCCATTAAATTAAATCCTAACACGGTTAGCATAATCGAAATTCCTGGGAAAAACATGGTCCATGGTGCATTACGTAAAACGACTCGGGCATCCGCTAGCATTTTCCCCCATTCTGGTGCTGGTGCTTGCGCGCCTAATCCAAGAAATCCCAAAGCAGCAGCTTCAATAATAGCGGATGCTATAGCTAACGTACCTGCAACAATTACGGGAGCCATGGAGTTTGGGAGAATGTGAGAAAACAAAATCCGTATATCTCTCATTCCAATTGCTTTTGCGGATGTTATGTATTCCTCTTCTTTAATACTCAATACTTTTGAGCGAATGAGTCGACCAAAGTTAGGAATATTAATGATAGCAATTGCGATTAATGCATTTCGTAAGGATGGTCCTAATACAGAAACAACTGCAATAGCCAATAAAATACTTGGAAATGCTAGTAATATATCAAAAATTCGAGATATTATCATATCAACCCATTTTCCATAATAACCAGCAATAATACCTAACATACTACCTACTACAACTGATCCAACTACAGAAAAGAACCCTACCCCAAGCGATATCCTTGCACCATGAATCACACGGGAAAAAATATCTCGTCCAAAATCATCCGTCCCGAACCAATACTTACTAGAAGGCGGTAATAGACGATCTTTTAATAGTTGTTCGTTTATTCCTTGTGGTGTAAATAATGGACCACAAATTGCTAAAAATATGAAGAAAAGAACAATCACTGCTCCTACAAGGGCAACTTTATTTTTGCTAAAGCTCCGCCATGCATCTAGCCAAGGACCGGTCGATTTCTCTGGTATCGAGGCAACAGTATTAATTGTTGGATTGGGAACCATTTCAGACATATCTCTTCCTCCTTTTAGTCGTATTTAATCCTCGGATCGATAAGACCATATAAAATATCCACGAAAAGATTAATCATGACAAAAATAAAAGCTACAATTAATATTCCAGACTGAATGACAGGATAATCACGGAACTGTATAGCTTCATAAATATATCTACCTATACCTGGCCAACTAAATATTGTTTCTGTTAAAATAGCTCCTCCAAGTAATAAACCCATTTGAAGACCTATAACTGTTAATACAGGAATAATTGCATTTTTTAATGCATGTTTATAAACAACCCAAAACATTTTTTGTCCTTTTGCTCTTGCGGTACGAACATAATCAGCACGCATTACTTCAAGCATACTCGATCTTGTCATACGAGCAATAATAGCCATTGGAATGGTTGCAAGAGCAATGCCAGGCAACACCAAATGCTTCAACACTTGACCTAACTGGTCAAATCGTCCACTTAATATCGTATCAAGCACATATAAGTTTGTAATAGCAGAAACTGGATTCCTCACTTCTTCTCTTCCCGAAGTAGGTAACCAGTGAAGTTCAATTCCGAAAAACCATTGCTCCATTAAACCCAACCAAAAGATAGGCATGGATACTCCTATTAACGCTATTACCATAGCTAAATAATCAAACCAAGAATTTTGGAACCATGCAGAAATAATCCCTGCATTAACTCCAATAACTACAGCAATAATAATTGCAAAGAATGCCAATTCAAAAGTAGCTGCTAAATAAGGCCATACTTCCTTCGTAACAGGTTGAACCGTTCGCATCGATTCCCCTAAATCCCCTTTAAAGAGACCAATTAAATAATCAAAGTATTGTGTATACCATGGATTGTTTAATCCAAGCTTTATCTCTAAGGCTTCTATCGCTTCTTTTGATGCTAACTGCCCTAATATTACTTGAGCTGGATTTCCGGGTATTGCCCGAATAATCATAAAGACAACAAATGTCATACCGAGCAAAACAGGAATTAATTGTAATAGCCTTTTTCCGATATAGTGAATCATTGTCTTCACCTCTCTCTTTTAAATAAAATCGCAAGCGCCTGTGTCTGCTTCAGCTTTAAGTTCCTGCAAAGAAACCGTAAGATAGCCAAAGTAAATAGAAAAGGTCATATTTCTAATTTGAAAGAGAAAAGGGAGAAATCACGAAGACCTCTCCCCTTCAAGCTTATTACTTAAAGTCGACGTTCGTTAATTTATCAGATCCAGTCGGATGTGGTAAGAAATTTATCAAATCCGCTTTACCTGCAAGTAGTGGAGTTGAATGAGCAAGTGGTACCCAAGGTGCATCTTTAAAAATAATTTCTTGGGCTTGCTTATACAAGTCAATACGTTTGTTTTCGTCTACTTCTGTTTGTGCTTCAATTAGGATTTTGTGTAAGTCTTTGTTGTCATAATAAGCGTAGTTATTACTTCCGATATTATCTCCGTCAAGTAATACGTAGATGAAGTTATCAGCATCTCCGTTATCACCAGTCCAACCTAACATGAATGCATCTGCTTCACCGTTACGAGCTTTTTCTAAATAAGTTGCCCACTCATAAGAAACAATTTTTGCTTTCACACCAATATCTGCTAAGTTCTTTTGAATAACTTCTGCAACTTTTGCTCCATCTGGCATATATGGTCTTGGAACTGGCATTGCCCATAGTTCCATTTCAAATCCATCAGCAAGTCCTGCTTCTGCTAAAAGTTGTTTTGCTTTTTCAGGGTTGTATTCATAACCAGGAATATCATCATTGTATCCACTAATCGAAGGTGGCATTGGGTTTTTCGCAATTTCTGCACGCCCTTCGAAGAATGCATCGATGATAGATTGTTTGTCAATTGCATAGTTCATTGCTTGGCGTACTTTAACATTGTCAAATGGAGGACGAGTATTCGTTAATCCAAGGTATCCTACGTTCATAGATGGACGTTCGAATAATTGTAAATTAGAATCTCCTTCCACTGTTTTACCATCTGCTGGGTTTATTCCATCAGCTAAGTCAATCTCATTACTGAGTAGCGCATTTAAACGAGCGGAGTTATCTGGAATTGAACGGAACACAATTTTGTCAAGCTTTGGTAAACCTTTTTCCCAATAACCATCGAATTTTTCAATTGTAATCGAATCATTACGTTTCCATTCAACAAACTTGAATGGACCAGTACCTACTGGATTGTCTCCAAATTTATCTCCATCTTTTTCAAATGCAGTGGGACTCGCCATACCAAATGGGCTCATTGCAATATTTTTTAAGAAAGGAGCTTGTGCGCGTGTAAGTTTAAAAATAACCTTGTTATTACCATCTGCAGTTACAGAAGCAATTACATGACCTTCGTCCCCTTTAAATCCACCAAACATAGATGCATAGTACGGGAATTTATCTTCTGTGCCATTTGCCCAACGTTCAAAGTTTTTCACTACAGCTTCAGCATTAAAATCTGTTCCATCATGGAACTTAACACCTTCACGAAGTGTGAAAGTATAAGTTAGACCGTCATCAGAAGGTTCCCATTTTGTTGCTAGGCCTTCGTGAATAGTAGTATCTTGTTCCCCAAAGTTTAAAAGTGTTTCGAATAAGTTTTGCGTTACTTTGTACGATTCACCGTCAGTTACAGCAATAGGATCTAATGATACCGAATCTCCCCCACGGCCAAAAATAAGCACTTTGTTTCCGGTTGATGCAGTAGATTCACCCTTATCTTTACTCGTGTTTTCTTTGCTATCTGAAGAGTTATCAGATGAACATGCAGCAAGTACTACAGTAATCGCTAACATCATCAATAGCAAAAATGGCCATATTTTCGTTTTTCTCAAATTTACCCCTCCGTAAATTATATTATCAATATTGCGCTGCCTATTTGTATAAATGGCATGCAACAAAATGACCTGGCTTCACTTCTTCAAGTTTCGGTACAACGGTTGTACAACCGTCCATTTTAAAAGGACATCTAGTATGAAATGTACAACCTGTTGGCGGGTTAGAAGGACTAGGAATATCTCCTTCTAATATAATCTGTTCCCTTTTATATTCTGGATCAGGAACAGGAACTGCTGAAAGCAATGCTTTTGTGTATGGATGTAGAGGCTCGGCATACAAAGACTCACTTGTAGCAAGTTCAGCCATTCTACCTAAATACATAACGCCTACACGATCACTTATATGTCGAACTACCCCTAAATCGTGCGCGATAAATATATACGTTAGTTTTAGTTCTTTCTGTAAATCTTGCATAAGATTAAGAACTTGCGCTTGAATAGATACATCAAGTGCCGAAACTGGTTCATCTGCAATGATCAGCTTTGGATTTGTCATTAATGCTCTTGCAATGCCTATACGCTGACGCTGTCCGCCACTGAATTGATGTGGATATCGTTTCGCATGATAACTGCTAAGCCCCACAATTTCTAAAAAGTCATATACTTTCTTTTTTCGACTTTTAGCGTTCCCAATATTATGAACAATGAGTGGCTCCATTAATATCTTTTCTACTGTATGTCTCGGATTTAAAGAAGCATATGGATCTTGAAAAACCATTTGAATTTCTCTTCGGGCTTTTCTCATTTCTGAACTAGAAATATTCGTTATTTCTTTTCCGTCAAAGGTTACTTTCCCTTCCGTCGGTTCTAGTAATCTCATAAGCATGCGTCCAGTAGTAGATTTGCCGCAACCGGACTCTCCCACAATTCCTAATGTCTCTCCTTCATTTACATAAAAAGACACATCATCTACAGCTTTTACATAACCGGATTGTTTTCCTAACATTCCCGAATGAATAGGAAAGTACTTTTTTAATCCTTCAACTTGTAGCAGCGGTTTTGTCATTTACTCCTACCTCCTTCTCATCGTATAGGAAACATCTCGTCTTATGTCCTGAAGATGTTTCATATAAAGAAGGGCTTTCCTCTGTACAACGTCCGAACACAAATTCACAACGTGCTGCAAATCGACAACCATTCTTAACCGTACCTGGTTTTGGAACGTTTCCTGGAATTGAATAAAGTCGTTGTTTTTTATGACGCATGTCTGGGACAGAGGCTATTAAACCTTTCGTATATGGGTGTTGAGGATTATTGAAAATCGTCTCAACCAATCCCTCTTCTACAACTTTCCCTGCATACATAACGACTACCCGCTCACAAGTTTCTGCGACAACACCTAAATCATGTGTAATTAGTATAACCGCTGTATTTAGACGTTCATTCAATTCTCTCATTAGCTTTAATATCTGTGCTTGTATAGTTACATCTAGAGCGGTCGTTGGTTCATCTGCAATGAGAACTTTTGGATCGCATACTAATGCCATGGCAATCATGACTCGTTGCCTCATCCCACCAGAAAGTTGGTGTGGATAATCTCTCATTAACTCTTCTGCTCTAGGTAACCCAACTAGCTTTAACATTTCTACTGCTCTTGCTTTGACTTGCTTCTTGCTCCAGTCTTTTTTATGTAATGTAATCGCTTCCATGAGTTGATTTCCAATTGTAAATAAAGGGTTTAAAGATGTCATAGGTTCTTGAAATATCATTGCTACTTCATTTCCCCGAACATTTCGCATTTCTTTCTCAGAAAGCTTCGTCAAATCTTTTCCTTTAAATAAAATTTGCCCACTCGTAATTTTTCCAGGAGGACTTGGAACTAGACCCATTATAGAAAGAGATGTAACGCTTTTACCACAACCCGACTCTCCCACAATTCCTAGAACTTCTCCTTCTCTAACATGAAAATCAACAAAGTCTACGGATGGAATAACCCCATCGTCTGTGAAGAAGGAAGTTTGAAGATTTTTCACTTCTAAGATTATTTCACGTTCCCTCAAGTCGCTCCCTCATTTCAAAATAGTCTAAACTTTCTATCTTTTGAAGTACTATAATAGATATTCTACACAAAATATTGACTTATGCAATACCTTTATAAAAAAGTTGTACGTCTTTCTACATAGACATTATCCAAATCTAACTGTATTTTCATACATTTTATCAGTTATCCATTCAATCAATATTTATACCAAAAAGCACCCTATAAGTATAAGATTACTTATAGAGTGCTTTTATTTTTATTTATCTAATTGTTGTATTTGAAAGAGGTTAAAATATACACCTTTTTGTTCCATCAAGACATTATGTTTTCCATTTTCAACAACTTCTCCATTTTCGATAACAAAAATATTATCTGCATGGGTAATTGTTGAAAGCCTGTGAGCTACTATTATTGTTGTACGATCTTTTGCCAATCGTTCTAATGAGTCTTGGATTAACGATTCACTCTCTAAATCTAATGCGGAGGTTGCTTCATCTAGAACTAAAATTGTTGGATTTTTTAAAAACACGCGGGCAATTGCTACACGTTGCTTTTGTCCACCTGACAATTTCACTCCTCTTTCTCCGACTTTTGTTTCATAACCTTCTGGTAATTCCATAATGAAATCATGTGCATTAGCAGCTTTTGCCGCTTCAATTACTTCTTCATCAGAAGCATTTGGATTCCCCATTAATATATTCGTTTTAACCGAATCACTAAATAATATGTTATCTTGTAATACTATTCCGATATGTTTTCGTAAGGATTCAATCGTTACGTCGCGTATATCTTTTCCATCAATTTGTACACTTCCACTTGTTACATCGAAAAACCTTGGGATAAGACTGATTATCGTCGATTTCCCACCACCACTCATCCCAACAAATGCTACGGTTTCACCGGCATTTACATGGAAATTAACATTATTTAATATCGTGTTTCCATCTTTTTCATACTGAAAAGAAACATTAGAAAATGTAACGTCACCAGTCGAATAATTAAGTGTGGACGCACCTTTTTTATCAACTATATCGTATCCTTCGTCCATCAATTCAAAAACCCGATCCATCGATGCAAAAGATTGGGTTAACGTTGTTGATGAATTAACTAACCGACGTAGTGGACTATATAATCGTTCAATATATGCTACAAAAGCGGCCATCGTTCCTACCGACAATCTTCCATTAATCGCTTCATACCCAGCAAACGCTATTACGAGAAGCGGTGCAATATCCGTTATTGTATTTACGACAGCAAATGCTTTCGCATTCCAAATTGTTTGATCGACCGCTTTGTCTAAAAATTCACCATTTGCTTTATCAAATAACTTTTGTTCATGTTTTTCTAATGTAAATGTTTTAATAATGCTCATGCCTTGTACTCGCTCATGTAAATAACTTTGGACTCCAGCTAAAGCTTGCGAACGTTTTCTCGTTAAATCACGTAATTTCCCGAAAAAGTATTTCACACTAAATGCGTAAAATGGAAATGCAAGTAAAGTAACAATCGTTAACTTCACATTCATGGTTAACATAATTCCAATGGCAATGAGAATAGTCGCTAAATCCAACCAGACATTCATTAAACCAATCATAACGAAGTTTTTAGTTTGTTCTACGTCATTAATTACTCTTGAAATAACCTCACCAGCACGTGTATTTGAATAATATTTTAAACTTAGCTTTTGAAGATGAATATATAACTTTTGACGAATATCATATAGGATTTTATTACTCACTAATTGTGCCAAGTATTGTCGATAATACTCGATTGGTGGACGAACGATTAAAAAGATTAAGGAAGTTCCTCCTAGCCAATAAACTAATTGATGCATTTTTTCATCTGGAGTCAACCCTTTTGCACCTATAATATCGTCAATGACGATCTTAATGAGGATTGGAATAAATAAAGGTATTGCAAATTTAATAATACCAATGACAATTGTAATAAATATTTGGACGTTATATGGTTTCACAAATTGCATATACCGTTTCATCGAACTCATAATATTACTTCCTTTCAGTTTAGAAAAACCCAAGCCATTTAAGTACATTCTGTCCTCACAGTTTCCATAGTACTTTGGACGTAACATCTAGAACACTATTACCGTTGGAATTATGTAGCTGGAGGTGACTGCGTCACCTCCAGCCACACTTTTTTCGGTCATCTTGTGGCAGGTGTTCGTCCGTCGCCCTCTGGGAATATGTTTAGACACAATGCGTTTGCTTTGGCTAATTAGAGAAAAAATACTCCCCTACTCATTTAAAAGCTTCCGAAGATACAATTTCGGAAGCTCTTCACTTCTTTATCTTTAAATACTATCTATTTTTCCCCCTAGTTCCTCTTGCCCCATTGATAAACCATGAAAATTTATTATTTTTTATTTCTAAGTAGCATATTGTCTTTCTTAATCGCACTGTTGATTGGAGAGGAAGGCGGCGACTCCTAGGGGATTAGCAAGCAAATCAAGACCCTGGACGGAGCGTAGCGACGGAAGCGGCTTGATGCTTGCCCCCTGGAAAGCGTCCGCCTGCAGCGGAAATCAACCTGTTCATAGCATAAAAAAATTATATACTAAAAATTACAAGGACCATGAAGCACTATGTATATTGAATCCCTAGGCATACAATTTTATATAGTTTCTTTAAGAAATGCGAGGAGGAAGTTTCAAAGCCCTAGAAAAGCATTTCATTTTACTCAAAATCAGAAAAACCTGTTGCATATATTCAACAGGTTTTCCGTCTACTCATTTAGCTGTTTATAAAATTGATAACGACTTGTCCATGCTTCGATAAAATCAGGTGCAAAGGGACCTCTTCTTTGCTTTATCCATGAAATAAGTTTTTCAATATTTCGATCAAGAATCCCATCTATCTCATTTGGATAATTCATTTCCTTTTTATGCTGTTCATATTCATCTTCATCTAAAATTGTATAGGTCATGTCTGGAAAAACCTTTACATCTAAATCATAATCAATGTACTTTAATCGTTGATTACTATAGACAAACGGCGAACTCATATTGATGTAATAATAGACGCCATCTTCTCGAAGCATACAAATAATGTTGAACCAATGTTCTGCATGAAAGTAACAAATGGAAGGTTCTCTTGTAATCCAGGTTCTACCGTCTGCCTCTATTACAAGTGTACGTTCATTTGCACCAATGACTATATTTTTGGTACCTTTTAAAACCATCGTTTCCTGCCAGACACGGTGGATACGGCCATTATGCTTGTAGCTGTGAATTTGAATAATTTCTCCTTCTGTTGGAATCGCCATGTTTTAGCCACCTTTTCGACAAACGCAAGATTATATTATCAAATTCTCCTTGGCGTGATTGGTCCAGATTTTACATCGAGTTTTGCTCTCGATGAACTCCCACCACAATCTGTGACATCCGCCTCAGATATTAACTTTGTTCAGTAGGTTTGTCCCTTGTGAATTGTCTTTAGTTATTATATCCAATGTACGGTTTTAAAAAATGGGAGATTACTGCGCATGCACATCGCAGAAAACATTTGCTAAATAGTTAAACTTATTTTCTTATTATAGCAATCCATTCCAAAAAACTGTAGTAAAAAAATCAGCGAGGGCAAAAAGCCCTCGCTGATTTCGGTGAATCCATGCAATTATTTAGTTTGGTTAGAAGAATTACTTCCTTTTTGACCGCTAGCTTGTTGTTTCTTCATCTCAGCTTGACGGTTTTGACCTTTTACTTGTTGAATATCAGTTTCTGAAGCAAACTCAGAGGCATATTGAGATTGACCGCTTTGAGATTGACGGTTTTGTTCTCTTACCTGTTGAGCATCAGTTTCAGATGCAAACTCAGGGGTTTTGAATTGATTTGCATTTGGTTGTTTACTGTTATTCTTTTTCATGGATTTCACCTCCGTACACATTTATCATGTGTACAATTAATGAATATATTCATGAAACTTTTATAATTTTAAAGATCTTCCTCCATCGACTATAATCGTTTGTCCACAAATCATTGATGAGTCATCTGATAATAAGAACATTGCAGTCTTCACCATATCCTCTATTTGAACCATTCTTCCTGCAGGAGTATTAATACGAGCATCTTCTAATAATTCTTCTCGATTAGGAAAATGTGTTAATGCCTCTGTATCTAATGCACCACCAGAAACGGTATTAACTACAATTCCTTTTGGTGCTAATTCTACTGCTAAATATCTTGTAATCGATTCAATAGCAGCTTTCGATACTCCGACAGTCGTATAATTTTCCAAGTAGCGAATGGAACCAAGAGAGCTAATTCCAAGTATTTTTCCACCTTGATTCATTAGCTTAGCTGCCTCTTGTGCACCAAAAAGCATTCCTTTTGCGTTAATATTCATCGTCCAATCCCAATGAGACTCTTCTAGTTCCATAATAGGACGTAAAACTCCAGAAGCTGCATTACTTACAAATATATCTAATCGACCAAACTCTTCTTTAATTTTTTCAAACATTGCTCGTAATTTTTCTACATCTCCAACATTCGCACGAACAAGAAGAGCTTTTCTTCCAAGTGCTTCTATCTCTTGTGCAGTTTCAATAGCTGCTGTTTTACTTCTTGCATAGTTTACTACTATATCATATCCATTTTTTGCGAGCTCTATGGCAATTGCTTTTCCTAATCCTCTACTACTTCCTGTTACTAGTGCTACTTTATTAGTCGTCATTATTTGCTAATTCCTTTCTTTCCATGCATTCCAAATTTTCAATACTGGAACAGGCATCGGTTGATTTTCGATTTCTTCTCTTGTGAACCAATTACAATTTGCTGGTATGTCAATTTTATTTATTAACTTTGCTTCATAGCTTTCCATTTCCCATATTAGATGGGAAAAAATATGTTTAAAGGTGAGTATTTCTTTACCTTTTACAATGCTCATTTGATAATCATGTTCGATTATTTCTTCAACAGTATGATTCGGTGTTGGAAGCTCTACCATTGGGAATTGCCACATATTCGCTAATAAACCCTTCGTTGGGCGTTTTTCAAGAAGAATTCTTCCATCTTCTGATTCGATCACAGTAGCCTTCATTTTATGTATTTTCGTTTTCTTGTTAATCGTTTTAATCGGCAATTCTTCTTGCATTCCTTCAAAAAATGCTGTGCAATATTCTCTAACAGGACATAAAAGACATTTGGGTTTTGTAGGCGTACATATTACTGCCCCGAGCTCCATTAATCCTTGATTGAATGCAGAAGGATTTTTTTCATCGATTAATTTCATCACCGCTTCTTCAAAGATTTTCTTCGTTTTTGGTTTTGCAATATCTTCTTTTATCAATAAAAGACGGGATAGCACTCGCATTACATTTCCGTCGACTGCATGCTCTGGCACACTATATGCAATACTGAGAACTGCTCCAGCAGTGTATGGCCCAACACCTTTTAGTTTAGATATTTCTTTTCTAGTTGATGGAACGACACCATTATAATCTTCCATTACTTCTTTAACTCCGGCTTGTAAGTTCCGTGCTCTTGAATAATACCCTAAACCTTCCCATTCTTTAAGTAGTTCATCTTCATTTGCATTTGCAAGTGATTCAAGTGAAGGATATTTTGTGATAAATCTTTCATAATAAGGGATAACAGTATCTACCTTTGTTTGCTGAAGCATTACTTCCGAAACCCAAATTTTATAAGGATTTTTAGTTTTTCGCCAAGGTAAATCCCGTTTTTCTTCTTCGAACCAAGATACTAAAGCATTACTTACTTGTTTTTTATATAAATCGTTCAATGTAAATTCCTTCCTTACGATTATTGTACAGAATAATCGGGTATATAATAGTGTGGACTTTGTTATTTTTCTGATATTATTTTATGATGAAAGTAACTTGTTGTCCAAAAAGGAGCTGGTTTCGTAATGGATACAGGTACACATATCGTAATGGGCATTGCCCTTGGAGGATTAGCACTTGCTGACCCTGTTGTTGCAGGAAGCTCAATTACTACTGCAGCGGTTATTGCTGGCACAATTATAGGTTCTCAAGCGCCTGATATAGATACAATATTAAAATTACGCAATAATGCGGTATATATTAGACATCATCGTGGAATCACACATTCCATTCCCGCCGTTATTTTATGGCCTTTGCTTATTTCGTCCGTATTATGGTTATTTGTACAAGATGCCAACTTTCTACATCTTTGGCTATGGACATTTCTAGCAGTTTTTCTCCATGTTTTTGTAGATATTTTTAATTCCTATGGAACACAAGCGATACGACCTTTTTCAAGGAAATGGGTAGCCCTCGGTGTTATTAATACTTTTGATCCAATTATTTTCGGATTGCATGTAGTCGGTTTACTATTTTGGATGCTCGGTGCAAAACCCGTACCAACGTTTCTTACTATGTACGTAATTATCGTTTGTTATTATATATTACGATTTGCTGTGCAAGCTGCCGTAAAAAATTCCGTTAGACGCACGATTCCAAACGCAAAACAAATTATAGTTGCACCAACTATGAAGTTTTTTCAGTGGCGAGTAGCCGCAAATTCAGAAACACACCATTATGTCGGGAGAGCCTATGGGCGATCAATAACAATATACGATAAGTTTGAACGTATTCCACTACCTGATTCCAAATTAGTAAAAGCAGCTATGAAAGATAGAAACTTAAGCGCTTTTATTTCTTTTTCCCCTATCTATCGATGGGAGGTTAAGAAACTTGACCATTTATACGAAGTCCGCTTAATCGATTTAAGGTATAGAAGTAATGACTACTATCCTTTTGTGGCAGTAGCTCATTTAAATGAAGAGTTAGAAATCGTTAACTCGTATACGGGCTGGATCTTCAGTGAAGATAAACTACGAAAAAAATTAGATTTTATTCCAAATTAAATACGGAAACGCTAGGATTTATACAAGTCCTAGCGTTTTATTAATTTAGAAAATCATTTTCTTCAAGAAGATGCTTGTACTTTTCATTGGAGCCCGCAAATTCATGAAGCTGATTTCCATATCCCTCAATCCATTTTTTAATGACCATTTCAGTTACCGCTGCTCCTTTATAATCATAACCAGCTCGAGCATAAGAAGATTCAAAATCCGACCAAAGTAGTTCAATCCAAGTTCTTGCTTTCGAAGCGGATAATTGATCATTTTTTTCTATTAATTGATTTGTTAAGGCTTCTATTCTATCTTGCATCTTATTTCCCTTCCTTTAAAGGCATTAATAAAGAAATCGGTAACGCTTCCTCGTATTTATCTCCGCCTAATCTATATCCCCAAGCGAATCTTCCTTTAAGGTATTCCACTTGAAAAAACATTCCCGGATCACTAGAAATTCTGTACATTTCACCTGGTTTTATAGAAGCTGGGTCTGTTAGAAATGCTTGAGCCATCGTTGCTTTTCTTTCATATACAGCATACTCATTAACTATCCCTAATTGTTCTGCTTTACGTGCTTTCTCTTTTAAATTCGCAATTTCTGTGCGTAATTCTTGTTCAGTCATATCGCTATATTTTTTTTCACTCATCTTGTTGTTCCAGCTCCTTCTTTTCTATATAGAGATCAATTTGTTCTCCCGGAAATCCTTTTTGATAAAGTGCAGTTTTTACTCGCTTTTTCAAATCATATCCGGAATATTTGGATGCATATTTCCTCCAAACCTTATCTCCTTGCCCCGCAATAATATCTTCCCATTCGTCTTGTTCTTTATCCAGTTCAAAAGAGTCTATTGCTTGGGAAATAATCGAAAAGTTATATCCTTTTCTTTGCAAAGCATCTTGCACTTTTTGTTTTATTTGCCTTGGGGTTTTATCTGCGTTCTGGTTTATTATTTTTTCTGTCAGTGTACGTGCAATGTTGAGTTGTTCATCCTCTGTGTAAGTGGCTAATACTTCCTCTTGAAGATCTTTTTCAATCCCTTTTTTCTTTAATTCTTGTCGGATAGCAGCAGGTCCTCTTTTGCTATTTTTCTTTTGAGTTGCAACTAATGCTTTTGTAAAGCTCTCGTCATTTAAAAATCCATGCTCATATAATTTACGAACTGCTTCTAAAATAACCGCTTCACCAAATTCACTCATTTGCAGCTTTTTCTTTACTTCATGTTCACTTCTCATACGATAACTTAAAAAGTTGATCGCTTTATTATAAGCCTTTCTTACTTCATCATCAAAAACGATTTCATCAATCGTAAAAGCTTCCATTACTTTCCCTTTTGAAAGCTGATACTTTATTAAAACAGCTTCATCTACACTAAAAGCATATTTTTCATCCAAATATAAATTATATCGTTCTTTATTGTTTTTTTGACGACCTATTTTTGTAATAATCGGCATGACTAAACCTCTCCATTCCTCATCTATCATTATAGCGTATAAATTCATAGGTGATAACTATCATGCATGCTAAGATAACTCTAAAGGAGGTTTGGATAATGAAAATTGCAATAACTGGTGGTACAGGGTTTGTAGGAAGAGAACTGACAAAGCTTCTTGTGCAGAAAGGACATCATGTTTTTATTTTATCTCGTTCAATAAATAAAATATCAAATGACGCAACTCCTATTGTATGGTTAACGGAGAATTCTCAACCTGAAAAAGAATTAGAAGGAATCGATGCAATTATCAATCTGGCTGGTGAATCTATTAATAACGGCAGATGGACTAAAGAACAAAAAAAGAAAATTTATGACAGTCGTATGAAAACAACCGATGAAGTACTTCGAATACTTAAAGCATTAAAAAATAAGCCCAAAGTTCTCATAAATGCTAGTGCAATTGGAATTTATCCGGCCTCAGAGGACAAATTATATACAGAGCAATCAACTTCTATCGGCACTGACTTTCTCGCAAAAACCGTTCATCATTGGGAACAAAAAGCAAATCTGGCGGAGCAATTAGGGATTCGAGTTGCTTATGGAAGATTCGGTATTATTCTTGGAAAAAATGAAGGTGCACTCCCTCTTATGGCATTACCATATAAAATGTTCATCGGAGGACCAATCGGATCTGGTCAAAACTGGATGTCGTGGGTTCATGTACATGATGTTGTAAATGCATTACTTTTTGCAATCGAACATGATATACATGGTGCTTTTAATGTGGCTGCTCCACATGCAAAAAGAATGAATGAATTTGGAAAAACTTTAGCAACCGTGTTAAAAAGACCATATTATTTACCTGTTCCATCTTTCGCTTTAAAACTAGCACTCGGTGAAAAGAGTCAACTCGTAGTTGAAGGACAGCATGTACAACCAATTGTATTGTTGGAAAATGGTTTTATTTTTGAATTTCCCAATCTGATAAAAGCTTTAAACGATATTTATAAATGAATAAATAAGATTCTCTAGCGCAACCTATCGAAAAAGAAAGGTTGCGTTTTCTATGTGGAAATATCATGTATTCGGAATAGTATTAGCAGCTTTTGTTTTAAGTATGGGATTCTTCTATCAACCGTTCTCTGCACAATCTAAAGAAATACATTGGGGACTAAAAAAAGCAACAAATGAAGTACCAGCAGAAGCCGGGGCAGAGTTGGATGCAATGCTAGAACGAAATGGCGCAATTTATAAAGGCTCCCCTAATAAAAAAATTATTTATTTAACATTTGATAATGGCTATGAAAACGGTTATACAGAGAGCATTTTAGATACACTTAAAAAAGAAGATATTAAAGCCACGTTTTTTCTAACTGGGCATTATTTAGAAAGTGCAACAGATCTCGTAAAACGAATGATTAAGGACGGCCATCAAATAGGAAATCATTCATACGGTCACCCGAACTTAGCTAGACTTTCGAAAGATGGTGTAAAAAAAGAATTACAAAAGTTTGACCAACGCTTAAGTGAATTAACCCCACTAAAAAGAACAACCGTTACTCGACCACCTGAAGGTATTTTTAATGAACAGGTATTAGAAGCTGCTAACGAAATTGGCTATCAGCATATCTTTTGGTCTATTGCATTTATCGATTGGCATAGAGATCAGAAAAAAGGCGGAAAATACGCTTATGACCAATTAATGTCTCAAATTCACCCAGGCGCAATCATATTAATGCATACCGTATCCCCTGATAATGCAGAAGGTCTCCCTATGTTTATCACGGAAGCAAGAAAGATGGGTTATACATTTGGTACACTAGACGAACTGAATATGAATAATCTAGATATTCCGCTTTCTTCCCAACAATGAGTTTGTCCTTTATAATAGAGGGAAGATTATAAAGGACGTGAAGGTATGAAAGAACAAGAAACAATTCAAGTAGGACAACAATTCCCTTTAACGATAAAAAGACTAGGAATTAATGGAGAAGGTGTTGGCTTTTTTAAACGCAGTGCTGTGTTTGTAAAAGGAGCTTTACCTGGTGAAGTGATTACTGCAGAAGTAACAGTTGCTAAGCCCAAATATGCAGAAGCAATTATTAAAAAAATTCGACAAGCATCTCCTGACCGTGTTACTCCTTCATGCGGAGTATATGAGGCATGCGGAGGATGTCAGTTACAGCATATGACATACGATAGACAGCTTATAGAAAAAAGAGACTTAGTCGCTCAAGCATTGGAACGTTATGTCAAAGATTTAGCTCCAACGATTGAAGTTAGAAAAACAATTGGGATGGACAATCCATGGCATTACCGAAACAAAAGCCAATTTCAAGTAAGACCATTAGGAGATAAAGTAATTGCGGGATTGTATGCGGAAGAATCGAATATGTTAATCGACATTAACGAATGTGCGGTACAACATCCAGCCACAACACATATTACAAATGAAATAAAAAAACAACTACAAGAACTAAATATTCCTATTTATGATGGAAGAAACTCTAAAGGAATTGTCCGTACAATAGTCGTTCGAACTGGTATGAAAACAGGTCAAATACAAGTTACTCTAGTAACAACACAAAAGAAAATGCCTCATAAGGAAGAACTTGTGCAAAAAATACGCGCAATAGATTCTAATATTGTTTCCATCAGTCAGAATATAAATGCAGAAGATACATCACTTATTTTTGGTGATACTACATTTAATCTGCATGGTAAAGAAACGATTCATGAAAAACTAGGAGAATTAGCATTCGATTTATCTGCTCGTGCATTCTTCCAGTTAAACCCTAAACAAACCGAACATTTATATAATGAAATTGAAAAAGCCGCAGGACTTACAGGAAATGAAACAGTAGTGGATGCTTATTGTGGTGTTGGTACAATTGGACTTTGGCTTGCAAAAAATGCAAAAGAAGTTCGAGGTATGGACATTATTGAAGAATCGATTAAAGATGCAAAAAGAAATGCAAAACGGAATGGCTTCAAAAACACGACATATGTTCACGGCACCGCAAAACAATGGCTACAAAAGTGGAAAAACGAAGGCTTTGTTCCCGATGTTTTAACAGTAGATCCGCCACGTGCAGGTCTAGACGATGAATTACTAAAAACTATTTTAGATATAAAGCCAAAACGCTTTGTTTATACGTCATGTAATCCATCTACACTTGCAAAAGATTTAGAAGCATTAACGAAAGTTTATCATGTGAATTATATCCAACCATTGGACATGTTTCCTCAAACGGCACATGTGGAAGCTGTAACTTTGTTGGAATTAAAGAACTAAAATAATAAGACCAAGAAATCGGTCAGTTCTCAAGTACAAAATCAAAATAGAACGATAAAAACAAGGCAATCCTCCTAAGGGATTGCCTTGTTTTTTGTAATTTTATTTACTTAGTGGTTGAATTTAGATGAAGGTATTAGTTTTTCTTACTTTAGGATCCAGCATTACAATCAGCTTACCTTCTTTAATATCCCGCTCGTATTGGTTTGCCTCATCTTCCGGAATCCCCATGCCAATCAATGCTCCAGCAAGTCCACCTGTACCTGCACCCACTGCAACACCTGTTAATGTAGCGGCAATAGGACCTGCTGCCAAAATTGGCCCAATACCCGGAATTGCAAGCAATCCTATACCCGCCAGCAATCCCGTTGCTCCACCAAGAAGTCCTCCAGCTGCAGCACCAGCTGCAAGGCCTTCCTCCGTTTTGGTACCTGTTTCGGCATTGATAGCTTCTATTTCATCCCTGTCTTTTGCAACAAGTGATATATCATCCCGGTTATAACCTTGTGCCTTTAATTCCTCAACCGCTCGGATTGCATCATCTACATTGTCATAAACTCCAATTACCCGTTTATCCATACTAATCATCCTCCTATTCGAAATTTATAAATCTACTATATGTATACCCGAAATAGTGGACGAAAAACATGGAATGGCAAAATCTAGTTTTGCTCAATAATCTTCAAGATTTTTTGGTTATTTAGTAGAATAATAAAAAACACTACAAATCAACGAGCTCGGTCATTCGAAGAGCCCTTTCATTATGTAATGCTTAGCTGTTATGAAAACTATGAACACTAATCTTATTTTCTCTACATTCTCCCTAAGTTTAAGTAATGCGTGGAATCTGGAAAAGTACAATTATCTTTAAAACCAAATGCACTGTAAAACTTTGTAGCTTGCTCCGTATCAGTATGTAGTACAATAATTTCAAAATAATTCTTTGCATCTGAAATTATTTCATTTAGCAATAACTTTCCGACGCCGCTTCTACGATATTCTTTCGCAACGTAAAATCTTCTCAACCTCCCGATATTTTGATTGTTAGAATATGGGTCTCTATTTAGTCCACCAACTGCTATTAGTTTTCCTTCGTCCATATAAACACCGTATAAATATTCACCTGGTTTTGTGAAAGTATTCGTACCATTTTCAAATTCATTTACTAGCCTCTCCAGAAAACGAAACCCATCTTGCTTGCTTTCTTCAACTAGTTGAACTAACTCGGCAGTTATTAAATTCTGTATTCTTTTTACTTTAAATTTCTCCAATTTATTCATCTCTAAAATATCCACCTTCATAATTTACCTTTTAGTAAATCGATTAATTTATACAATTGGGATATTAAAAATGAAAGAAGAATCACACTTGTTATTCCTAGTGAGTAAAGAGGTTCTATTCGAAACACGAATGTAATAATTAAAAAGAGAATCCAACTTACTATTAAACATAAGATAAAAATATCTATCCCCCTCTTGTGCCTAAAGGATTCTGGATGGTATATTCACAAAAAAATCGTTCAATACCTGGATATTTTTCACCCAAACTAGTAATGTTAAATCCATTCTTTTCATAAAACTTCACTGCTTCGTTATCTGTTTCAGCTTTTATAGAACTTAAAGAATGTTTATTACAAACAAATTTAATCATTTCACTTCCAATATTATTCCCTCTGACAATTGGAGATACTGCTATATGCTTTATTTCACAACAGTGTGAACTCATAAATTCTATACCAATACAACCAACTATCTCTCCTTTTAACTCTAGTCCATATAATCCCCTTTCAGGGGACCTTATATATTTTTCATATTCAAGATCAATTCTATCTTTAGAAGTTGCAAATGACAGAAGCTCTCTTATCTCTGGATGAACTGGGAAAGTGGTTATTCTTTTCATCATACTAACGCTCTAATTCTCTTGCATCCTCTATAATCCAATCTACAGCACTTATGAGATTAGGAAAAATGGCATCTGCAAGCGGATCGCTCTTCCCTAAGAAAACTGTTTTTGTTCCTGCCTTCTTCCCAGCAATAATGTCTGTATCTGTATCTCCTACCATGTAGGATTGGAACAAATCGATATCATACTTTTTACTGAGATCTTCTATTAATTTGCTATTTGGCTTTCGGCAGTCACAACCTGCTTTTGGTTTATGCGGACAATAGGCCACTTCATGAATAGTTGCCCCTTCCTTCTGTAATTCGGCAATCATATGGTCGTGAATTTTATGGAGTTGAGATTCCTTCATATATCCCAATCCAACTCCACCTTGGTTGGTCACAACAAATATGAAATCAAAGAAAGAGTTCAGCTTTTTAATCGCTTCTGGGACACCCGGTAAAAAGTACAGTTCGTGAGGCTTATTCACAAATTTAACTCTATCCGTTAACACTTCATTTATTACACCATCACGATCCAAAAATACAGCCTTTTTCATGTATGTCACTCCTCAATGTTTACATTATTTCCTCAAAACTATCCATGAATGCTTGAACGTTTTTCATTACAGATTCTTGTGTAGGAACGTTTTCAAATAACTTTTCTTGAGTGTAAATAGTTCCTCCTTTAATAACTAATTCTATTTCTTTTGTATTGCGAATGTCTTCCAGTGGGTTTTTATTTAATATAACGATATCCGCTATTGCCCCTTCTTTAATAACTCCTAGGTCATTACGATTTAAAGCTTCCGCTGCTTTTAAAGTAGCTGCTCGAATTGCATCAATTTCCTCAAAGCCAGCTTGAACGAACAATTCCAATTCCCGGTGCAATGCCATCCCAGGCAAAGTGAATATGCCAGCAGGGGTGTCTGTACCTGCTACGACTAATCCGCCTAGATCGAAATAAGTTTTTGCAATGCATTTATTAATAGCTTGTTGTAAACCTAATGGCTTTAAAGCATTTGGTTGACTTAGAAAGTATGCCCATTGTTGTATTAAATCTTCATTCTCTTTCATCTTTTCCGTTACTTTATTTTCTGGATACCAATACTTTTCAAGTAAATGCGCCTGATCCAGTAAAACCATCGTCGGGCAGATGATAACATTGTTTTCTAATAGCACTTTACAAACTTGTGCAATTTCTTCACGATTTGGGTTGTTCCAGTCAATTGAATTCCAAACATCCTCATCCGCTTGCATAGTCCATGCTGGATACATATCTTGTATAATTCCCGATGCATGTTCATTCCATTTAATGCCCATCTTCGCAGCATCTATTGCTGTTACATCCTTAGAATGAACCAAATCACAACTTACTTCTTTATTGTACAATTTAGCTTTCTCAACAACGGCTTCCATTGTAGCTTTCGGCAACCAACCATACACCTTTATAAAATCTGCTCCTGCATCGACTTGTCTTTTTACTTCTTTTCGAGCAGTTTCAAGGTCGGCTACATTTATATTCCATGGACTTGTCTCTCCCCATAATCCAGGTGGACCATCGATAATTCTATCTGCGGAAATAACGCGCGGTGTGGGTGCATCAGAAGGGGCATTCATTAATGTTTTCAATTCTATGACATTTCCACCTGTATTTCGAACAGTTGTTACGCCTGATGCTGTAAAAAGAGGAGCGTAGCCTTCTTTAATATGTACATGCATATCTATTAAACCTGGTAACATCCATTTTTCTTTTAAATCAATGATTTCTACGTTACTAGGTAAATCACTTTCAACTGTATGAATCTTTGAGATGATTCCATTTTCTATCAAAACATTGGAAAGGGATACATCTCCAGTCACAACGTCTATAAAATGAGCATTTTTCAAGTAAGTGCATGTATTTTTAATAATAATCACTTTCCTTCTTCAAAAATTTGATAGTTAATATATTAACGAACGGAAAGAAAGGTTTCATTATTCTGATATTTATAATTAGTACTCAATTTTATTTTTTGGTTTTTGACTCTTGGAATGAAACGTTTGTATAGAATGCTATTAATGAAACTGTTAATACAGGACATTTAATTTCTCTATTGCAAATGAAAGCAGTACAAATAGTTGACTACAAGTAGCCAAAGCTATTTTGCCTTCATTTGCATCCTTATTTCTTCTACCTAACTTCACTTCTTGTTTGAAAATATTTTTGTGTTACCAATCCAGCATTGTAAACAGAAAAAATCATAGCAAAGTAAAAGACTATACGGGTAGATAAAAATCTACTTTCACTTATGAACTCAATATACGAAAAAGATCCTATAACAAAAAGAAGAGCGGTTATTATTCCTATGATCAATTGCCTCTTTTCTGATCTAATCATTGTATGTTTACCCCTCCACAATTTCCTTGTAATCTTCTTTCTTTTTTCCCATCATACCAACCATCAGTGTTATTCCTGCCACGATTGAGGGAATCCCTAGAGAGTTTATTTTCATCATCCAGAATGGAATAGGTAGAGAAAAATTATTGTCAGATGAAATACTTTGAACTATTGTGTATATAACTGGACTATAAAAAGCGATGATTAGCAATGGAATAGTCACACAAACTACTAATGGCCAATTCCATTTAAATGTCCAATCCCTAACGAGAACTAAAGAAATATAGATACCAAAAACAAAATAAGCAGTAGGCATGAACCAAAAAATAGAAAGCGGTTGAAACGTAATTGCAACATGATTTCTTACCTTATTCTCTAGATGATAACTGATAAGCACTAAAGCTATTAACCCCACAACCCATAATAATTTCCAAACATACGGTGACCAATTTTTACGCATAAAATCCTCCTTTCTATAAAACTGTTACGATTATCATATACATAACTGGATATATTTGTATACAAAATCACACTAAATTTTCAGATTTTAATTAAAAAAGCACTACTGGTATGCATGTACTCTCTTTGAAAGAGGTACATAAACCAGTAGTGCTTTCTAAGTTTTAAAGCAAAGACGTTTTTCGTTTCTTTTGAGGATTGGCAAAAAAGATGATACAGGCTAGTGTCCCTAAGAGTAATGCTACTAATACTAAAAAACTAACCCCTTCAAAAAGTTGAATAAATAGGCCTCCCAAAAATGGTCCTGAAAGACTTCCAATACTAAAAAATATTCCACATATTAAGTTTCCAGTTGGCAGAAGGACTTTTGGTGTTAAGTCAGCCATATAAGAAATCCCAAGTGAAAAAGTTGATCCAACAAACATTCCTGCAATGAAAAATAATATGCCAATTGTTAAAGCAGACGTTTCAAAAAAGCTAGCAGTTCCAAAGGTAATAGCTCCCAACCCAAGCATTAGTATAAGTACTTTTCGTCTTCCTATTTTGTCGCTCAACACTCCTAGAGGCAATTGCGAGACGACGCCTCCCATTGAAAAGGCTGCTAATATGTAGGATAAACTAGTTACTTCAATTGCATTACGAAGTGCATAAACGGGGTAAATGGCATTTAACGATGATTCCAAAAATCCATAGCAAAAAGGTGGTATAAATGCTACCCATGCAATCGCAAAAGTTGCACCAAATCGTTTCCAAGTTCCTTCGTATGCTGATGAACTTTTTAAAATCTCTGGTTTTTCATTTTTTACGAAGAAAATGAGTATCCATGCTCCTAAACAAAGAAGGCTTGAAATGATAAATGGCAATCCTTGAAAAACATTGACGAGTTGGACAAACAAAGGCCCTACTGCAAAGCCAACCCCAAAAGAAAGGCCATATATCGCAATATTCCTTCCTAAACGATGGTGAGGTGAAAAACTCGTAATCCATGTCTGTGTAGAAAAATGAAGTGCATGGTCCCCTATTCCAATTAATAATCTTAAAACAAACCAAAATGCTACACTTTTCCAAATAGGAAATAGCATTAACGATATTATTACAATTAGCCCACCTGTAATAATAATTGGCTTATACCCGAACTTTCGAAGTGGCGGTTCAATAAATGGTGAAATTAGCAACGTACCAAGATATAAACCTGTGGCACTTAAACCATTTAACGTAGCACTTACTCCATCTTGCTCAAATATAACGGATATAAGTGGTAATAACATTCCTTGAGAAAATCCTGAAATCGATACAATGGTAACGAGTATCCAAAATCTTTTTCTTTCTACTGTTGTAAATTGCTGCATACTTTACCTCTTTAAAATTTTCAAAGTTATTCTAATCAGTAGTGTAACAGACCATACCTTCTTTTTACAAAAAAACTCATCAAGAAAAGACCCAGTCGGTATCTACAATAGATTGACTGAGCCTTTTACATATAACTATTATCCTCTTGAGTACTCATAATTGCATTTGCGGCCTTATTGCCGGTGAAATGTCTGAACCCCCTCCTTCTATTGGTTGAATGGTTTTCGACTATTCACTACGGCCTCCCTTCTATGTATGGGTTAAAAATACTTTACCACATAAACAGATTAGTGTAAATATTCAAAACAAATAAATTATTAAAATAACGCTTTAGACCTATCTTTTCTTTTCATTTTCCTTTATTCTATACTTACGAAAAGGTGGTGTTATTCTGTGGGCAAACAAATCTCAAATCCAGAACAACAAGTATCTTATTTAAAAGATCGACTGCAAATGTTTTTAGAAGTCTTAGATTCAATCGAGCCTGAAACAACTGAACTTGAAGATATTGACCGTCTTATTCAAATGATGGATGACCTAGAGTTAAAAATGGAGCAGTTTAAAAATAATAAAGAGTAGCCTTAAGACAAAAGAAGTTTGGAATGTTCTATTTCCAAACTTCTTTTGTTATTTTTATTTGGATGGTGAAGTTAAGGGTAAATTATGCGTAGACTTAGGCGTTGATGAGCTGATTTTAGGGGCAGATAGCGCCCTAGTTGGGGCATATAGAAATTTAGGGTCTAACACACCACCTTTAGCTCTCTCTCTATATATCAATCTCAAATGAACAATGCCCCACTCTTTTTTTCAAGCTAATAAAATAGTATACTTGTAAATGTTTATTACTTACATAACTAAAGGAGCGTTTCACCATGCAAATGGAACAATTAGAAAAAAGTATTTATGACTTAATTACGGAAACATCTACGAACTTACCAAAAGATGTTCGTCGTGCTATTAAAAAAGCGAAAGCATCTGAAAATGCCGGTACACGTGCGGCAATGAGCTTAGATACAATTACGAACAATATTCAAATGGCTGATGACAACGTATCACCTATTTGCCAAGATACTGGTTTACCAACATTCAAAATTAAAACTCCAATTGGCGTAAACCAATTAGAAATTAAAGCTGCAATTAAACGTGCAATCGTGACTGCTACGAAAGATGCAAAGCTTCGTCCCAATTCAGTTGATTCATTAACGGGAGCAAATAGCGGGGATAACCTAGGTGAAGGTGTTCCTGTCATGAAATTCGAACAGTGGGAAAAAGATTATATTGAAATGAAGCTTATCTTAAAAGGTGGCGGCTGTGAAAATAAAAATATTCAATATAGCTTACCAACTGAGCTAGAAGGTCTTGGTCGTGCTGGTCGTGACTTAGACGGTATCCGCAAATGTATTTTACATTCTGTTTACCAAGCACAAGGACAAGGATGTTCTGCAGGATTTATCGGAGTTGGTATTGGTGGAGATCGTTCTTCTGGGTATGACCTTGCAAAAGAACAATTATTCCGTCATGTAGAAGATACAAATCCAAACCCAGACCTTGCAAAATTAGAAGAGTATATTGTGGAAAAAGCAAATACATTAGGTATCGGTACAATGGGATTTGGCGGAGAAGCAACTTTACTTGGTTGCAAAATCGGCGTAATGCACCGAATCCCTGCAAGCTTCTATGTATCTGTTGCGTATAACTGTTGGGCATACCGTCGTATGGCAATTAATATTAACCCAACAAACGGTGAAATTATCGAATGGCATTACCAAGAAGGAGAAAAAATTGAATTTAAAGAAGAAGCTTCAGAAGAGGCTCCTAAAAAAGTAGTAGAACTTCAAGCTCCTATTACAGAAGAACAAATTCGTGCACTACAAGTTGGAGACGTTGTCTCCATTACTGGTCGTATGTACACTGGTCGTGATGCAATTCACCATCACTTAATGAGTCATGATGCACCAGTTGATCTAAATGGGCAAATCATTTATCACTGTGGTCCAGTTATGCAAAAAGACGATGAAGGAAATTGGCATGTTCGTGCAGCTGGACCAACTACTTCTATTCGTGAAGAGCCATACCAAGGCGATATTATGAAAAAGTTCGGTATTCGTGCGGTTATTGGTAAAGGTGGAATGGGACCAAAAACACTTGCTGCACTTTCTGAGCATGGAGGCGTATACTTGAACGCAATTGGTGGAGCTGCACAGTACTATGCAGACTGCATCAAAGGTGTCGAGGGTGTGGATTTAATGGAGTTTGGTATTCCTGAAGCAATGTGGCATCTGCGAGTAGAAAATTTCACAGCTGTAGTAACTATGGACTCTCATGGAAATAGTTTGCATGCAGATGTTGATAAATCTTCATTAGAAAAATTATCTGCTTATAAAGAGCGCGTTTTTAACTAATAATAATTATTATAATTAAAATTGACATTAATACACCTCTACTTTATAATAATTATAAAGTAACGATGAATATAAAAATGGATTTCCTCTTGGGAATCCATTTTCGTCATTTTAGAAGCTTATTAATAGTGAAATTCATTATCAAGGAGGTATTTACATGTCAACTATTCTCGAAAACGATGCGAAACAATCTGTGTTTAAATCCCTACTATTACCTCATGTTGAGTTGATTGCTGCCTTTTTCTCTGGAGTATTAATTCTCATTGCTTGGTTGTTAGGAAGAGCAGATCAGGACACTGCTTCTATTATTTTTTATATACTTGCATTCACCATCGGAGGGTTTGCAAAGGCAAAAGAAGGTATTGAAGCCACGATTGAAGATAGAGAGTTAAATGTGGAAATGCTTATGATTTTAGCAGCAATTGGTTCTGCAATAATAGGTTATTGGACAGAGGGTGCTATATTAATCTTCATTTTCGCTGTTAGTGGTGCACTAGAAACATATACAATGAACAAAAGTAAAAAAGAGATTTCTTCACTAATGGAACTCCAACCAGAAGAAGCTTGGCGCTTAAACAGTGATGGTTCCACCACTCGCGTTTCAGTAAATGAACTCGTTATAGGGGATCAATTAGTTGTAAAACCAGGGGAAAGAATACCTGCAGACGGATTGGTTAAAAGTGGATCAACAGCAATTGACGAAGCTGCAATAAGCGGAGAATCCATCCCTGTATCCAAACAAGTAAACGATGAATTATTTGCTGGCACTGTTAATATTAGTGGTGCTATTACAATGGAAATGACAAAAGCAAATGAAGACTCGCTTTTCCATAAGATTATTCAACTTGTTCAAACAGCTCAGGATGAAAAATCACCAGCACAGCAATTTATCGAAAGATTTGAAGGCAGTTATGTAAAAGTAGTTCTTATAGCAGTTGGTTTCATGATGTTTCTCCCACACTTTATACTTGATTGGGAATGGAAAACAACCTTTTACCGTGCCATGGTATTATTGGTTGTCGCTTCTCCTTGTGCACTTGTAGCAGCGATTATGCCAGCAACACTTGCCGCAATCTCAAACGGAGCAAAAAGCGGTATTTTGTTTAAAGGCGGCATGCATTTAGAAAATGTTAGTGAAATGAAGGCAATTGCACTCGATAAAACTGGAACACTTACAAAAGGTAAACCAGTAGTAACGGACTTCTTTGTTCGAGAAGATTTAGATAGAATATCAACATTGACAATGCTTGCTACAATAGAAGCGCAATCGAACCATCCACTAGCACAAGCAATAACTTCTTATGCCGAAGCTGAGGGAATTGGGCAATTGCCGCTAATTCACATTGAAGATAAACCTGGGTTTGGATTACAAGCAATCATAGAAGAACAAACAATACTAGTTGGTAAACCAGAATTTGTTAATAAGATCGATGCCTTCGCTTTCCAAAATGGTATCGCTGCTTCTCTTGCTGAAGAAGGAAAAACAGTTATTTTTATGCGAGATGAAGAAGGAATTGCTGCAGCTGCAGCTCTAAAAGATACTGTTCGTGAAGAAGCTAAAGAAGCCATAAAACTTTTGCAATCAGTAGGAATCAAAACTGTTATGCTTACTGGAGACAATGAAAAAACAGCTAAAGTTATTGCAAGAGAAGCAGGTATAGACCAATACTTCGCAGAATGTTTACCGGAAACGAAAGTACAACATTTGAAAGAACTCTTAGAAGAACATAAATTTGTTGGAATGGTTGGGGATGGTATAAATGATGCCCCTGCTCTAGCAACAGCAACTACTGGATTTGCAATGGGAGAAGGAACAGACGTTGCATTAGAAACTGCTGATGTGATCCTGATGAAAAATGATTTATCAAAAATCGCATATGCTGTGAAAATGTCACGAAAGATGCGACGTATTGTTAAACAAAATATTGTATTTTCCATTTCTGTTATTGCTGTGTTAATCATTTCAAACTTTCTTCAAGTAGTTGACCTACCATTAGGGGTTATAGGTCATGAAGGTAGTACGATTCTAGTCATTCTTAATGGTCTAAGAATGCTAAATAGAAATATATAAAAGCAGAGGGTCTTAGAAACCCTCTGCCTTTTTCTTTTTTAATGCATTCTTTCTCTCTTGTGTTACTGCATTTATTTGCCCACCTACTAATAAAATGATTCCTGATAAATATAACCATAACATTAATACAATAATTCCCCCTATACTACCATAAGTAGAAGAATAGTTACCAAAACTACTTACATAGTAAGAGAATCCTAATGAAACAATAATCCAACCTAATGTAGCAAAAACTGCTCCAGGAAATACGCTTTTTAATGCTAACTTTTTGTTTGGAACAATCCAGTATAAAGCAGTGAAAACAATGAAAATAACGAGAGGACTTATAATCCATCTGACATTATTCCATAGTTCAAGAAAACCTTTTTCAAATCCGAAATAAGAAAATAAAATCGTTCCAATTTGTTGGCCAAATACAGGTAGAACAAGTGCGACAATTATTAGCAGAATCATAAGTAATGTAAAAATAACAGATAAACCTCTCACAATAAAAAAGGGTCTTGTCTCTTCCAATTCATATGATCTATTTAAAGACTTTTCAATCGCATTCATACCTTTGGATGCCGACCAAATAGTACCTATAATTCCGAGAGATAATAGTCCTCCATTACGACTTCTTAGTACATCTGTAATAGTTCCCTCTACAAGCATATATACCTCTTTGGGGGCATAGTTTTCTAGAAAGCGAAAAACTTGTGCTTCGTCCAAATTTAAATAAGGTAATAACGTCACGATGAAAATAAGCATTGGAAACAACGATAACAGGAAAAAATATGCTAATTGTGCACCTAACCCAGTGATATCTGCATTTTGGATATGTGAGATTAAATGTTTAAAAAAACCCGACCATGTGGTTAAATCTTGATTTTCCGCTGGATTATTGATTTTCTTTTTTATAGATAAAAACTTAAGATTTTCATGCCAATTGGTAGAGGATGAAGATGTTTCTTCATGTAATTCCTCTTTTATTTGATTATGTTTCACTTCATCCTCTCCTCTCTTTACTTATTGCTTAACTATATTCTCTTCAGATTGGGGAATTACAATTGATTTGTATTCTTCTTTTGATTGAGTAAATGCTTCTTTCGTATCCGCTACAAGTGTTTTAACCTGTGGTGTGATTTCTTTCACTTCATTTACTTTTTGTGATATGTACGTCGCATCGGAAGCAAACTGCTCGTAAAACGATTTCCATTTAGTAAATTGATCCTCAATTGTCGTTATTAGTTCATCTCTATTTTTAGCGTAAAATTGAATCTGTTTTCCTACATATCTAGATTTCCTAGCTACAGCATCTCTTGTTGACCTATCTAACATTGTCAAAGCTCCACCTAGTAATGCACCACAAACCATACCTTTTACTAATTTATTTTCACTCATGAGATAACCTCCATATTAGATGTGTATGTATTCAATTATACCCGTGACTAAGAGTAATAAAACAAATAAATTATTTATATTAAAAATAGTCTTGACTAACGGATGGAATTTTATGAAAGTACTATCGCGGAATATGGTATTGGAAGTGATACTCAATCTAACTCAGTTGCTGGAGTTGTAAAATCTACTTATCAAGATAAACTGAAAGAAGAAAAGCAGGCAGCTAAAGTATAGTTTTTAATTGACAATCAAGGCAGAGCGTGAAATGATAAAGAGAAACTCCAATCCAGTTCTTTCGGATTTGTAGTTTAACCATTCGGGCTTTTACGGGTAGTTAATCTTCCGTTTGCAGTACCCGATTCATTCTTAGGTTTACATTGAAAATCTTACTGTTTGTTAAAGCGGGATAAAAATTTTTAATGTATGAAAGGCAGGAACAAAAAGATGAATTTATCAGAACCTTCTGTTGAAAATGTTACTTATATGATTGAAACCATAAAAGAAAAGCTCCGTATGGTTAACGTAGATGCAATGAAACCAGAAAACTTTAATGCTACAGAATACGAAGATCTAATTTACTTATATGAAATGGTAAAAAAAAGAGATTCGTTTAGCCCAAGCGAAATGCAAGCAATTGCAGCAGAGCTTGGAAACTTACGTAAGTAGAATAACATAAATAAAAAGGACCAAATATGAGGTCCTTTTTATTGTGTTCTTATTCAACTAACGCACCCGTTAGTTGAAGAATATCACCTGTGTATAGAACTGGTTCTTGCAATAGTTATTAAGTCGTTTTCAATTGCAATATCTCCAACAATTCCATGAGGGTTAGGGATTTTTTTATATTCTTCCTCACTTATTTTCTGGCAGTCAACAATAGGTAAAGTACTAATCCCGACACTTTTATAGAATTTATCCATAAATTTTGTTGCATATTCTATTTTATTTAACTCGTTGTTGTCCATTATTTGCTCAGAATAACTACCAACAAACTTCCAACTGTAATCAAGTATTGAAGCGATACCTGAATTAGCAATATAAGAGAATTGTTTTTTCTCTATTAGTTCGTGTATATTTGAAATGTTAAGCGACTCATTAGTAAAGTGGTTTAGAAACCCAATAATAATATCATCATATTTATTTAATTTTAAATCCCCCTGTAAAACAACACCATAAGCATATTTATTAATTTCTTCTAGGTAAATTTCAAATATTTGTCTTGGAAATATATCTCGGAATTTTTTAGGTTTGTTTTTTAGCTTTATCTTAACTTCATACGGAAGCTGTCCCCCATAAATCCTCTGGTCAAAATTGAGTGCTTTTAATATTATATTTTCTAGTCTCTCAATATCCGCTTCAGAATTAATCTGTTTAAATTCTTCAAACAATAAAGTACTAATTTCTGATATAGACGAGTTCAATTAATCCCCTCCGAAATGTCCATCTTTACATATAAAATAAAATTCTTATTGAACTAACCTGCACCGTTAGTTGAACAAGAAAAAAGAGCCGTCTATCTTTAACTAAAGCACCACGTTAGTTAAAGTGTATAGTTTCACAAACATCCTCATTTAATTGATTTTATTTTATGATGAATAAATCTGGATGTTCTTTTAACAATTTTGACAGAAATAATAGTTGAGGAAAAGGGATTAAAAATAAATCTCTATTTATATTTCCTTTTAATATCGCTTTTCTATTTTGTTTAATAAAATCATTTAAAGTAATTTTATTATTACAGATAAAATGAACATCTTCTGGAGTTAGTAGTAGAAGTCCATTAGTTTCTGAAGAGGGATTTGGTTCATTTTCAGAGTAGGAAAGATACATTATTGATAAAGATTCCTGCTCATTTCCTTTAACTAAAATTGGAGCTATTTCCTCTCCTAACCGTAGTATGGAAGGCTTATTTCCCCACTCACTCATATGATAAGTTATTGGAGAATTTATTGGAGTAATTTTCATTGAAGCCTCTTCAAAAACTTCACGCCTAGCTGTCTCTAATGCGGTTTCTTCAAATTCTTTATGCCCACCAAGTCTAACTATTCCAAGGTTATTTGCCTCTTCTGTAGGACCAACCTGAAAAATAAACAGCCCCCGATATAAAACGTAAGCACCCGACGTTTTTACATTTTGATTAATATTAATGTCACTCACTCCACTAAAATGATTTAATGATAATTAATTGATAAGAATCCTAATACTCAATGTTTATATTCTATTCTCGTTTTTTATTTCCTCTTTCACTAACCTGCTGCGTTAGTTAAATAAAAAAAAAGAGCCGTCTATAATGCTTATTGTTCTTCTAACTAACCTGTGTCGTCTTACAACTATTTTAGACCATTTGTTGGTGTATTCTATTATCAACAAAGATAATTAACATAGCCATCTATAAAAAAAATCTTCCCGAGATTAGTTTCTCGGGAAGGTTTTTTTTATAGTTTATTTAGTTCAACAGCAATTTTAGCCCCTACTGTTGCATTATTGTAAACTAATGCAATATTTGATTCTAAGCTTTTTCCTTCTGTTAATTCTTTTACTTTTCCAAGTAAAAATGGTGTAACGTCTTTCCCTTTAATGCCGTTTTCTTCTGCTTCATTTAAAGCTTTCTCAATAATTCCGTTAATATATGCTTCTTCCATTGAATGCTCTGCAGGAATTGGATTTGCAATAATTGCGCCACCATTTAGACCTAGATCCCATTTCACTTTTAGCATTTCTGCAACCTCTTGTGGCTCATCCAGACGGAAGTTTGCATTAAACGCACTAGTTGCTGTATAGAATGCTGGGAACTTTTCCGTTTGGAATCCTACTACCGGAACACCTTTAGTTTCTAAATATTCTAGTGTTAGACCAATATCCAAAATGGATTTTGCTCCAGCGCATACTACAGCTACATTAGTAGAAGCTAATTCTTCCAAGTCCGCTGAAATATCCATTGTCGTTTCTGCACCTCTATGCACCCCACCGATTCCACCAGTTACGAACATTTTAATACCAGCAAGCTCTGCGCAAATCATTGTTGTGGCAACTGTAGTAGCACCAATTTCTTTAGAGGCAACTACATAAGGAAGATCTCTTCTAGAAGTTTTTCGTGCATTTTTACTTGTGCCTAATGTTTCTAGCTCTTCTTCTGAAAGGCCAATTTTAATCTTTCCATCCATTATGGCAATCGTTGCTGGAACTGCACCATTGTCACGAATAATTTGTTCCACTTTTCTTGCCATTTCAACGTTTTGTGGATAAGGCATACCATGTGAAATAATTGTTGATTCCAATGCTACTATCGCTTTTCCTGCTGCCATTCCTTCTTCTACTTCTTTTGAATATGTTAAAAATTCTCTCATGATAAATATTCCTCCAATTCATTATTTAAAGTAACTTTTGAAAGTTCTTTACGAACAGTCTCTGCAGATTGTAATGTTTTATTTGCATTAACCATACCTGCATTTACTGCTAATTTCATTTCTGTTCCTTCCAACCATGCATGAAGTGTTCCAGATACAAAAGCATCTCCAGCTCCAGTCACATCGACTACATGATCTACATTAATAGCAGGTACTAGTGTAGATTCACTTTCTTCACTTGAGTACATTACTCCCTTACTACCATTTGTAATGACAACATGTTTAACGCCTTTTTGAACAAATGCTTCTGAAGCTGCTCTCCAACTTCCTTCATCATTAATTTCCATTTTTAAATATGTTTCTGCTTCGTCTCGATTTAATATGATCCATTCAATACCACTTAAGTTATCCGGCATTCTTTCCATTTTAGGAGATGATACAGGAATGATTGCTAGAGAGATATTTTTTCCAATAGCAAGTGTTTGTAAGTATTCAATTACATCCTTAGGACAGTTCATGTCCACTATTAATAGTTGAGCATTCGTAAGATAAGATTCTTGTTTTTTCATGTACTCAACAGAAAGTTGATCGTATATTTCCATATTAGCTAGTGCGAAAAGCATCTCACCTTGCTTATCTAAAATGGCAGAATAAGTTCCAGTTGAATAATTAGCGAGTTTTTCTACAGAAAATAAGTTCATCCAATGACTGGATGCTTTTTCGATTATTTGATATTCAATATCATTCCCAACTACGGATAATAATCGTACACTATGACCAAGTCGCCCTAAATTTTCGGCAATATTTCTAGCTACTCCCCCAACACTTTGCAAGCTCGTAGTTGGATTAGATGTTCCCATTTGTAACTGATTTTTTACTAAGTATTTGCGATCTAAATTTGCACCACCGATACAAATAACCTCATTGGCTTCAGGAAGAATATATGCTCTACCTGTAATTTTACCAATCCTAATTAATTGGGAAATAATATTTGCAACTGCTGGTCTTGACATATCTAGGTTATTTGCGATCTCTAATTGAGATGCATATGGATTTTTTCTAAGGTACTGTAATATTTGTATTTCTTTTGGTTGCACAATAATTAACCTCCTCTCAATTAAACTTTTGTTTTCATTATAAACTTTTGTTCGAAAAAGTCAAAAGAAAAACTGATAACAATTTAAAATTGTTATCAGTTTTTCTTATTTTGGAGCGTCGTTTAGAGTACCATCTTGTAATACGCGTGGTTGTATTAACACTTCCACACGTCGATTCTTAGCACGTCCCTCTACAGTATCATTAGAGGCAACAGGTTTAAATTCACCATAACCTTTTGCACTAAAATATAGTGGGTCAATCGTTCCTTTACTAACTAAAATCTTAAGAAAGTTTACTGAACGCATTACACTTAGTTCCCAGTTAGAGGAAAACTCACTGCTTGAAATTGGAATATTATCAGTATGCCCAGTTATTACAACATTTCTTGGAGGATCAAATACTAAAAGATCGGATATGTCTTCCGCAATTTGACGATATTCTGATTTTACTTCTGCTTTTCCCATATCAAACAAAATGTTTTCACGGATTGTAACAAGCAATCCTTCATCCGTTAATTTGGTTACGAACTGTTTTTCTAATGCATTAACTGCAATATATTCATCGACACTAGCTTTTATCTCAGATAGTGCTTTCTGGTCTTCAATATATGCAGAACTTTGCTCTTCTGTTTCATTTGTATTATTTGGTGTTATAGGTACATCAATTGGAGAAGGATTATCCATAAAATTTGTTCCACCATCAAAGATTTGATTAAAAACTTGAGCCATCTGTTCGAGCTTCTGTTGATCCACAGTACTCATTGAAAACAATACGATAAAAAGAGCTAACAATAATGTCAAAATATCTGCGTATGGAATAAGCCATGATTCGTCAATATGCTCTTCTTCCCTATGCTTTTTTTTATGCTTCTTTGCCAAGGTCTCCGTCCCCGCTTTCGTTCATTATTTTTTTGCGGTCGGACATAGACAGGTATGAAGCTAGTTTTTGTTCAATAACTCGAGGGGCATCTCCTTCTAACACGGAAAGAATCCCTTCCAACATCATCAATTTTTGGCGAACCTCTTGCTTAGACTTTCGCTTTAGTTTATTTGCAAATGGGTGCCAAATAATGTAACCAGTGAAAATCCCTAATAACGTCGCAACAAATGCTGCTGAAATGGCATGTCCTAATACATCTATGTCATTTAAGTTTTTTAAAGCGGCAATCAGTCCAACTACTGCTCCAAGTACCCCAAGTGTAGGAGCATATGTACCTGCTTGTGTAAATATTAAAGCTCCACCAATATGCCTTTCTTCTAAAGCATCGATTTCTTCTGACAATACATCACGAATATAATCCGCATTTTGTCCATCAATCGCTAGTGTTAATCCATTTTTTAAAAATGGATCATCTACATCAGTAATCTTACTTTCTAATGCTAATAAGCCCTCTCTACGTGCCAAATCTGCCCAACTAGAAAACATTTTAATAACTTCTCTATCATCTGCAAGTTTTTTATCTTTGAATATTACTCCAAATAACTTGGGTACTCTTTTCAATTCATTCATCGGAAAAGCAATTACTACAGCTGCAATTGTTCCAAAGATAATAATTAAGATAGCGGCAGGAACTAATAAACTATCTGGACTAACTCCTTTTAAATACATTCCAACTAACAATGAAACTAACCCAATGATAAGACCAACAACTGTAGATATATCCATTCATTAACCCCCAAATTCTATTTCTCTCATTATTTCGGCTATTTTGTACTTTTTTTAATAATAAACTTATTTTCCTGTAATATAATTTCATATTTTATGAACAATATACGACTTTTTACCTCTAATATGTATTGTTACATTTGACTGAAAACTGATATTATTAAGTTAAACATAGAAAGGGAGTATGAATATGTCATTATTTAATGAAACACTTAAAAAGTACGCTGCGCTCGCTGTAGAAGTTGGGGTTAATATTCAGCCTGGCCAAAATTTATTTATCTCTTCTTCAATCGATAGTGTTGAACTTGTTCGATTAATTACCAAAAAGGCGTATGAGGTCGGTGCAAATCAAGTATTTGTAGACTTTTCAGACGATGAAATTACTCGCTTACGCTATGATTTAGCTCCTAAAGAATCTTTTGACTCCTTCCCATCATGGAAAGTTCAAGAAAGAGAACTGTTAGCTGAACAAGGTACTGCTTTCATGAGCATTATAAGCCAAAGTCCAGACCTTTTAAAAGGTGTTGATACTAGTAAGATTGCTGCTTTCCAAAAAGCTGCTGGTACTGCATTAAGTAAATTTCGCCAATATACGCAATCCGATAAAGTTAGCTGGACAGTAATTGCTTCACCATCAAAAGAATGGGCTAAAAAGGTATTTCCGAATGTTGGGGAAGAAGAACAAGTTTCTGCACTTTGGGATGCTATCTTCAAAGCGGTACGCGCCGATTTAGAAGATCCAGTTTCAGCTTGGAAAGAACATGATAAACTACTACACGAGAAAGTAGATTATTTAAATGATAAAAACTATAAAAAACTACTCTATACAGCTCCAGGAACTGATTTAACTATCGAACTTCCAGAAGGTCATTTATGGTGTGGAGCGAGCAGTGTCAACGAAAAAGGAGAAGACTTCATGGCGAATATGCCAACAGAAGAAGTTTTCACTGTTCCGTTGAAAACAGGTGTAGACGGTTACGTTTCAAGTTCTAAACCGTTAAGTTACGGTGGTAACATTATTGATAATTTCACTGTTACTTTTGAAAAAGGTCGTATTGTAAAAGTAGAAGCAGAACAAGGCCAGAAAGTGCTTGAAGATCTTGTCGCAACAGATGAAGGTTCTCACTACTTAGGGGAAGTTGCACTAGTTCCACATGACTCACCAATCTCTAATTCTAATTTATTATTCTACAATACTCTATTCGATGAAAATGCTTCGAATCACTTAGCAATTGGTAGCGCATATGCATTTTGTCTAAAAGGCGGCAAAACGATGAGTCGCGAAGAACTTGCTAAGAATGGGCTTAATGAGAGTATTACTCATGTGGACTTTATGATTGGGTCCGATAAAATGGATATTGATGGAGTTAAAGAAGATGGGACTATAGAGCCTATCTTCCGCAACGGTAACTGGGCATTCTAACTATTATTAAGTGGATTTCTATAAAATACTACTTACCTTTTAAATAGTTTTAAGCTATAATAATAGTAACATGACTAGTGAGGTGTTTAATAATGGGCTTATTCACAGTTACAGTTCTTGGCTTTGCAGCAGTTACAGGTATTGTAGGTTATACAGTTATGCATTACTTCGCAAAATCAATGAACTCACATGATTCAATTGCAGTAGATCCAAAACCTTCTAAATAATTCAAAACAACCGCATTTCTGCGGTTGTTTTTTTATTTTAAGAGATTACAATGTTCTTCACTACTTCCCGATTTCTATTCCCGGGGGAATTCGGTAATCTTGTGGCAAATGTTTGTCCATTGCCCCATTGAATTGTGTAGTGACCTAGTGCTTAAGGTTCGGATAATGAAAGACTGACTTACTCTTTTAAAATCAAAGTTAGTTACAATTTCTTCGCTTCTTTATAAGTAGTTACTACTTATTTTTCTCTAAATTGATATTATTTATCTTTTTCTTTTCATTTTAAAGACAGTTCTATGTCAATATAATGACTAGTACAGACTATTAGATTATATTGCTTCACCACCCTACATATATTGACCTATTAAACAATGAAACATTTGTAAACTTCCATAATGTTACACATGGCAAACCTCTTTTTATCATTTATACTTATTGAGTATGATTGAATGGAGGAATATATATGTTTTCAAATGCCCATATTGGAATAGATTTAGGGACAGCAAATACATTAGTATATACGAAAAGTAAAGGCATAATTATAGATGAACCAACTGTAGTGGCAGTCAACACAAAAACGAGAGATATAATCGCATTTGGACATAAAGCAAAAGAAATGATTGGAAAGACACCGATTTCTATAGAAGTTATTCGCCCATTAAAAGACGGTGTCATTGCTGATTTTGATATTACTACCCAATTATTGAAACTTATCATGCAGAATGCAAGTAAGAAACTGGGAACTTCATTGAGAAAGCCATCTGTTATAGTTTGTACTCCATCAGGTGCTACTTCTGTCGAACGAAGAGCAATTCAAGATGCAGTAAGACAAAGTGGCGCTAAAGAAGTTCAACTTATGGAAGAACCTGTTGCAGCAGCGATTGGATCGGGTCTACCTGTAAATGAACCAGTTGCAAGTATGATTGTTGATATTGGTGGTGGTACTACAGAAGTTGGAATTATCTCATTCGGAGGTGTTGTTGCTTCTAACACTGTAAAGGCTGCAGGAGATAAAATGGATGAATCAATTATTCATTTTATCCGAAAAGAATATAATGTTTTAATTGGAGAACCTACAGCAGAAGAAATTAAGAAAACTATTGGTCATGCCTTGATACCCCATACAGTAGAACAAATGGATGTACGAGGAAGAGATGTTGTTACTGGATTACCTAAAATAATTCATCTGTCCTCTACTCAAATACAAGGTGTATTGACTGAGTCTCTTGAAACAATCTTAGAAGCAATCCGTGCAACACTTGAAATATGTCCACCTGAACTTGCTGGTGATATCGTGGACCATGGAGTTGTGTTAACTGGTGGAGGGGCACTTCTAAAAGATATTAAAGAATGGCTTTCCAGCGTTATTGAAGTTCCAGTTCATATTGCTCCTGAACCTCTACAATCTGTGGCTATTGGAACAGGTAAATCTTTCTTTGTTTCTGAACGAAAACAAAAAGCGGCTAAATAATTCAAACAAATTAGAGGAAATAAACCCTTTTTTCATATAGAATATAAAGATAGATTATGGAGGGGAAAAAATATGCCTAATTTACGTGAAGTGTTAAAGTACAATGAATATTTTGTAGAGAATAAACTATATGAACCTTTTTTAACAACGAAGTTTCCTGATAAGCGGGTGGTTATTTTAACATGCATGGATACTCGACTTATTGAATTACTACCTAAGTCTATGAATTTCAAAAATGGGGATGTCAAAATAGTAAAAAGTGCAGGAGCAGTTATTAATCATCCTTTCGGTGGTATTATGCGTAGTTTAATCGTAGCAGTTTATGAACTGCAGGCGGATGAAATATATGTAATAGGCCATCACGATTGTGGTATGAGTTCTATCCATACCGACAAAATTATAGAGAAAATGACTGCTCGAGGTATTGATCCTCGTAACTTTGATATATTAGAAAACTCCGGAGTAGATGTTGAAAAATGGTTAGAAGGTTTTTCAGATGTACAAGAAAGTGTTTTACACAGCGTTAATATGATAAAAAATCACCCTTTAATGATAAAAGATATTCCTATCCACGGTCTCATTATCGATCCAAATACGGGAAGATTAGATTTGGTTGTAGACGGTGCACTTCATACAACTTAAATAATTTATTATTTCCCAGGAAATCGACAAAAAAATTGGTTATTCACCTATATGAATAACCAATTTTTTATTTACACATATTTCATTTAAACTTCCAGTCAACTGTGTTCATTATTAATGGAAGCATAAATATAGTGATCTTCCCACTTTCCATTTATATAGAGAAGGCTTTGAAGTAAGCCCTCCCGTTGGAATGCATTGTTCTCTAATACTTTTATAGATCCAAGATTTTTTGGAGATACAAACGCCTCAATTCGATTTAACTGGACGTGTTCAAACCCGAATAGCTTTACAAGATGGACAGCTTCAGAAGCAATACCTTTTCCAATAAATTGTTCATCTATAGAATAACCGATGAGACCACTTGAAAAAGGCATCCTTTTTAAACTATACAGAGAAATACTACCAATCATTTGATCAGTACCATGTGCAAACACACCGAAACTAAATTCTCTCTTTTCATTCATCAATAGTAGAGACTCACGAATTTTTTCTCTTTGCACAGAAGTAGTATAATAATCATTTCGATGTAATGGTTCAAAAATGGACCAATATCTTTTGTTTTTAAAAACTAAATCTGCTAGACTTGGTGCGTCTTTTACATTTAATGTGCGTATATAACATGTATCTCCTTCTAAATAAATCAAGCATCGTCATCCTTTTGCATTAGTTAATTGTATAAACTCGTTTACATCTTGAATGCAAAGGTTAATGCCTTTTATCCAAAATGCCTCCTTTGTAATATCTTCCCCAAGATGCTTCATTGCTAAATCTTCTACTGACATCACTGCAGTATCTTGAAGTAAAGCAATGTATTTCTCTTCGAAATTTGCTCCCTCATTAATTGCTTTTGCATATATGCTTAATGAAAACAAATAACCAAATGTGTACGGGAAGTTATAAAATGGAACTTCTGTAATATAAAAATGAAGTTTTGAAGCCCAGAAATGTGGATGTGTCGTTTCAAGTGCATCTCCATATGCTTCTTTTTGAGCTGTTTCCATTAACTCATTCAATTTCGTTGCAGAAACGATTCCTTTTTTACGTTCCTCATAAAATCTTGTTTCAAATAAGAAACGAGCATGAATGTTCATAAAGAACGCAACACTTCGTTGAATTTTATCTTCTAGTAGTGCTATTTTTTCATCATCTGTCTTTGCTTCTTTAACAGCTGCATCCGCAACAATCATTTCCGCAAATGTAGAAGCTGTTTCCGCAACTCCCATTGCGTATTGGCGATTTATCCAATGTACTGGTCTTAAAGCATATGAATGAAATGCATGTCCTAATTCATGCGCTAAAGTCGAGACATTCGACATTGTTCCGCTATAAGTCATGAAAATTCGAGATTCCTCTGAAACTGGCATACCTGTACAAAATCCACCAGGACGCTTGTTCGGGCGATCTTCTGCTTCAATCCATCCTTTTTCAAATGCGTTTCTTGTGAAAGCTTCTAATTTAGGTCCAAATTCTTTAAAATGTTTTAGAATAAACTCGGCGCCTTGTTGGTAATCCATTTTTTCTGTTGAAGCACTTACTGGTGCATCTAAATCATACCAATGCATTCCATTTTCCTTTAGCATCGTCGACTTTACGTTTAAATATTCCACAAAAGGAGCTTTATTTTTAGAAATTGCTCCCCACATAGCATCAAGCGTCTCTTGTTTCATTCGATTAATATCTAGAGGTTCTTGTAATACAGACTCCCAGCCTCTTTTTTCATATACAGCAAGTCGGAAACCAGCTATATGATTTAATGTTTTTGCAAAAAACTCTTCTTTTTCAGTCCAAGCAGCTTCAAGTGTTTCAAAAGCCTCTTTTCGAGTGGAAGCATTTTCGTGTGAACTTAAATTATTTGCTTGTCCAACGGAAAGTTCTTTTTCTTCGCCATCTACTTTTACTTTTACTCGAATGTCTCCTACTAATAAATCATAAAGTTGACCCCAAGCATGGTAACCATCCACCCCAAGAGTTGTAATCATTTCTTCTTCTTTTTCAGTGAGCATTTTCTTTGCTTCATCTCTCCACTCATTTAGGACAAATGAAAAATCAGCTAATTCCGATGACTTCATTAGTTCATTCCAAACCGATTCATCTGTTTTACTTAATCCTTGCTGGATTACAAGCATTAAAGAAGAAAACTTCGCATATATACTTCCCATTTCCCCTTCTAAAAGTGCTGCATTTTTATCAGTAGTGTCTTGTGCAAGGAAGCATCCAATTACTGCTCCTGCTTCCGATAAATTAACTGCAATATCTTTTAGTTCGTTTATAATTTTTTCTAATTCCTGTGCATCTTTACTTGAAGTAGGAGTTGAAAAACCTTTCAATTTCTCTTCAAATAACTTCTGTTTTTCTTTAACTTCATCTAAATGAATCCGTAAATCTTTTGATGCACTTCCACCTTCAAAAAACGAATCAAGATCCCACGTAATTGGATACAATTTTTCAGCCATTATTTTTCCCCCTTAAAAATTCATACTAGTTCGAATTATATTATACCATGTTTTCCATAATTGGATTATTCCGCTTTTGCCATGAAACATTCACAAATCGGTTGGTTTGTTAGAATATTTGAAAGGTATACTAGAAGGATAGGAGGGATGCATATGATTAAAATAGTCCTTTTGATTATAAGCTGGATCTCTACAGTTGCGGTAAGTATACTCGCAAGTACGCTACCAATAAATCATCATACAACTAGAGAAATTTCAAATTGGCTACCAGCTTTATTTACTCCTGCAAGCTATGTTTTTCTTATTTGGTTTGCCATCTACTTTTTATTAGCATGTTGGATATGGAATATTATGAAAGAATATAAGAACGGAGTAACTATATCTTGGAAACGAGTAATACTATTCGTATTTAGTTCGATTCTCAATATTCTTTGGATCTTTTTTTGGCATTATGGATTATTTGCACTTTCACTAATTGATATGTTTGCTTTGATAGGAATTTTGTTTTTACTATATATGACTTATTCTACAATGGAGCAATCTTGGATGACGAGAAATCCTATCTCTGTTTATCTAGGATGGATGCTCGTTGCTACATTTATAAATACTGATTACTATCTTACTTTCATTGAATTTAGTGGATGGGGAATCACAAAATCATTGTGGATAGTAATTTTTTTAACAGTAGCTACCGCAATTGCTATGCATATACGTTTCCATTATAATGACCCTGTAATCGTCCTTGTCTTTATTTGGTCTTTTATCGGTATAGCTGTTCACCATTTGTTGGATGAATTATTAATCACAGCTGCTTCTATGTTTTTAAGTTGTGTACTTATAGTAGGAATCTTCTTCATAAAAAAAATGCCTCGGAAATTATGATTTCCAAGGCATTTTTTTTAATCAATTTTCGTCAATAAAAGTGGCCCTTCTTTTGTAACTACAATCGTATGTTCAATTTGAGCAACTAACGATTTATCTGGTGTTACAAAAGTCCAACCATCACCTGATTCTACAATATGCTCTGCTTTTTGAGAGATAAAAGGCTCTACTGCAAGAACCATACCTTCTTTTAGAATCGTTGGATCCCATGCATCATAATAATTTAACACATGCTGAGGAGCTTCATGCAAAGATTTACCAATACCATGCCCAGTTAAGTTCATAATAACATGCAAACCATTTTCTTTTGCTTCTCTAGCTACAGCTTTCCCGATTTGGTTCAAACGAGATCCAGCTTTAACTTTTAACATAGCCCGATTAAATGCACTTTCAGCTACTGCACATAGTTTTTCTTTTTCTTCATACCCATCACCAACGACAAATGAAATACCTGTATCTGCAAAATATCCATCATATGAACCCGAGACATCAATGTTCACGATATCGCCTTCTTTAATGACACGAGATCCTGGTATACCATGTGCCACTTCTTCGTTTACACTTATACACGTGTAACCTGGAAAATCATATTCCCCCATTGGTCCTGAAATAGCACCATATTGTTCAAATAGTTTTCCACCGATTTCATCGATTTCTTTCGTTGTTACTCCCGGTTTGGTTGCTGCTCTCATTACATCTCTAACTTCCGCAACAATTCGACCGATTTTTTTTAACGCTTCTAACTCTTCGTTTGTTTGTACAATCATCTTAAAAGATCCCTTCTCATTTGAATGTACAATAATCATATCATATTTAAACTTTATTCGGCAGTAGAAGGCGTGGCGCTTTTACAAATAAGATTGTACAAATGAATGCCGCGAATAAAAATACTGGAATCATATAAGTAGCATTATAGATTAATGAATACAAAATTACGTTTTGATCGCCAGCATATTCTCCGAAAAATACTATTCCAGAAGTGACATGTGCTAAATAACGAAGAAACGCAGCTAGGAATGCTCCTAAAATGACTGCAATCGCCATTTTTTTCGTATCTTTATTTTCAAGTGCTTTCATATATGCTGGTCTAAAGAAACCAGCGAATCCGGCTACCATAAACGCTATAAAATAATCGATTGATACTTGCAAAAATACATATCCAAAAGATAACGGTACTGCATAAAAACGACCTGTTGCTACCTGCAATAACCCAATTAAAAATCCTGTAATAAGACCAGCAACAACACCCCGTCGAAAAGCAATTAAAATAACTGGAACAAGCACGAAAGTAACGGAGCCGCCTTGTGGCATACCAAACCCTAGCATATCTAATACATACCCTAAGGCTGCAAAAATAGCGATTTCTATTAATAATAATACACGTTGATTTCTCATCGTAATCTCCTTTTTGACCACAAAAAAAACGACCCTGGGATAGACCCAGACATCGCGCGATTGTCAGTTTCCATCCACATCCCTACGCAAGCATTAACTTACAGGTTCGAAGGGTACTATCTCAGCCGCGTAAGCGACGCCCCTTGTGGTTATGAATTATTTAGTTCGTGTTCATTGTAGCCCAATAAAATAAGTAATGCAACCCCATGTTTTTGATTGTTATACTAATAGAAATATTATACGAAAAGGGGCAGACGATTATGATAGAGTTATTGAAAGATTTGATACGCATAAAAAGTGATGATGTAGAAGGCGCAAATGCTGCATTATTGTTTTGTAAAAATTGGTTTGAAGCTCGAGGTATCGCTGTAACTGTTTATGAAAATAATTCTAAGCTGATGCTTGTTACAGAAATAGGAATTGGCGAAGAACGTATTATATGGAACGGTCATGTCGATGTTGTTCCTGGAGATGCAGAACAATTTAATCCATTCGAAGAAGGCGACCGTTTATATGGACGAGGATCAGCCGATATGAAAGCAGGTGTAGCTGCTATGATGCAAGCTTTCTACGAACTTTCATTAACTCCTCAAAAATTAACAAAAAGAATTCAACTGCATATTGTTACTGACGAAGAAACCGACGGAGCTACTTCCAAGTATTTAGTAGATCAAGGATTTAACGGAGATTTCATTATTTGCGGAGAGCCTACTCATTTACATATTGGTCTTCAAGCAAAGGGAATTATCCAATTAGATGTTAAATTAAAAGGTAAATCCAGTCATGGAAGTCGCCCTTGGGAAGGGGTAAATGCGATTGAACAAGCATTTGCTTTTGACAAAGCAATGCGAAAACTTCCCTTTTTATCAGCAAGTAATAAGTTCTATGATTATCCATCAATAAATTTGGCAAAAATACATGCAGGGGACAGATATAATATTGTTCCGGCTGAATGTGTCATGAGCTATGATATTCGTTTTGTTCCAGGACAAAACAGTTCAGAAATTTTAGCATTAATTAAGAATGCTGCTCATATGGATTTTCCGGAAAGTGAAGTAATTGTTCATGCTTGCGAGCCAGCAGTGACTACAGAAGAAAACAATTTATATGTTCTTAAACTTCAACAAGTTACAACCAATATGACGAATTCTATTACCAACCTATTTGGCCAACATGGTTCCGCGGATACTCGATTCTATGCAAAAAATGGAGCCGGAGCCATTGAGTTCGGCCCCTCTGGAGCGGATTGGCATGGTGAAAAAGAATATGTCTCTATTTCATCCGTAGAAAAATATAAAAAGATTTTAGTCTCTTTTATTATTGATTGAAGTGAAAATAAGAAAAGCCTCTGGGTGTCCGCTTAGTCGTTCTCATAAGAGTCGAGCGGACGCTTCTCTAAACTTGATGTATTTTTTACAATTTACGGCACTTCGAGACCAATTGTACTGAAGCCGAGACCAGATTACTATACTCGAGACCAATTGTACTATACTCGAGACCAATTCACCCGAAATCGAGACTATGTTTTAATTTCCCGAGACTAATTAGAAAAACTACTTTATCCAAGCCTGTTTCCCACTTTATTCGTGTTAATCAATTAATCAGAAAGGAGAAAATTCCAATGGAAAATAACAGACTTTTATCAGCATTATCCTATTTTAGTGTTTTATTTGCCCCTTTAATACTTCCAATTATCGTATTCTTTATTTCTCAAGATTCGAAAGTGAAACAACACGCTAAACGTTCACTTGTTTCCCATTTAATCCCTCTTATTTTTATGATTATTTTATTTATCGTTGTCTATTCCAGTGTGTTTTCTATGTCCTATAGTTCATTTAATCAACCTTCCATATTTATGAGTTCAGTTCCCTTATTACTCGTATTCTTATATTTAATTATTTATATCATTATTCTAGTTTGGAATATTGTCCAAGGTGTCAAAGTATTAAGATGATGTTTACATTACTGCATTAATGGGAATTGAATAATACAGTTTAGAATCTATTAGGAGCGATAATATGAGAGTAAAAAGCATCGTTAAAACTGCAATAAAATTGGCGCCAATAGTCTATCCAATCGTACGAAAAATAATGAAAAGAAAGACCGTAAAATAAAAAATCTGTTCCCATTGTAGATTGGGAACAGATTTTTCTATATATAGGGTTTTAATTTTGTCAAACCCAAATATTGATCGAAACCTTGAATTTTTGAAACAGGTGATTTTGGTAATTCTTTTTGTCTATTGAGAATTTGTTCAAAAGTAAGTGGGTTTGGAGCTGGTAATTCATTTGGATTTACTTGTAATCGTCCATTGTACTGTTTAAAAAAAGCATTTGCCATTAGTCGATACCCTTCCATTGTAGGATGCACATCTGCAGGGTTGGGTAACAATTCTTTTTCATTACCCTTGAATGCCTCTTCTACAGTAACATATATTGCTCCATTTGCTTCCGCTTCTGTTTTTAGAATAGTGTTCATTGTTTCTAGTTGTTTTTTTATACCTACTTTTTGTGAGTCGCGCAAGTGTGGATAAGGAAAATAATATCCCATTATATAAATCTTTGCTTTTGGTGTAGTCGCTTGAACTTCTTGTATAACTTCAGCAATATTTTTCCGTACATTATTTAATGCGAAGTTTACTTGAACTTGCTGATATGCAATAGACCCATTTGAAGGATTTACTTGCACAAGTCTAAGTAAATCATTTGCTCCTGCTGAAATGGTAACAACTGTTACATTTTTAAGTAATTCCTTCGCTTCTTTCGTACGGACTGTTTTTAATACGTCTGCAGTTGTATAACCAGGAAATGCAAGTGCTTTTGAATAATAGGTAAGTTGATGAGATCGAGTCAACTCTTGTGCTATTAAATCTGTATATCCAGAGTCAATCGCTCTATCAGGTGTTTGTCCGGCAGCTATAGAGTCCCCTAAAGCAATATAAACTTCTCCCCCTTTAGCTTCACTCGTAAGTGTTGAAAAAGGGAAGAAAATTAATATAAGTGCAGCAATCCATTTTTTCATATGAATCGACTCCTTAAAAAGCCCAAGTACCTTTTTGGAAAATTGGTTCCATCGTTCCGTCTTCTAACTCTCCTAGTATATCCATATGTGCACTACCAATCATAAAATCTTCATGTACAATTGATGTATTAAGACCCAAATTTTCAAGCTCCGCTTTATTTAAACCACGTGCACCTTCCACACAAGTTGGATACGCCTCTCCAATTGCAAAATGATTGGAGGCATTTTCATCAAAAAGGGTGTTGAAAAATAATACGTTCGATGCTGAAATAGGCGATTCATGAGGAACTAAAGCTATTTCCCCTAAATATTTTGCACCTTCATCTGTTTGTATTAATTCTAGCAATAACTCTTCTCCAGTATCTGCTTGTGCCTTTGTAATAGCACCATTTTCAAATGTTAAAGTGAAATTATCAATAATATTTCCTTGATACACTAATGGTTTTGTATTTTTTACATATCCGTTTACACCAGTTTTAAGTGGAGCCGTGTATACTTCTTCGGTCGGCATGTTTGCAATAAAAGGTACACTTTGCCCATTTTTACTTGCACCTGAAAGCCATATATGTCCTTTTGGAAGTTCCACTTGAATATCTGTACCATCGGATTTATAGTGCAACTTTTTATATCGTTTTTCGTTTAATAAGGCTGCACGACTTTCTAAATGATTAATATGCTCTGTCCATTTCTGAACAGCTGTTCCTTCACCAACTCGTACTACTTGGAAAATAAGATCCCAAAGCGCTTGCATGTGATACTCTCCTTCTAAATGAGGGAATACTTTTGCTGCCCATTTCGGGGAAGGCATTGCAACAATAGACCACGTAATGACGTCATTCATCACTGCTTTTCTGTAATTTTCCAATGCTTTACCGCTTGCTTTGTGGAAATTTGTAATTCGTTCAATGGATACACCTTCGAGTAGATCAGGATTATCTGCATCTATCCAGAGTAATGCACCATTATTTTCAACTAATTCATCTCTTTGCATAGCAGCCCATTTCGGAAATTCATGAAATGCTTCATCCGGTGCTAAATCGTAAAAAGCTCTTGCATTTACTTCGTCCGTATAGTTTACATCCACTCTTTTTGAGCCAGCTTCATACGCTTTTTTTACGATAAGTCTTGTGAAATCTATCGTTTCTGTCGTTGTGTTAATTAGAAGGGGTTGATTTTTTTGAATATTTAAGCCAACTCTTACAACTAGTTCTGCATATTCTTCTAGTTTTTGTTGGAAGTTCATTTATTATCTTCCTCTCTTCTCAATCGTTTTGGATGAACCTTCAATAAAATCACCACGATACCAAATTTTCTGTATTGGTTTACTTGGGAGCTCTTTCGTCCACTTTTTATATGTTTTTTCATCTGAATACGTTAATAATGTTAATACTTCTCCATCTTTTCCTGCGCGGCCAGTACGTCCTGAACGATGCAAATATTGTTCAATTGAATGTGGTACATCCACATGTATAACATGTGTTAAGCCCGAAATATCTAGTCCTCTTGCCGCAACATCCGTAGCAATTAATATACTTACTTTCCCATTTTTAAAGTCATCCAATGCTTTTTTACGTTCTTCTTTTTTCATTTCTGAATGTAAGGATACTATTGGAGCATCACGGTAAGTAAGTTTCGCGTCCTTCATCAATAGTTGATCTATACTATTTACAAATGCAAGACCCTTCATTCCTTCTAAATGGGAGAGTCTTCTTAATAACTCCGTTTTATCACGTGTTTCTGTTTTCACAAAACTATGAACGACTTCACCTTTTGAAGGTATTTCTTCAGCAGACACTTGAATACGCACCGGATTATTCATCATTCTTTCTGCAACTAACTCAATTTCGTCGGTAATCGTAGCAGAAACAACAACAAGTTGTCTCTCAAGAGTTGCATCTATTAACCCCTTTACGGTTGTCCGATGCTCTCGACTTAATAATTGGTCGCCTTCATCTAATACGATTGTTTTGATTTCATGCATTTTTAATTTCTTTACTTTTACCAGTTCTTGTAATCTTCCTGGTGTTCCTACTATAATTGTTGGTTTCTTTTTTAAGTTTTCAATTTGTCTTTGAATATTTGCTCCACCGATTAATTGTGCAACGGAAATATCAGTCCCGGCAGTCCATTCACGGAAAACTTCTACAATCTGCATACCTAATTCTTGAGAAGGGACAATGACTAATGCTTGAATTTGTTTCTTTGAAGGATCTACCTTTTGTAATAACGGAAGGACGTATGCTAACGTTTTTCCAGTACCCGTTGGAGATTCCGCTACTATATCTGAACCATCAAGCATATGTGGTATCAATTGCGATTGAATAGGCATTTCAAATGCAAAGTTTGTTTTTGCCCATTTTTCTTGTAATGTTTCATTTAGATTTTCTAAAAAAGTCAAATTTTTCTCCACCTCATCTGTGTTTGAATCAAGTGTACCACATTTTTATTATCGGTAATTAGCTAAAAAGAACAGATGTTGATTTGAAATAAAGTCACGGATGTTTATAAAAAAGATGAGATATTTTGAATAAATTAGCGACGATTTAAAAAATTTATAGAAATAATTGAATGATATATGGAAGTTTGTGAACAACTCTACTTAACAAACGGGCAGGTTAGTTGAAGAATGGTTTTTACTCTTGTTTAACAATTATGCATATTTTATTGGCGGGAGGAAGATTCACCCATAATTGAATCATTTGAAATAAACCGCCTCGTCTAACATGATATTCTTTAAGTAACATATATGTATCCCGGTAGAGAAGCGGTTAGTTTTACGTCGTTGTTACTTTGGCATAGATCATGAAGAATAGGGCAAGTTCTCCCACAAGGACTAGGTTAGGGACAGTCACAATCCAACTGAACGCGACTAGACTTGCTAACAGACGAATTAGAATGAAGGAAGTGACAGAGAATAATATCGAATTCCAGTCCCCTCGCTGCGGTTGTAATACCGAAGGGTGCTGACGATCAATTCTCCAAAAAGAATGAGTGTCAGTGACGCAAAGCGCTCTAACAAATGAGCCATGTTGGTCGGCATCTTGATTAAATACTTACGCCCAAATATAGGTACTAAGATATCCACGAAAATACCGATGTATAACAAAATATAACGAAGCCAAGAATCGAAAAAGATGGAACTTGCAGAAATAAGTATTCCAATCAAGAATCGGGTTCCCAAATAGTGAGCTACTAATCTTCTATCTCCCGTTTCCTTCTTTCGGACTACTAGATATTGTATGGCTGTTAAAGTTCTCAAGCCGATATATCCGATTAGAAATGCATAATAATATAGATCAAAATTAGCTGATAAGCTAGAAGTCATGATTAGGACGAACACCATTTGAACAATCATATGAATACGTTGATTTAATATGTCTTGTCCGAAACGATTAATAAACAACGTTTGTCCTACCCAAGACCACCAAACTGGAATGAACATTAACACATATTTAAATAAATTCCCGAATGGAATGTGTTTAGCCTCTACCTGAAGCAGAACATGTGTGGTTGTCGCAACAGCTGCAACAAATATTAAATCGTAAAATAACTCTAACCATGTCACTTTCTTCTCTGCAATATTCAACAAAGCTTCACTCCCTACACTCACTTAGCTACAAAATTGGTATATAACATTCTCAGTTAAATAGTATTTTGTAGATGAATAAATTAATTGATTTAGTTATTTTTACGGAAGAGTCTCTATGTTGCAGTAGCAATTCAAGGATTGATCTTATAAATCTTTGAGTGGTCTTATTAATAAGTGCTGTAATGATTTTTTAGGAATTTAATAACATAAATGTATATAAAGAAACTACTTTAAAAGAGGGTGATAAGGTCGTTATTCAACGACCTTATCACCCTCTTTGGTCAACTTTTATTAATCTAAAATAGGTAGGTGATCAATCCAATCAATAAATTGTTGTAAATAACGCTGAAGATATCGTTTTGTTTTTTCGTCAGTAAGTACTTTCTGATTGGAATCAATCTTTTCATGTACTTGAGAAATTAGTACTTTTTGAAAAGGAAGTACATGTGCTTGCATGGCTTCTAAAATTTGTCTTATTTGCATTTGAGAAAAAGCAGTACCTAATCCTCCGGGAGTTGCTCCGATAAGACCAACTGGTTTTCTAGTTAACACAGAGGACTTCGCAGGTCTTGATGCCCAATCCAATGCATTCTTCAACACGCCCGGAATCCCAGAATTATACTCCGGACTGACGATAATAATACCGTCTACCTCTTGAATAGACGACTTAAATGTTGTTACTGTTTCTGGATTTCCTTCCATTTCTAAATCTTCATTAAATAAAGGCAGATCTTTTATCTCAATCCAACGGAATTCTACTGAATTATCCATTTCTATCAATGATTGAGCAATGATTCGATTATAAGAATTTCTTCTTAAACTACCACAAATAAGACCAATGATTTTAGTCATATCAATTTCCCCCTTGTTTGCTCTGTTTCTAGGAACCTTTTTAGATTGGAATCATCATGACGTGTAAGTTCATCATCTGAAACTGTACGATCAGTATTGTCTAATTATGTTGTCATTGGTGCCATTACACATCGAATTTTTAAAGTTGACCCATTTTTAAATTCGTATGTTTAGCGTCTCCATAAGTCTGCGTACTCTTCTTTTTTCTCGAATTCTAATTTTGCAAATGGACATAATGGAATAATTTTCATATTCTCAGCACGTGCTTTATCAACAACTGCTTTTACTAACGCTTGTGCAACACCTTGTCCGCGTAATGAATCATTTACTCCAGTATGATCGATAATAAAAAAATCATTATTCGGACGTGTAAATGTGATTTCTGCTGTTAGCTCGCCATTTGCATCTTCTAAATAAAATCGATTTGAGTCTATTAAAAATTCCATATCCATTTCTTCTTTTCGAATATATTTTAGTGCACCTGATGGACATGAATCCACCACTAGTGCAACTTCTTCTGTTGATGCGTTATCTGCAATAATCCAGGGTTTACGTTTTACTTTAAATACATCGCCATTCCCACGTACACATTCTCCTGCATGGACGCACTTTTTAATGTCATAAAATACATCAATAGTTTCTCCAGAGTATTTACGATATCCACTTCCTAGTAATTCTTTTTCTGCCACAAAAATCACTCCTATTCTAAAGGTTTTAGCATTGCTTCAATTTCAATACGGCGAAATTCTAGTTTTGGTGGTAAGTGAAGTGACTAACCAAGCCCTTTAATATCACTATTTTACACAAAGCCTGTGTCCTTTGTTGCTAGATCAAATAAAATCACGGAAGTACAAACTTTTAAAGTAGTGTCGATTGACTTCTTATGCTTTTCTTCAATTTTAATTACTCCAAGTGTATGCTAATACTTGTCCACGAATTTCTACTAAGTATTTATAACCAAATTATCTTTTTGTATGCTGTTATTTTTTTGTTTTTTTACTATTTTACTGATTTTAGTGTTTCTGAGCAAGACAATATTGTTGTATAAAAAGTTGACTTAGATTGTTGTATCAGTAATATATTGAGAATCCTCAGAAGCTAAGAATACGACAACGCGGCCGATATCATTTTCAACATCACCAAATCGGTCCATTGGAATTTTGCTTCTAACGCTTTGGTAATATTCTGGCTGTGCTTTAGCCTATACTTGTACACCCGGAGAGTTGGCCTCTCGCGTAGCGAAATTAATTTTTGTGACGAGCTTGCGCAGGAGCAAAATGTTTTCTGTGACGAGCCTGCGCAGGAGCAAGGGAAGCGGCTTGATGCTTGCCCCCTGGAAAGCGTCCGCCTTCAGCGGAGATCAACCAGTTCACTTTCTAATTATACTTTCTGCAAAAAAGACTGTAGGCAAACTTCAAGTTTGCCTACAGTCTAAAAGTGTAAAATTTTTAAGTAACTTTATCTTTCTTCTTCTATTATATATTCTTTTGTTAATTCATAGAGATTCAGTTCATATAACTGCTTTCCGTCGATTTTAAATATGCCTTTATTTACAAGGTCTTCTATCATATTATCTCGTTTTTCTTCAATTTTCGATTCTTTAGGTATTATCATATTCGATACTCTCCTTGCATTTTAATCCACCTATTATTTACCCGACCACCTGAATTATAAACTTCTATCCTTTAATCGTTTAAAAGCTTCTGTAAGTTTTGGAAATCTTTTTTTTATTATTAGATAAACCAAATAACCGATTAAAGCACCAAGTGTATTAAGCCATAAATCATCTACATCACTACTTCTATTTTGAGGTAGTTGCATTATTTCGATAAAGAGTGAAATACATAATCCGACAATCACAGGAAAAGGAAAATGTTCCATTCTTTTAGAAAGAAGTGGGAAAAGAAAACCGATGGGAATAAACAGAATAATGTTACCGAGAAAGTTAATATAAAATGGCTGCCAAAATCCAAGATATTTTATGGCATTAAAAGTTTCCCTAAAAACTCGAAATAACTCGAAATTTACGTTTGATATTGTAGGATGTACTAATCCATTTCTAGGAATAATGGTTTGCGAAAATAACCCTATGAGTACTGAAACAAGTAGAAGTATTCCTAATTCATGCAAACTTTCCTTTAAATAAAATCCTCTTTTTCGCCACCTAAGGAAACGCCAAATAAAAACAAACGGAAGTGCTATACAAACGAAAAAAAACATATCGTCTAAATAGTGGTCTATTACGTTCATTTTCTTCACTCCCATTACAATATATAACGCATTTTAGTGTCACAAAGTTTCCCACCACTCATCTTCTAATTAAGTCTATTAAAAAAGCCTTCATTTATTAACCTCTTCTATATTTATTCTTTCCTAATCAATCATATAGAAACAATATGAAAGGAAAGCCAGGATCTGTCTTCTTTAAAAATACTATATTTCTAGTTAGTTCGACTTTATTTTATTTTATTCATGCATTAAGAAATAATTATTGAAATAGAATGGTTGAAGGAGGGATTGTGATCAGTTTATTTGTGACGAGATCATTGGATGAAATTCGTTTTTGGGCAAGAATTATGAAAGAGCATGCATTATTTTTAAGCCTCGGCTTCAGTTTTGATGACAAAAAACTCATTCAAGAAGCACAAGAATTCATTACATTATTTGAAAAAATTGAAGAAAAACTAAGTACTTATTCTCCACAGTCAGATCCAGAGGAAATTAAAAGATTTAATATTCAAGTGTATCAAGCTGCTACTTCCATATGGGCTTATAAAAGAAAAGTGCTTGGGCTCATTTTACGCTGTGAAATAGTATCAAATAACTATGCATTATTAGTAGATCATACAAGTAGAGAAGCTGCTTATTTTGTAAACCGCTTAAAAGAGTTAAATGCAGGGAAATTAGAACCTATGGCCGATGACATTATTAAAGAAAATATTTTTTTCTTAAAAATCATGGCAGATCATTCAAAATTCATAGGACACCTCTTGGATCCTACAGAAAGAAAGTTAGTGGATCAAGCACGTAATTTTAGTCATGATTTTGATCAGCTAGTTTTTCAAGCTCTAGATTTAGATTCCATGAGTCCACAATCAGAAACTATTCCTATTTTAAATCAATTTTTAGATCAAAACCGTGTATCTGTTGTATCACTTCGAGATTTTAAAAAAGCAGCAAGAGATCTTATAGATGCATGTCGAATAAAAAGTAATATTCACCCTCTTCTTGCAGACCACGTATTCAGAGAAGCAGAAAGATTCCTTCATATTATTGATATGTATGAAAATACACTCCTTTCAAACAAAGGTTAAATTTGTCTTAGATATATTAACTCTAGTGACAGGCTTCCTTCACTGCGGTAAAGTATTATGTAAGTTAGTGAAGGGAGCATATGAAAATGAAGGCTATTTTTTTTGATTTAGATGATACATTATTATGGGATAAAAAAAGTGTGGAAACTGCATTTCAAAAAACTTGTGCATATGCAGCAACGAAAGTGGATATCGATCCGCAAGCTTTAGAGTTATCCGTTCGTTTTGAAGCAAGTAAATTATACGATACATATGAAACACGCCCATTTACTCAAATGATCGGAATAAATCCTTTTGAAGGACTATGGGGAACATTCGATGATCCGAGTGAAGAATTTCAAAAGATGAAAGCAATTGTACCTATATATCAACGAAATTCATGGGTAAAAGGATTACATCACCTCGGTATAGACGATACAGCTCTAGGAGAAGAACTATCTACATACTTTCCGAAAATGCGAAAAGAAAGTCCTTTTGTTTATGAAGAAACCTTTGAAGTATTAGATTTACTAAAAGGTAAATATATACTTTTCTTAATCACGAACGGCTCGCCTAGTCTTCAAAATACGAAGTTAAAAATTACACCAGAGATAGCTCCTTACTTCGATCATATTATTATTTCTGGAGCCTTTGGAAAAGGAAAACCAGATCCTTCTATTTTTGAGCATGCATTAGAAATTGCTGGAGTTAATAAAGATGAAGCTTTAATGGTAGGGGATAATTTAATGACCGATATTCTCGGTTCTTCCAAAGTTGGAATGAAATCTGTATGGATAAACCGCGAAAATAAAGAAGTAAGTGAAGAAGTAAAACCTACTTATACAATAAAGAACTTGCATGAGCTAATTACCATTCTTGAATAGTAGAAAAGCAAGTTCCCAGTCAAATATTTGACTGGGAACTCGCTTGTTAAGAAAATGTATTTATTTTGACTTTTATAAGTCTATCGGTGTTGCATCTGATATATCTGCTAATTCCTTTAATTGTTCGATTCCCGTTTTTTCAACATGTTTGTCAATAGAAATCATCATAATTGCGTCTCCACCAACTTCAGATCGACCTACTTGCATCGCTGCGATATTTACACCTTTTGTTGCTAAAAGTGTACCTACACGACCAATTGCACCTGGTTGGTCTTTATGACGAATGAATAGTAAATGTCCTTCTGGTACAACATCGACGATTAAATCATCAACTCGTAATATTCGAGCTCCTAGTCCATTTAATAATGTACCGGCAACTTTTCGTGTTTCTGTTGCTGTTTTCACTTCAACCGTTATTAAACTTGTAAATCCTTTTGATTTAGTTGTTTTCAATTCATTCACAACGATGCCGATGCGGTCTGCAAGAAATTTTGCATTTACATCATTTACTGACTCTCCTAGTTTACTTTTCAGGAGTCCTTTTACTGCATTTCTTGTCAATGGTCGCACATCTATATTTGAAAGTTCTCCAGAATACGTGATGTTTACTTCTTCCGCAACTCCGGCTGTTAAGTCACTTAAAAATGTACCTAACTTTTCAACTAAATTGAAATAAGGCTCAATTTTAACTAATACATCTTTTGGTACTGAAGGAAGGTTTACTGGATTTTTAACAACACCGCCTTGTAAAAAACTAACTACATCGTGAGAAACATCCACAGCAACGATTTCTTGTGCTTCCACAGTACTTGCCCCTAAATGTGGTGTTGCAATCACTTGTGGTAATGTAAGTAGCTTATGATCTAAAAACGGTTCTTCTTCAAAAACATCTAATGCTGCCCCAGCAACTTTACCAGAAACAATAGCATCATATAAGGCATCTTCATCAATAATGCCACCCCGTGCACAGTTCACTATTTGAACGCCGTCTTTCATTTTTTCAAAAGCTTCTTTATTTATTAAATGACGTGTCTCTTTTAATAATGGAGTATGCACAGTAATAAAATCTGCTGCTTTAATAACATCTTCAATCGTCCCAAATTGCACACCCATTTTTTCTGCTTTCTCAAGTGTTAAGAATGGATCGTAAGCAATTACATTCATTCGTTGTCCTTTTGCACGAGCAGCAACCTCTGCTCCAATTCTTCCTAGTCCAACAACGCCAAGTGTTTTATTTTTAACTTCTACTCCAATAAATGATTTGCGATCCCATTTTTGATTTTTCAATGCATGGAATGCTTGAGGAATATTACGTGCAAGTGACATTAACATGGCAATCGTATGTTCCGCTGCAGAGTTTGTATTTCCATCTGGAGCATTGACTACTATAATTCCTCGTTCCGTTGCCGCAGGAAGATCGATATTATCTACACCAACACCAGCTCGTCCAATAATTTTTAAGTTTGTTCCTTTTTCAATAATCTCACGAGTTACTTGTGTTTGACTACGAACTAACAATGCATCAAATTCACCAATTTTATCTCCTAATTGTTCTGGAGTTAGGCTTGTATCTACTACGATATTAAATCCTTCTGCTTGTCTTAAAGGGTAAATACCATCCTCACTTAGTGGGTCACTGATTAATATATTGTATGTCATATTTTTTTCTCCTTCTGTTCAAATGTTTTTTGGTTTTATCTTTCTAAAAGCAAAAAAGCCCTTCGCTCCCTTACAAATGTAAGGGGCGAAGAGCTTATAATAAACTCACGCGGTACCACCCAAATTCACTGCAAAAAAATTGCAGCCTCTTAACATGCTTAACGCGCATCACACGAATGAACCTACTTCAATGTTCAGTTCACCAATTCAAGAGTGCTACCCTACACTTGAAATCACTGATTTTCACCAACCATCAGCTCTCTTTAGAATCAAAATGTAAAGCTTGTCTCCATCAATATTGTTTTAGTTGTATTAAGAATAATTATTCCTCGTCATTTATCGAATAACGGAGGTATTTACTTTATTCAGACCGGATTTTGTTCCTGCTGAATTGTCGACATTTCAGACCACTTTTTAAAGTGGAGGACATTTGCTGAGTAAAGTTAAACTCATCATACTCACACTTATTTTAATTGTCAATATAGTTAAAAAACTTGGAAACGCTATCATTTTTAATCATTTTAAAAAAAGCTTGATAATACGCTATTTAAAACATGCAAAAAAAAATATAATTTTATTATTCGTTATTCAAGTGAAAATATCCAGCTAACAAAACTTCCCTTTATTCATTTCACTTATTTTACGAACTTTAATTAATCTTATAACTAAAATGTTCATATTTTTTTAATATAGATATTTTTTTCATCAAATGTATTGACGTTAAGTCTTATACTTTGTACACTGTATAAAATCATTTGTTTTCCCTGGATGCACAAAAAATAAATAAGGATATGATGAAATGAAAGTGAGTAAGTTTGGAGGAACCTCAGTAGCAAGTGCTGAGCAAATAAAAAAAGTGGCTACAATAATCCAGTCAGATCCAACAAGAAAATTCGTCGTTGTGTCTGCACCTGGTAAACGTTTTAATTCGGACAAAAAAGTAACGGACTTATTAATAGAATTAGCGAATGCAGCTTTAAATCTTGAAGAGACAGAAACAAAGCTTCAGCAAGTACTAAATCGATACAGAGAAATTGCTATAGATCTAAGATTAGACCAAACGATATGTGACGTGATTGAGAACGATTTACGCGTACGCATTTCTACAGATATGTCAGATGTAGAATACTTTGTTGATAATATTAAAGCGAGTGGCGAAGATAATAACGCTAAACTCATCTCTACATATTTTACAAGCATTGGGCTACCTGCTCAGTATGTTAGTCCAAAAACTGCTGGGCTCATTGTAAATGATCTTCCCGAGCGTGCACTTGCTTTGCCGGAAGCTTATGAAAATTTAAGTCATCTAATAGGGATGAATGAAATTGTCGTATTCCCTGGATTTTTTGGTTTTACACGTGCTGGATTATTACGAACTTTTGACCGTGGTGGTTCGGATATTACTGGATCAATATTAGCTGCATCCGTTCATGCAGATCTTTATGAAAACTTTACGGATGTAGACTCGGTGTTTTGTGCAAATCCAAAAGTTGTCAATGACCCAATGGAAATTGAGGAAATCACTTATCGAGAGATGCGTGAGCTTTCCTATGCAGGATTTTCTGTTTTCCATGACGAAGCCTTAATGCCTGTTTATAAAGCAGGCATACCAGTATGTATTAAAAACACAAATAATCCTTCAGCTCCTGGCACAAAAATTGTGGCAGAAAGAAAAGGGAAACATCGTCCGATTACTGGAATATCAGCAGATAGTGGCTTCTCTATTTTATATGTGAGTAAATATTTGATGAACCGTGAAATTGGATTCGGTCGAAAATTACTGCAAATTTTAGAAGAAGAACTTATCTCGTATGAGCATACACCTTCTGGATTAGATGATATTTCAGTGATTTTAAGAAGTCATCAACTAACAGCTGAAAAAGAAATAAGAATTATTAAACGAGTGAGAGAAGAACTTCATGCGGAAGAGGTACACTTTCGTCATGAGTTTTCGATGATTGTAGTAGTTGGCGAAGGAATGAATAACAATACTGGTCTAGCTGCACGAGCAGCTACTGCAATTTCAAGGACTGGCTCCAATATTGAAATGATTAACCAAGGATCTTCAGAAGTAAGCTTAGCTTTTGGCGTTCATATGAGCAATGAAAATAAAATATTACAAGAGCTTTATAACGAGTTCTTTGCACCTGTTTCAGTTAGATAATCATAAAGTAAATTTTAAAATCATTATGACAAGCGCACTTTAATTCTTCACATTTCTCGAGTGCTTTGGACTATACATCAACTACCATTAGATTTAGAGGTGTTGGAAGTGACTTAGTGACTGAGTCACTTCCAGCTATCGGTAGTCTTGTGTTCTATATTTGTCCTACCTGCTCTTACAGTAAATCGGCAGCTTTACCATGAAATCCTGTAAACTTTAGATCTGAGCAAGACTCATAAAGGCTTCATATGATTCAAATTAGCAGCTTTTACATAGTGCACAAGTGTCATTTTATCGTTTATTTTCCATTTATCTTCTGTTTGAACGTAACCCATTTTCTCATATAGATAACAGTTTTTTTCTTCTTCAAGAATGGTGTCCAATTCCCATTTAGTTACCTCTGGATACATACTTTCTAATCTAGATATGACTTGCTGAGCTATTCCCTTCCCTTGGTACTCATCTAATATATTTATCATATGCAATCGCATAACTCCAGGGGATTTTGAATATACATGGACACTACCTACTAAAGCATTTGTATAAATTATTTTATAAAAATCCCCTGTATTTAAACGCTCCTTAAACCTATCAAAAGTTTGATGCACTGGACTTGTTTCATGATCTTCATATTTTTCATAAAGCGGTGTAAATACTTTTTTTTGTAATTCAAACAATGTTTCGGTATCATGGAATGTTGCTTTCTTTAAAGAGATTCTTGAATTAATTAACTCGAACAAAAAATCCAGAATATCATACTGAATAAATTCCCCGCTTTCGACTAAAGCCTTAATTTCTTCCATTGTTGCCCATTTTGCATCTGCTACTTCTTCATATTGTAGACTCAAATCATTAATATGGACGTTTTGCTTTACAAGCCAATGGTCATCGAATCCTCTAGAAAATTTTATAGTAAATAATATTTCAGCTTGCTCCATTTGCAAATCTAGACCGATTTCTTCTTTTGTCTCTCGTATTGCAGCCATTTCACTTGTTTCACTTGAAAGTACAGCACCCGCAGCTGCACAGTCCCACATATTCGCCCATCCTTTTTTCCATGATTGTCGTTGTTGGATTAAAAATTCCCCATTTTCATTCACTATCCAAATATGGACTACTTGATGAAAATCACCTTCTTGCATATCTTCTCCTCTTATATGAGTCCTTCCTGTTTTCTCTCGTTTTTCATTGTAAATGTCCCAAGTTTCCATTCATTACACCTACACTTCTAATAGTTTGATTGAACTAGTATATCATGCGTCTAATATGGTCGTATATGTGATAAGAGGTCGCTTCAATAAAAATTCTTGACATCTATATAAAAAAATGAGATAATGCAGTTTGTTAACAATTTTGGTATGACATAAATTTTAGAAATTTGGCATTCTGCTTTATGTGTTTTTGATAATACTTATTCACACTGGAGCGACTAAAGGGTCGCAAGGACGTAAAAGAAGGTAGGGTTTACGTTGCTTAGGTTAGAAGGCAACCAGTGGAACAATTTACCGCGGCATTGAAAGATGAGTCTTTCATGGAAATTATTCCCCGATTTCAATCGGGATGAAATTTAAAATTCAAAAGTTATGTTTTACCTATACAAAAATCAAGGGGTGTTCTCATTAGAGAGCACCCCTTGTCCAATTTATACACGTATTTCGTTTTGTCTTTTATTGTATTCCTTAAATGTAATCAAATAAATAACCCCACTAAGTAATGCTAATATAGCCAAAATGACAAACGTCCAGCTAAAGCCTATCAATGTTACAAGTGGAAACACAAGTGGTGCAATCGTGCGTCCGATGGTGTAACGTAGACTCGCTGCAGCAAAGTATTGTCCTCGCATATCAGCCGGCGCTAATTTAGAAACAAAGCTTTCTTGTAATCCAACTGTAGCTAACTCCCCTAGTGTAAATATTGCCATCGCAAGAAGGAACACCCAGAAGTTCGCGGTCATCGGGAAAACGAACATCGCTACCATATATAAAAATGAGGAAAAGAAAAACACCCACTTTTCAGGATACTTCGACATCCATCTTGTTACAATAACAGTGAATAGAACAACTAATAATCCATTCTCTGATAATAACATACCAAAGGAACCTTCCCCTGTAACAGCCCATTCTCGACCAAATAAATTTCCAAGAACCTGCTTATCAATTGCATCTTTCATATAAACTGGTATTAACATATCTAGTTGCATATATGTTTGACCGAGTAAAATACCTGCAACAACGAACAAGAAAAACACTTTATCTTTTACGATTAATCCATAAGTTCGCACTTGCTTGATTACTACTTGCATCCAATTACTGCCGTCATTTGCCATCTGTTCTTTCATTTCTTTCGGCAATGTTTCTTCCGTCAAAAATCGAAGGGCAAGCCCAACTATACAAGAAATAATTCCACCAATTAAGAGTAGTGGAAAACGATATTGAAAGAATAGAACTGCTCCAATAATTGGACCAACTACGACAGTAATATTCACAGATGTATAAAACACAGAAAAAACTGTACTTCTTTGATTCTCTGGTATTACATCCGCTACAATAGCCTGGCTTGCTGGATGATAAAATGAACCTGCTACTCCCGCAAGTGCAAACGCTACGAAACTAATCGTTGGTGAGTTCAACCACGGTGAATTAGCAAATGCAAATATGACAAACATAATCCCCTGAGAAATAGCAGAAAAGAATAACATCGTTCTTCTACCAAAACGATCCGCACAGTACCCTCCTACCAAATTTGCCGCAACTCCAAATACTTGTGATATTACAAGCAATATTCCCGTCAAACTCGTCCCAAATTCTGACGCAAAATAAATAGCAAGAAACGGAAATACCATCCAAAAACTTAAATTAGTAAAAAATTCTCCAAATAACCTTACTTTTAAACTTCGATCCCAATCTTTAATCCTCATTATTTGTTCCTCACATCTTATAGATTATACAATCCTACCATAATGATTCGGATTTCGAAATAGAAAAATTAAAAAAATTCTTCATATTAGGACAAAATATTAACAAAAAATGTCTGTTCGAGACCAATTTCAAGTTAAGCGAGACTAAATTTCTTTCAAGCGAGACCAATTTCTTTGAAGTCGCAACCAATTCACTAGAAGCCGAGACCATCCCCCATAAAAAGTTAATCTCGTTCAAAATTTTACCTTTCAACAGCAGTGACTTTTCTCACATCACAAAAATCCCCGGAGACTTTACACAAAAAAACACGAAGGGGTATTACCCTTCGTGTTCGCTTATTTTTGGATTTACTTTCTTGAAATCTTACAAAAAAGCACAAGGAAAAACTTAATGGACTTCGAATAGAATGTCAAAATGAAACAATTTGATTTCGGAAGGAAGAAAACGATCAATCTAGAATATACATAGAAGTGAATGCATTGTATTAGCTGGAACGCCGTATGCGGTGAAAGTCGCACGTACTGTGTGAACAGGGGGAAAAGCCAAAGTTCATTGAATGGGTATCACTTGAGCGTATTTTGGTTGGGTTTCAATTGAAAACTTATTAATATAAAAAAAGAATGTGAAAAATTGCACTTAAATAAACAGGTCAACAGTCGCTTTTGTTGTTTCAAGGGAAATAATACAAATTAATTATTTCGATATAAGGGAGAGATATTGTATGACAGAAAGAAAGAATTTTTCAGAAGATAAACATAAAGAGGATATAAAATTCTCAATTATCATACCTGCCCATAATGAAGAAAAGTATATTGGAAAATGCTTGGAATCTATTTCAAAAGCCTCAATGTTATTTGAAAATCAGGTTGAAGTCATCGTTGTTTTAAATCGATGTACAGACAGAACAGAAGAAATTGCGAAATCATACAAATGTATAACGATAAAGAATAACGATAAAAACCTTTCTAAGATTAGGAACGCAGGTGTTGATATAGCGAAAGGTGAAATCATCGTTACAATTGATGCAGATACCCAGGTGAACGATCATGTGTTGTCTAATGTAGAGAAATACTTAACAACCGGAAAGTACATCGGGGGTGGAGTTACAGGGAAATTTGAAAGAATGTCTTTAGGAATATTTGTTTCAACCTTGTTATTAATTGGCCCACTACTCCTTAAATATGGAGCAATATCTGTCGGAATCTTTTGGTGCTACAAAAAGGATTTTAAGTCGATTAATGGTTTTAATGAAGATATGCTTATGGCAGAAGATGCTGATTTTGCTAGACGATTAAAGGATTGGGGAAAGAAGAATGGAAAAAAATACGGAACAATTCAAAATGGGATGATAACTTCTTGCAGAAAGTTTGATAAACACGGAGACTGGGCTTTACTTAAACGTCCGAAGATAATTTTAGCTTATCTCAAAGGAACTGATCAGAAATATGCGAATGAAGCATACTATGAAAATCAAGATAGATAACAATAACATTACAATGTTCAGGAGTTAAACTCAAGTTAAGTCTCAAGAAGAAAGGGCGTAGGTTAGTTGAAGAGTGTTGTTTACTTGTGTTCAACAATTGTTCCAGTTTGTTAAATAACTTTAAAGGAGGGGATTACTTGGAAACCAACGCAACTTTTCCACGAAAATATAGCGTAATCAGTTATATTGCTTTGGCAGTCGGGATTACTTGCTTTTTTATTACTTTTGTTCAACCTACAAGAATTGTGATGATAGGTTCTCTTGCCGGGGACTATATCACTTATGGATTTACAACTATTGGTCTTGTATGCTCCATAATAGGGATATCCAAGAAAACGGAAAAGAATATGCTACCGATCATTTCTTTAATTTTATCACTATCTTTTCCAATCTAATTTGCAGTAATTTTTATTTTATTGATAACAGGTGTTATTCCCTTTGCACCTTAGATATTACCTGGTTATCTAGACAATACTACCTTATTCAAGAAAAGGTCCAGTTAATTGGATAGATTAAATAAGGGGGTGATAAAATGAATGCATTTATGCTAGAAGGATGGATGTAGACATCACTAGGGCTTAATGTGACCCTGTTGTCTCCTATTCCACCTGTCATATCGTTACCTCCCGCTTATAACGGTGTAATTTTACTGTAAAAGAATATCGTTGGAATTTGTTATTCCATAGTAGGAATGCTATCCCAAATTTTTTGGATTACATCAATAAAAGATTGAATTGTTACTAAGTTTTCTTTTTCCTTCAACGTAATGATAGAAGTGTTTACTTTTACCTTGTTCTCAGTAACTAGGATCGGGATTAAATCACCATTGCTAATTTCTTTTTTTATAAAGTCACTGATTAACAACGCTACCCCCATATTATTTAATACAGCCTTTTTGATCGCATCTAAACTACCAAATTCTATTACGTTTTGTAATGAGAGTTTCGATTGTCTCAAATATTTACTCATCATCGATTCAAAATATCCGTCAGCTTGGTATTTAATTAAAGGAAATTTCGTCAGTAATTGGTCTTCCGGATACCTATCATATAAGTCTTTAGAAACTACTAGAACCATGTCTTCCTCTGCAATCACGATGTTTGTAATTCCATTATTACTTAGGTCGCCTGAAATAATCCCTATATCATATTTGTTTGATTCTACCCCTTTTATAACTTCATCACTGTTACAGGAAATCAACTTAATCTGTACTTTGGGATATAGCTTCAGGTATTCAGAAATGACATAAGGAAAATAATAGGTACAATAGCTTTCACCAGCGGCAATCGTTACATTGCCATTCGAATTTGAAAGTTCGGCGAATGATGACTCTATCTCCTCTACTATGGAAAAAAGCTGATCTGTATATGTTTTAAGAACTTCACCTGCAGGTGTCAAAAAGATCTTCTTTCCTATCCGTATAAATAGCTGCTGTTTCAATTCTTGTTCAAGCGACTGAATTTGTACAGTTACTGCAGGCTGAGTAAAGTTTAACTGTTGCGCAGCCTTAGTAAAATTTAAGTACTCTGCTGCGAATTGGAAAGTTTTCAGATGTCTTAATTCCATTAAATCTCTACTCCATATTATCAGATTTTTTGAACTGGTTCATAAGTACAGTGCTAAGTATCGATAAAAAACTGTTATGGTTTCCATAATATCTTTTGATTTTACTGTAATCTCGTAAAAACGTAAAGTATTCATATAAGCTGTAGCAGTCAGGAACATGAACTGAAGCCGCTTATATTATTTATTTTAGGGAGGCAAATCCAGATGAATTTTTCACACACTATAGTACGCAAAATTAGCAAAAGCTTTGTAAACGGTTTAACAACCGTAGATTTAGGTAAACCCGATTATGAAAAAGCGTTTGAACAGCACAGCAACTATATTGATGCATTGAAACAATGCGGTGTAAAAGTAACCGTTCTTGAGGCGGATGAACGATTTCCTGACTCTACTTTTGTAGAAGACACAGCGATTCTTACTGAAAAATGTGCCATTATTACAAATCCTGGCGCAGAAAGTCGCAATGGGGAAATTGTAGAAATGCGAGAAGTGCTATCGAATTTCTACAGCGAGATAGAGTCAATTCTTGAGCCGGGTACACTTGATGGCGGTGACGTAATGCAGGTAGATAACCATTTTTACATTGGTCTTTCCAACCGAACAAATGAAGAAGGGGCAAGCCAGCTCAAAGAAATTTTAGAGAAATACGATTATAGTGCAACGATAGTACCTGTAGAAAAGTTTTTCCACTTTAAGACAGGGATTTCCTACATAGGGGACAACACTTTAGTGCTAGCAGGAGAATTCATCGACAATGAGTTGTTCCGAGATTTTAACAAAATCATCGTCAATGAAGAAGAGGAATATGCGGCTAACTGCATTCGTATCAACGACTATGTAATTATCCCAAAAAGATACGAGGAGACAAAGAAAAAGATTACTGCTGCTGGTTACTCCGTTATTGAAGTGGAAATGTCTGAGTTCATCAAGCAAGATGGTGGATTAACTTGCCTGTCTTTACGATTCTAAGCGGGCAACTAGAATAATTTAAGAGAAAATGCACCATAACTCAAAATCTCTAAAAATAGAGCTCACTTCGTGCTTTAGTTGAAGAAGACCATCTAATTGTGATGGTCTTTTTTTGTCTCAAAACTAACATTACTGTTTAACAGAACCTAATCTGCCTTCTCACAATAAAAAATGTCGCCTCCTTTTCCTAAATAAATAGAAAAAGGAGGCGACATTATAACATATTTCACCTTAGAATATGTGGGGTATTCAAGGCAACATTTATTCAGTTTTAAGCTGATTTGCTTTCTTAGAAGGAAGCATATTAAATAATATATTCAATATTATCGCTGTCATACTTCCTGCAACAATCCCGTTACTTGTTAAAATTTGAATGCCAGATGGAAGAGAGTCAAATAAGTTAGGGACTACAGATACTCCAAGTCCCATACCAACAGAACAAGCTATAATCATTGCATTGTCTTGGGTTTCCGTTACAACTTTGCTAAGCATCTTAATGCCTTGAGATACGACCATTCCAAACATCGCCAACATTGCTCCGCCAAGAACAGACACGGGGATAATTGTTGTTATTGCAGCAATTTTAGGAATGAACCCAAGCGCTATAAGCATTCCACCTGTAATGTAAATAACGTTTTTGGATTTAACTCCTGACATTTGAAGAAGTCCAACGTTTTGAGAAAAAGTTGTATATGGGAATGAATTAAAAATACCACCAAGTAATACAGCAATACCTTCCGCACGATACCCTTTTGATAATTCTTTTTTTGAAATCTTTTTATCTACTATATCTCCAAGAGCAAAATAAACGCCTGTCGATTCTACTAAAGAAACCATTGCCACTAAAATCATCGTAATAATTGGTGACCAATCGAATGTTGGTGTGCCGAAGTAAAAAGGATGCACCATATGGAAAAGATTAGCCTCTTTAAACGGAGTGAAATCTACTTTCCCCATAAATATTGATGCAATCGTTCCAGCAACTAATCCAAGTAAGATAGAAACAGCTTTAATAAATCCCGATGAAAAACGATAAAGTAACACAATAAAAAGTAATGTACCAAATGCCAATATAATATTTGAAGTCGACCCAAAGTCTTCTGCTCCTTGGCCTCCACCCATATTCGTAATAGCCACAGGAATAAGCGTCACTCCAATAATTGTTACAACAGAACCAGTAACAACTGGAGGAAAGAATTTTACAAGTTGACCAAAAACTCCACTAATAACAATAACAAAAATACCAGAAACGATGATAGCCCCGTAAATAGAAGAAATTCCATATTCTTTTCCGATACCAATCATCGGACCAACCGCAGTAAATGTACATCCTAATACAACTGGAAGACCAATTCCAAAAAATCGATTACTCATTACTTGCAAGATGGTAGCAATACCACACATTAATATATCAATAGCAACTAAATAAGTTAATTGATCAGAAGGGAGTCCTAGCGATCCACCAACTATTAAGGGAATCATTACCGCTCCTGCATACATAGCAAGGAGATGCTGGATACCAAGCGTGGTATTTTTCAATGTATTTTTCATCTAGTGAAATCCTCCTCAAAAAATTCCACTGTTCCATTTTCTAACGATTTAATATTCGCAAGTGAATCTACACGAACTCCAAGCTCACGAACAAGAGATCCACCTGTTTGGAATCCTTTTTCAATTACAATCCCAACGCCAGCAGTTGTTGCATTAGCTTGCTCTACAATATCAAGCAAACCAAGCACCGCTTGTCCATTCGCCAGGAAGTCGTCAATGATTAATACTACATCATCGCTTGTTATGAAGTCTTTCGAAATAGAAATATCATTTGTTTCATTTTTTGTAAAAGAATGTACCTTTGATGTATATAAATTATCAGATAACGTTAAAGATTTGCGTTTTCTAGCAAAAACAACTGAGACTCCAAGAGTTAATGCTGCAAACATAGAAGGAGCAATACCAGAAGATTCGATTGTTACAATTTTAGTAATACCAGCATCCTTATAACGAGTAGCAAATTCTTCTCCAATCGCTTGCATTAAAACTGGATCAATTTGATGATTTAAGAACGTGTCTACTTTTAATACATTCTCCGATAGAACTTTACCATGTTGTACGATTTTTTCTTTTAATAATTTCATCTTTACAGGCTTCCCCTCAAGTTTAAATTTTTAAACACAAAAAAGCTCGATGACTTTGTACCCACTCGCTAAAGGAGTGGAACAATGCCATTCGAGCTGAAAATTCGAACAGAAATAAAAGAATATATGACAAAATGCCAAAACTCTATTATCGTATTGCCACTCATAGTCAGCTCATTTACGGTAAGCCGGTAGAAACTTGCAGGCCATATTCCTGCGATTATACGAGTAAGTGCTATTTGAATATTTCTCATTATAGCACGATAAAGGCCAATTACAATCACCCATTAATAAGTTAGATGATTCATAAAATTCCGTTCAATCAATATAATAAAACTATTATTTTTGTGCTTTTAAAGACTTGAAGACATGTATAAAGTAAGAAGGATCTTCTTGAATATTGTATGGGAAAACACCTTGATTTGTATGTAAATACAAAATGCCACCACCAAAGGAAAAAGGCTTATGCGATACATCGTGAACATGCTCAAGCTTAAATTGATGTCGCTCCGAAGCAATTCCTTCTATATTTAAATGAAGCTCAAATCTCATTTCAATATGCTGCATTTGATAATAAAAATCGATTTCCCGCTTTATTTCAACATAAACAATCGAATGACTACTCAACATCTTCCCCTCCAATACCACTATACAGTGTAACATGTTTCGGTGAAAATATTCAGAATCATCCTCCAATTGTTACAAAGGTGTTACTGGTGCCAGGCACTAGTAACATAGTTGTCATACAAGGGTTAGATTAGTTTGACGAAATGAGCTGTTTGCGCTTCTAGTTTTTCAGATGCTTTGGCAATCTCTTTAAACTCTTCTAAAGCAATTCGAATTTCATCTTGGCTTTTTTCAATGCTTTGTTGAGACTTTCCATTGCTATGCGTTACTTTATTTACTTCTTTTGCAATGCCTTCAATATTTTCGCGTACTTCCACAATGGATGCTTCTACTCTTGCCGCTAGTTTGCGTACCTCTTGTGCAACGACATTAAATCCACGACCATGTTCCCCTGCACGCGCCGCTTCTATTGCTGCATTTAATGCCAATAAATTTGTTTGAGCAGCAATTTCTCGTATAGTTTGTACAATACCTCGAATAGAGTCAGCCTGAACTTGCAAACTCACTAAGGTTTCTGTACTTTCTTTAGCACCCTTTGCAATTTCATCTATTGTCTCTAAAAGATTTTGACTTCTTTTCATACCAGTCTCTGCACGGTTGTTTAGTCCTTCTGACATTTCATTTAACTCATTTGTAACAACCATGATTGTTTGATGTTGCTCCGTTACGTTTGTAGCAACTTTGGTAACGCCTAGAACTTGACCACTCTCACCAAATATCGGCATATAAGTCGCTTCAAGCATTACACTATTTCCATTAATATCTTTGCGTTCTACCTTATTATGAACTGTCTTCCCTGCAAATAAGTCTCTCCATAATGCTTCATATTCAGGGCTATTCAAGTACTTTGGAAAACAAAAATCACGATGGTTCATCCCCATCACTTTTTCTTTTGTATAACCAAGTTCTTTGGCAAAATTATCATTTACATATGCTACTCGACGATTTAAGTCAAAACGAATAATAGCTAAACTCTTTTCTAATGCATTTACAACTATCATATCATTTACTTCTTCAACTTGTGAATTCATACTGTTTCCCCCATCCCCTTAATCACTCAAACCGGTGCGTATGCTGATAAATCCAGCACAGTTTTCTCCCCCAATGCTAAACGAGCTAGCTCTGCTCCTACAAAAGGTCCAGCAGTTAATCCAGAAGCTCCTAAGCCATTTGCAAAATAAATTGAATCAAAACCTGGAACTTTTCCTATAATAGGAAGAAATTCTGGTGTATATGGTCTGAACCCTACTCTTACTTCCTCTATTAATGAAGTTTCCAATAATTTTGCAATACTAGTAGATTTCTCTATTAATTCTAATTTTCCTGCTTCCGTTACACTTATATCGAATTTTGTATTTTCTTCATATGTGGAACCAGCTACAACTCTCCCATCATCAAATGCGAGCAAGTACTGATTTGTCGGAGGTAGTACTACTGGCCAATCTCCAGTAGCTTCGTTTTCAATCCTAAAATGCATAATTTGAGCTTTTTGAGAACTTACTTTCATATCAGCTCCTAATTTTAAAGGAAGTTCATTTCCCCAAGCTCCTGCTGTTAAAACGATTCGATCTGTGCTTAATAGTTTTCCATTGACTAATACGCTACCGTTTGAAATTTCTGCATTCCCATAAATTATTTCTGCTCCTAGTTTTTGAGCCCCCCCAATTAATGCATCTCTCATAGCACGGCCATCTACTCGCGCCGCCCCTTCTACATATAGTGAGGAAAAATCTTCTGAAATAAGAGGGAAAAGTGCTTTTGTTTCTTCCGCCGTGAGTATTTTCAGTTCACCTATTTCTGGAGCATCTTCACGCTTTTCAATAGCTCTTTCTAGCATTTTCTGTAACTTTTTCTCATCTTTATGAAGCGCAATAGCCCCTACTTGTTTATAACCAGTCGAAGTTTCACCCAAAGTTTTGAGTTCTTCTACAAGTTGGTTGTAATACTTTGCCCCATTTTTTACTAGCTCGTACCATTTTTTATTTCTTCTTTGTGAAATCCACGGACAAATTATTCCTGCTGCTGCATCCGTTGCCTGTCCTAAATCCTTTCGGTCCACAAGCGTTACTTGCACGTTTTCTTTTGCAAGATGATAGGCGGTGGAAGCACCCAAAATACCACCGCCTATTACTATATAAGAAGGCATCTATTACTCAACTCCACTTTCTAAAATAGAAAATGTACAATTTTCGCAATCAATTTCAGCCAACGCTCCGTATGGAAGAACAAATTTTGGTTCGGTATGTCCGAAGTTCAAATTATAAAGCACTGGTAACTCGTTCAAATCAAGTTCTTTCATAATTCTTAAAATGGATTCCTTGTATTCCTCATAGTATTTTTCATTTTGAGGCTTTCCAAAAACTATTCCTTTTGCATTTTGTAAAATTCCTTGCGAGCCATAATTTCGTAGCCAATATTCGATAAGAGTTGGTTCTGGCATATCTTCCGAAGTTTCGAAGAATAAAATACTATTTTCCCAATAGGATGCTTCTGGCCATAGCGCAGTTCCTTTAGCAAATTCCAGCACCTCGATACATCCTCCGATTAATCTGCCTTGTACAACCCCAGTGCCTTGAAGCAATTCATACCCTCTATTTGTATTCATTCGTCGTTTTGAATTTTTATTCTCAATAATCCATTCTAAACGTACACTAGTCCATTCAGTTGCTGGTTTTACTTCACCAATTACATCATTCGAGAATAAAGTCTTTTTCAATGCTTCTACTGTATACTCATGCATTTCTACATTTTCCGCAAAATCCACTAACACAGATGGACCATAAAATGAAGAAATTCCTGCTTTGTGACAAAATAAATGCGTAACCGTCGAATCCGAATAACCTATAAATACTTTTGGATTATCTCGAATAACATCAAAATCAATATATGGTAATAGGCGAATACTTTCGCTACCACCAATATTCGAAACTATCCCTTTTATCGTTGGATCTTTAAATGCGTTCATTAAGTCTTCTGCGCGTGCCTTAGGGTTCTCGTATAAATAATCTCCACCCATTAGACTATTTGGCATTGGCACAACTTCTAATTGAAACACTTTTTCTAACCTTTCTACCCCTTGCTCATATCTCCACTTCAAATCAGGTTCTCCTGCTCCACCCCATGACAAACTAATGGTTGCTACTTTATCTCCAGCTTGAAGCATTTTAGGTTTCTTTAGCATGATATACACTCCTTTAAATATCATTATAATTCAAACAATTCATCATTGTTGTCTATTTTTTAAAATGTTAAGATAATTTCATTTTATAACATCCAATTAGAATTCTTAACTGCATAAATGAAACTGTAGAATCTTAATTAAGACTTTTTAGCATATTACTTAATAACAGAGCATACATTTTCCTTACCCATTGTAATAGGCACTTTCTATTCTGTAACGCTATTAATAAACTACCGTAATATTCCTGTAATAAAATTCTGCTAATATGAACTTAGACTAAATAGCAAGGAGTAGAGTATTTGAAGAAAACTCTTGGAACACTCATCATCATAATTGCACTATTGGTTAGCGGAGCAAATACAAGCTTAGCCGCATCTTCAACTTACACGGTACAAAAAGGAGACACATTATATAAAATTGCAAAATCACAAAAAGTGTCTATTGCCGACTTAAAATCTTGGAACAAATTGAAATCAGATAATATTCAACCAAAACAAAAACTAGTTCTTTCTCCTAATGGAAATGTAGCAAAAACCAAAAACCCTTCTCGCTCGGATTCTGAGGATAAGGTAGTGAAGGAATTCATCGTATCTGCAAGTGCATTTACAGGGAACTGCAATGGTTGTTCGGGCATCACTTCTACTGGTATTAACTTAAAAAGAAATCCAGATATTAAAGTAATTGCTGTAGATCCAGATGTCATTAAACTTGGAACGAAAGTATATGTAGAAGGTTATGGTTACGCCATCGCTGGTGACACCGGTGCAGGAATTAAAGGAAACAAAATTGATGTATTTTTCTCTTCCACAAGCGAAGCCTACAAATGGGGACGTAAAAACGTAAAAATCAAAATACTGGAATAACGAATATTTACCAACTTTCTATTTCGAAAGTTGGTTTTTTTTTAGTTAGAGATAATATCTCAATGGTAGAAATAGCAAGAATACCACAAAAAACACCCATTCTCTCGCTATTATTTAGCGAAAGATATGGGTGTGTTTCTTACACTTTAAATTTAGAGATTAGTGTTTGCATCTCTTCTGCCATCTTCGATAAAGCATTGGACGACGCTGTTATTTCTTCCATTGATGCAAGTTGTTCTTCAGTAGCCGAAGATACTTCTTCAGTACCTGCCACAGTAGCGGACGCTACTTCATAAACTATACTCACGGAGCCTAATACTTGTTCTGTACTTGCTGCCATTTGTTGAATAGCAGAAGAAACCTCGTGCATATCATTCGTAAGTTCCTGAACAGATTTTTCAATTTGTCCAAATGAAATACCTGCATTATTAACAGTCAGAATCCCTTGCTCAACTTCCTCAGTTGCCTTGTCCATTGAGTTGACTGCAAGTTGCGTTTCTTCCTGAATTGCTGTTATAAGATCCGAAATTTTATTAGCTGAATTTGATGATAACTCCGCTAGCTTTCTTACTTCATCTGCTACAACTGCAAATCCTCGTCCTTCTTCTCCCGCTCTTGCAGCTTCAATCGCTGCATTTAAAGCAAGTAAATTCGTTTGAGCAGAAATATCTGTAATCACTCCAATGATTGAACCAATCTCGTTGGATCGGCTTCCAAGATTTACGATTAATTCACCCAATCCTTTAACAGTATTACTGATTGAATTAATTTGTTTAATTGCATTCTCTATTGTTACATTTCCTTCACGTGCACTTTCAGAAGTTTCATCTGCTATTTCCGTAACATGTTGGACGGTTTTCGCAATTTGATTAACACCAGAAGACATTTCAGTCATAGAAGTGTTTGTTTCTGTAACACTAGTCATTTGTTTATCTGAACCGATAACTAATTCCTGTGCAATGTTTGCAATATGTTCTGTCGCTTTGTTCGTCATTTCTGCACCAGCTGTCAATTCTTCAGAAGAAGCTGCCACTTGTTGAGACGTTTGAGATACATGGCTTATTAAATCTTGTAATCCAGTAAGCATTGAGTTGAAAGAGGTAGATAGAACCCCAATCTCATCTCTCGATTTGTATTCGCCACGAATCGTAAAATCACCATTTTCAGCTTTATGCATAAGCTTTTGCATGGATGTAATTGGTTTTGTGATTAATCGAGAAATATATATTCCTATACCTAATGCGATGATAATAGCTAAGATTGCTAATGAAATCATTATCATCTTTGCTTGTTGCTGGGCTTCTTTATTTGTATCATTTAATTTATCCGCAATATCAATATTGTAATCACTGAGTTCTTTCGTTTTATCCGAAATTACTTTTCTCACTTCTACTACTTTCGCCACATAATAATCATACGCTTCTTTTTTCTTTCCTGTATTTGTTAAATTAATGACATTAGCTAGTTCTTTTTCATATACGCTATAGTTATATATTAATGGTTCGTATTTCTCTTCTTCGAAACTATCGAGACCTTTCTCAGCGTATTCAGCAAAAGTTTGTTTGTTAAGGTTTAAGACATCTTCCATTTTCTTTTTTAAATCGGTTTTTGTATCCGCATCGTCCGTGATCATCAATTCCAGTGCATAAGAATCCAATGTACGATTATAGTTACGTATTAATATAAGATCCTTAATAGGTATTAGCCGTTTTTGGTACATGTCCTCACTATTATTAGCCATTGTGTTCATATAACTAAATCCTGCAGCACTAACCGCTGCTAGAAAGACTATATTAGCGATAATGAGTATTAAGAGCTTCAAGCCAATCTTCATATTTCTCATTTCATTTTCCCCCTATTTTTTAGTACTTAATTGATTTAAATACTCTTTCTTGATCTAATCTCATACAATAATGTGACATTATATATGCATAATTTTATTTATTAATACATTATTACTATCATGTCATTCCATAATAACTATTCCTTTTGAACTAATCAACATAAATTTATCGAATAAAGTAATTATTTGTAGGATTATGCAGAATAGAAAGTTAAATAGAAAAACTATTACCCAAGGAATCCAGAGATTCCATGGATAATAGCTTCATAATACGATTTTTCATGTGGTACAAAATTATTCCTTGTGACCATTTTTGTTACAGAAGTTCTATTTTCTAATGGTGTTAAAGCGAATCCTTCTATTTGTATTTCTTCTAATTCTCCTAGCCAAAGCGACTTAAATTGCTTAAACTCCACTCGAACTATTCCAGATACCTCTTCTTCCTGTAGGGCAAAATCATCAAAACTTAAAGAGTATTCATACACGAAAACATTTGCTAGCTCTTTATCAATAAGATTTCCAGTTTTGACAGAGTAATCTATTATTCCAAGAGAAATCAATTCCTCAAAAGAAACGCTTATGCCAAGCTCCTCTTCCACTTCTCTAATCCCGTCACGTACTGTCTCATTAGCAAGTAAATGCCCAGCAGCCGTGATATCCAGCAAACCTGGATAATCTTTTTTCGAGTCACTTCTAATTTGCAAATAGATGTAATCTTTTTGCTTATCTTTACCAATAAACCAACAATGAAAAGTTTCATGCCAATATCCTAACCTATGTACTTCCTCTCGTGTAGCTATACCTATCTCCTTTCTATCCTCATCAAATATTTTAAGCATTTCATTCTCCATGGAAATTCCTCCCTCGAATATTACAGGTGCCTCGCACCAAAACAAACGTGAATGTTTAAACATTCACGTTTGTTTTGGTTTTGAGTACAATTTAACTTCCAACTATTAGGCTAACAAATTCATCAAGTTTATCTAATGAAATTAGATTTTGATTGCATTTTTGACTATCTTGACAAATGTAATTACCCCTACTTATAAAAGCATCCTGCGTTGCACCTTTTGTGGTAGAAGTAAACATCCCAATCTCCTCATGACGATTACATAGTGCACAAATACCTTTCTTGCTGGAATTATGGAAGCCTCCAGAAATTCCAACTAACTTACTGTTATGTTCCAAGATAAGAAATTTTTTGTTAGAACCTTTGTCGAGCCATCCTAAATAACTCATCTCTTTAAAGTCCATTTCTTCTAATGAAGGTATTTTTAACTTCTTTGCTTTCGGGAATATTTTTTTAATCGTTTGTGCTTTTATTTCTTTAAAAGGTACTACAAATTGTTTTATTTGCTCTAAAAACACTTCTGCTTCTACTTTTTCTTTTACTTCCACAATAGTTTGGAGTAAGTCCTTTTGTTCTTCATTCAGGTCTTCAAAAATGGCCATAACTTTTTCTAAGGCAAGCGATTTTAGTGCATTTATTACACCTGGATCATTAACTGTCAGATGTCCATTAATCAATATTTGCGTTTGATTTTTAATAAAGTTATATTGATCACTTCTAATGAAAGGATTCATAATCATCTCTCCTATTCACATTTTTTAACAAAATCTTTTCTCATCCATTGTAGCGGATAAGAGTTTTTTTATAAACGGAAAAGATGATTATGAATTGTTTTCGACATAAGAAAAACCTACCAAAAAGACGCATGGTTCTTTTAAGAAGAGGAACTTTGAAATGGTTGATTTCCGCTACGGCGATCATTTTTCGCGGATGGCTTCATTCTCTTGGTCCTGCGCTCCACTCAACTAGAATTTATGAGACGATTTATAATTGCTTAGTAATATAGATGACGTTTAAATTGTATGAACATTAGTTAGGGAACTACATTTTATCCTCTTAGCAATAGCTGTTCATCTTGTTAGGTACTACTCATTTAATGGATTGTAGTGAAAGGTGGCGACTCCAGTCGGAGGCCAACAGGATGTTGGTCACGAAGGCGTTGCCACACGATGTGGCGCTCTTAGCCTTTGTTCCTCTGGGAGACAGATGATCCATCACAACGAACTCGAAGCGGCGCCCCCGCGGAACGCGTCCACCTGAAACGGAAATCCGCGGTATTATTTAATTCTTTAAAGTACTATGTACACTGGTTTCACAAGACGATAATCCATATACGTTCTTATTCTGTAAAAAAAAACTGATAACCATATTAAATGGATATCAGTTCAAATTCTACTTTGTATAGATAATCTTTTTAACAGTTTCTACTGATAGAAAATGTTCCTTAGCAAGCTGATTCATGGAAGTACCATTCTTATAGGCTTTCTTAAGCAATACATTTCTATCGTCAATACGTTTTCTTTCTCCAGAAAGAGCTCCCCACTGTTTATAACTTTCTCCTAGTTTTGGAATATAAATAGTTTCACCTTGAATATACTTCTGAATCTCCAAGATAAGTTCTTTAGGTAAAACAGAATTTGCTTTAACATATGTCATTTTGCTCGCTCCTTATTTTTTCTAAACTTGAAATAAGGTGCAAAGCCAACATTATGAAATGGCGATTATTATTGAATCAAAAAGCTTCCCACACAAAGAATCGCCTTTCTAATAGGCTTTGCATGAGACGTTGCACTCTCTGGCAATTTACATCTATTTGCCATTAAAAACACCTCCTTTTGTAATATTCTTCGAACAACCGAAGTTCATTCTATTCAAATATATATTTTAATATAAGTATACGATGAATACAAAATACATATAATACTAGGGTGAGAATCTAATAAAAATACGGGTGGTTAGTGTCATTAAAAATATTTTAATAATTTTAGTAGCTATTTTTCTTTCTTTTATTCATTGTACAGCCACTGGCCAAGCTTCAACCTCTGCAACTTATCACGTAGGACTCAGCGATAAAATACTAGATTTTAGTGACATTAAATTTATTGATGAAGATACGAAAGTTCCGCTTGAAGAAATTGCTGCATATTTAGACATTCCAATTGAACAAGAAAAAGGCATTACTTATATACGAAAAAACGGGATAGAAATAATTTTTAATGAAAACTCAAAAATAATCTCTAAAAATGGAGCACCACTTGATTGGTACCCGATTGTTAAAATAAATGGGAAGCTGTTCATAAGTGTTAACTTTATTGCAACAGAAATGGGTTATAAAGTACATGACTTTCAAAAACAGAAAACACAACGAATATATAGAGATGACTATGGACATATGTCTCATGAGAATTATGAAGTTTTTTTAAATCAATTTTTAAACAAACAGACATCAACTTTACCAACAAAAACAGAAGTAAAATCGAAAGCTAATATTTACTTAACGTTCGACGATGGTCCAAATAGATATACAGGGATAAACAACTCCATATTAAAAAAATATAACGTCCATGCAACTTTCTTTTTTGTAGGAAATTATATGAAAAAGAACAAACCCATTATCGATGCTGTTGTAAAAGATGGGCACTATATTGGAACACATAGCATGACACATGACAAAGAGAAAGTTTACAAGTCGTCCAAATCCTTCATAGATGAAATGAATGAAGGAGCAAAACTTATCAAACAAATGACTGGTAATGAAGCCAAACTCGTTCGTGTTCCATATGGCAGCAAACCAGATCTTACGGTAACAATGCAATCAGAACTTATAAAAAAAGGCTACAAACTATGGGATTGGGACGTCGATTCAAGAGACTGGAAATACACCGACAAAGAAGCCGATCAAATAGTCAAAAACGTAAAAGCAGGAATAGAAAAATCATACAAATCAGGAGATCGAGACATCATTGTGCTTCTTCACGATCGAAGCCAAACAACAAAAGCCTTACCACAAATAATTGAATGGTTACAAAAAGAGGGTTATACACTCAAAACATACGAACCCGAGCATCACATCGTCAAAAACTTCCTACACGACACATCCCTCTAACAATGTATGACAAAATTATTACAGGTGCCAGGCACTAAAACTAACATGAATAACATAAATAACGCGAATAACACAATAAACGTGACTAACATGAATTTTGTAACATTCATGTTAGTCGCGTTTGTTTTGATAACAGTGAATTTTATAATTGAAAAACTTCTATTTTTTGTTGTTCTTTAATTGTTCTAATAAGGATTGAACTTTATCTCTTTGTTTAGTCGTTTCGTTTTCTAGTAGTTCTATTTTATACGTTTCATTCAAGATCGAGATAGATACAATATCTCCTTCATTAAGGAGTTCATGTATCTCAGTACAAGGTACAAGTAAGCTTTCTGTTTCAGTTGGATACTTTAAGAATACCGCAAAGTCACCTTCGAATCGATCTAGTGTGTATTTATTCGACTTCACTTACGATCTCCCCTTTGTCGTTTATTAATTTCGCTGCATCTCCGTCATTTCTCCAAATTTGTCCCTTCGTCCATTTAACATATCCATTACCTTCTTTAGCATTCGGACCGCTCGTAATAAAAATAGTTTTCCCCGAAGCTAGATTGATATTTGGAAACTTGAATACTTGATTGCCAATTACAGATACTAGTTGCCACTCATTCAAATTCACTGTAGTATTACCTGTGTTCGTAATACCTATAATCTCTTCACGCAAGTCTTTGCTTGAAATAACTACTCCAGATTTAAGTGTAGTTGAAGTTGTTTCAATTTCTTTCGTTCGTTCCACAGATGAAACAAAATAATCCACACCATCTGTCTTAATGACAATATTCCCTACCTCTGCAGTGGCATAAACTTGTGATTTAACATTTTTCAGACGAGTCACCACTTCTGCATTTGGATGTCCGTAGGAGTTATCTTTTCCATAACTCAATATCGTAACTTTTGGTTTAACAGAACGAATAAATGCATCTGAGCTACTCGTGTTTGACCCATGATGGCCTGCTTTCAAAACGGTAGACCTCAAGTCAAACTCTTTTAACATGCTGCTTTCCACGTTAATATCTGCATCTCCTGTTAATAAAAATGAAACCTCTCCATACTGCACCTTCAATACGATAGATGCTTCATTATTATCTTTGGAATCCTCACCTGCATTTAAAACAGTTATTTTAATTTTGGAATCTAAAGGGATTGTGTCCCCTCTACTCGGCACTATATAGGGTATTTTTTTATCTAAAATAAGTTGTAGCATTTTCTCATATGTCTGAGAAGTATGTACTTTCCCTGAATCCACGAAGTTATTAATCGAAATAGAATTTAATACTGGAATAAGTCCACCAATATGATCCGCATCTGGATGAGTCGCCACAACATAGTCCAACTTCTCTACTCCTTGCTCACGTAAATAAGCAACAACTTCTTTACCAGCTTCCTTCTTCCCTGAGTCAATAAGCATACTTCTACCTTCCGGTGATTGTATAAAAATAGAATCCCCTTGACCTACATCGATAAAATGGACACTCATTTCCTTTCCTATATTCACCTTATTTACTGGGCTAGCCTTTGTAGTTTCTAAATTTTGCGTTTGTGTTTCCATCGTACATCCAACCATCATAAAGATCATGCATGCACTAATAAATAATAAAATATATTTCATGTAAAACCTTCCTTTTAAAGACTGACCCCCATTTTAACATAGTAGTTTACAAAGCTAAAAGTTTTTTTGACAAATCGACTACTAGTGTCATATAATTATCAATTGGCATTACAAATAACGTGGTTCGAGAACCTCCCACGGAAAAAAACTAAGGAGAAATGAATAATGAAAACAAAAACTCTTGCAACTAGCGGGATTATCGCTGCACTGTATATTGCAGTCTCGTTACTGGTGGCGCCAATAGCATTTGGTGCGATACAATATAGGATTTCCGAAATGTTCAACCACCTAATCGTGTTCAACAAAAAGTATTTCTTCGGAATTGTACTAGGAGTATTTATCACTAATATTTTTTCTACCATGGCCGCATATGACCTTATTTTTGGAGTAGCACATTCAGTCATTTCGTTAGGAATTTCGATTTTTGCATCTAAATTCATTAAAGGTCATATTCCACACATGATATTTAATACAGTGATATTTACGTTTATGACGTTTATCATCGCATTTGAACTACAACTTGCCTTTCAACTACCATTCTTCTATACATGGCTAACTGTTGCATTCGGTGAATTCGTTGTACTAGTAGTCGGTATCCCAGTGATGACTGCTTTAAATAAACGCTTAAATTTTAAAGCTCTACTTTAATCAATAAGCACCGGATTCTATTTATATTAGAATCCGGTGCTTTTTTTATTTCTTTAATAATCCTTTATCAACTAAAAAGTCATGTGCAACATCTTCTGGTTTATCTCCATCAATATCTACGCGGGCATTCATTTTTAACATATCTTCTTCTGTTATTTTTCCTGCAAGTTCATTCAATACATTTTCAAGCTTTGGGAACTTTTTTAGTGCTTCTAATCGAACGACAGGGGCAGCGTCATACTTTGGAAAAAATCCTAGATCATCCTCAGTTGTTTGTAACTCAAAACGTTCAATTCTACCGTCTGTTGTAAATGCAGGTATAACATCTACATCTCCGTTCTTTAATGCTTCATACATTACATTTGGATCGAGACTTTCCGTTTTTGTGAATGTAAAAGGATACGAGTTAATAAAATCATCAAAACCATCTCCTTGACGTTCATAAAATGCATGCGGGGCGCCGAAGACCATATTTCCTGTTCTAGAGATTTCAACTAAGTCAGAATATGTTTTTGCATCGTAGTTTTTACCTTTCGTATAAGCTAATGTATACGTATTTTCAAAACCTAGTGGACTAAGCCAAGTCGCATCAAACTTATCTTCGTATCCTTTTTTCACTCGCTGTAATACTCTTTCCGAACTTTCTCCAACCTCTGAATTCTCTTTTAGAACGTCCTTTAATCCGGTTCCTGTATACTCGACATACAAGTCTATATCACCTTTTTTGAGAGCGGGGGTCATGATAGCCACTTCCCCTAGCCCCTCTTTATATTTCACCTTATAGTCTGTCTTCGCTTCAATATATTGCCCTAAAACTTGTGGTAGTATATATTGTTCAGTCCAAGGCTTTCCACTTATAACAAGTGCATCATTCGAGCTAGAACATGCCCCTAATAAAACAGTTGTTGCAATCCCAATCGCTAAAAACGTCTTTTTCATTTCTCAATCATCCTCCAGTATTTAATCCTTTTGGTGTGGACTTTTTCTCTATTAATTTCAATGCAAAATCAAATAAAACAGCCAATAAAGCAACAGGTAATGCTCCTGCTAAAACGAGTGAGTTATTATAAGACTGCAAACCACGGTAAATAACATCACCTAAGCCCCCTGCCCCAACAAATGTCGCCAGCGTAGCAATCCCAACAGTTAAAACAGTGGCTGTTCGTATGCCAGCCATTATAAAAGGCAAAGCAAGAGGAAACTCAATTTGCCATAGTAATTGGCTTTTTGTCATTCCCATTCCTTGCCCTGCTTCAATTATCGATCCATCTATACTAATAATCCCAGTGTATGTATTGCGTAAAATTGGTAAAAGTGCGTAAATAATCAATGCAATTAATGCTGTTTTTGTGCCAATCCCGATTAACGGCACTAAAAAACCGAATAACGCTAAACTAGGAATTGTTTGAAAAATAGCCGAAATTCCTATCACTGGCTCGGCGAACTTTCGATACCTTGCAACAAAAATACCTAAGGGAAGTGAAATGGCTATACCTATAGCAAGAGCGATAAATGACAGGAAAATATGTTGAATAAATGCTTCTTGAATCAAATCGGATCTATTTTGAATTGTTTCGATAAATTTCTGCACTTAAACCACCTCTTCTTTTTCAAGCATTGCGCGTAAGAGGACAGATTGGTTCACATATCCTAACTTTTCATTGGTCTTTTTTACAAGTAAACAATTTTCACGACCTTCTTCTAATAAAGCAATTGCTTCTTCTAACAGTAGACTTGCATCCACTTCTATACACGGGCTTTGTTTTTCTTGTTCAAAGAAATAGATAAATTCCTGTATTTCACGTTTCCCAACTGATCGTTTGCGATTAATACGTTCTATTCCTATAAAATTTTTTACGAAATCATTAATTGGATTTTCTATTAATTCAGTTGGGGTTCCTATTTGTTCTATTCTTCCACTTTTCATAACTATGATTGTATCTGCTATTTTTAATGCTTCATCCATATCATGCGTGACAAAAACAATTGTTTTCTTTATCTTTTCCTGTAATTTTTTTGTTTCAACTTGTAATTGTTCCCGACTAATTGGATCAAGTGCACTAAATGGTTCATCCATTAAAACTATATTAGGATTTCCAGCTAAAGCTCTCACCACTCCAATACGTTGCTGTTGTCCTCCACTTAGCTCAAGTGGATATTTACCTAAAAACTGCTTCGGTTCAAGCCCAACCATCCACATAAGTTCACGAATTCGTTCAGAGGTTTTTTCTTTTGACCATCCCTTTAATTTTGGTACAAGGGATGCATTTTTTTCAATCGTCATATGCGGAAATAAACCTATTCGTTGAATGACATAACCTATTGTTTTTCGAAGTTCCACTGGATTTAGGGAAGATACTGCTTTACCATCCACGTACACTTCTCCAGAGGTTGGAATTTCTAAACGATTAATCATCTTCAATAAAGTAGTTTTCCCACAACCACTTGGGCCAATAATTACTATTATTTGTTCGGCTGGAATTGTTAAAGAAACATCTTTCAATGTCTCTGTTCCATCGTTAAATACTTTGGAGATCTTATCAAAACGAATCAACTAAAATTTCCTCCTCACTTTAGTGTATTCACCTATTAATCCTTATACCCTAAATAGTTATATTGAATCTTCTGTGAAGAAAGAAAAAACTAGATTCTAATTAATATAAATATTGATAAACTTTTATGCGTTATTCCCTGTCATTTCTACAACTTTTTCATACTATTAAAGTATAGACATATGAAGTAAAGTGATTTTGAAGAAATACTAATTAGAATAATCCACCCATTTATTCACATTTTATAAAAGAACAAGCCCACTTCCTTTAGCAGAAATGGGCTTGTTTATTATTTATTCTTTCACAAATTCGATTGTGCTTCTTACTGTATCGATCGGGCGAACTAGACTTTCAATTTGTGTACGTTTTGGTTCTAAAAATGGAGGTAATGATAGCTTTTCTCCCAATGTTTCATATGGTTCATCTCCCATAAAACCTGGGCCATCTGTTGCAAATTCAAACAATAGCCCTGGAGCCACTCTTGCATATAATGACTCAAAGAAATGGCGATCCACATAACCAGAAGTTTTGAATCCGAAGCTCTCCATACGTTTCGTCCACTCGTCTAAAACAGCTCGGTCTTCCACGCGAAATGCTGCATGGTGAACAGTTCCGAAACCTTGTCGACCAGGAGGAAGAATGACATTCTTCTCTACGATTACTTGTGCACCATTTCCACCTTCACCTACCTCAAACAAATGGAAAGAACCTTCTTGCGCTATCTCTTTAAATAACAGAACCTTTTCCATTACTTCTTTTAAATAATCAAACTCTGCTATTCGGATATGGATAGGACCTAGACCAGTAATCGCATACTCTAAGGGAATCGGTCCTTTTTGCCATGGTGTTCCCGTTGCAACTCCCTTATTATTTTCATCTGAAATTAATTGATATTGTTGGTCGTCAAAATCGACAAATGAAAGTACCTTTGTTCCAAATTGTTCTTGAATACCATCGTGTTTGACTTCCAGTCGATCAAAACGTTTCAACCAATAATCTAATGCTGCATCACTTGGAACGCGGAAAGCTGTTTTATAAATTTCATTCGTTCCATGTGTACCTTTTGTAATGCCTGGGAAGTCGAAGAACGTCATATCTGTACCTGCTCCACCTATATCATCTGCAAAAAATAAATGATAGGTCTGGATATCATCTTGGTTCACTGTTTTCTTTACTAAACGCATACCTAAAATATATGTGAAAAATTTATAATTCTCTTCTGCACTACTTGTTATCGCTGTTACATGGTGCATACCTTTTAACTGATTCATAAATTATTCCTCCTATTTACCTTTAATTCAAATATCTTTAATTCGAAATAATATTACCATGAATAAAAAATATAGTCAATGGAACAAAAACTGTCCCAATCGCATATTAGCCATTGGGACAGTTTCGCTTAATATTATATTACACATCTATTTCTGTTCGTATACGATGATCTTTCGCTTTTTCGGCAACCTAGCTTATTATCTCTTAGACACAACAAACTTCCCCGTAATTGTTGCTCGGCCATATGTTTTGTTTGCAATTGATAAAGTCAGGGAATAGCAATAATAAACAAGTTTTTTCTAGGGGGAACTACATATGGCTACAAAAAATCCTAAACCATGGAGTAATCTAAAGCGCATTACTATGGGTTCCATTGGGGTATTTGCACTTATCTATATAGCAGTAATATTATGGAACACATATAAGCCTCTTCCAAATGGCGTAGCATTTGCTGGGGAAATACATAAAACAGATAAAGTAGATTTTATTACCGATTTAACATATGCACAGGATAGAAAAGGAACAGGTATGGTTCATGAAAATCATATTTTTGATGAAGTATATAATATGATTGATAAAGCCAATGAATTTGTCGTGGTCGATTTTTTCTTGTTTGATGGTTACTATGACGGAGATAAAAAATTTCCAAACATTGCAGATACGCTTTCTATAGCATTAGCAAAGAAAAAGAAATTGAACCCTTATATGCCGATAATATTTATAACTGATCCAATAAACCGTGGATATGGGTCATATGAAAATAAATGGTTTAAGAAAATGCGGGAAGCTGGAGTAGAAATAGTATATACCGATCTAGATCCATTGCGTGATTCGACGCCTATTTATTCAGGTATATACCGAATGATTTTTCAGTGGTTTGATTTGGGAGGAAAAGGTTGGATTGATAATGCGATGGCAAGTGATGCACCGAAAATGACCATCGCTTCCTACTTAGCTCTACTCAATGTGAAAGCAAACCATCGAAAAGCAGTAGTAACGGAAAAGGAAGCGCTAGTTACATCTTCCAATCCTCATGATTCAAGCGGATACCATGGAAATATTGCTTTGAAAGTAACAGGCTCGATATTGAATGATATTCTAAAATCCGAAGAAGCAGTTTCTTTATTTTCTGGAGGTCCGAAGCTTCCTCGTGTGGAGGCTAATAAAGAGAGAGGACAATACGAGATTCAATACTTAACGGAGAAAAAAATCTTAGATGCATTGCTTGGTGATTTGGCAGTGACAAAAAAAGGAGATAAAATTTGGCTTGGTATGTTCTTTGTAGCGGAGCCAGATGTAGTTAACGCACTAAGTGATGCGGCAAACCGTGGTGTAGAGGTAAATCTCATTCTTGATCCAAATAAAAACTCATTTGGGCAAGAAAAATCAGGCATTCCAAATAGACCCGTTGTTCAGAAGATGGTGGAGGATACGAAAGGAAAGATTCATATTCGATGGTACAATACCGTTATCGGCCAGTATCATACGAAAGCTATATGGATTCAAACCGCGAATCATACAATTATCTCAAATGGCTCGGCAAATTATACAGAACGGACATTAGATAATTATAATTTAGAAAATAATCTACATGTTATTGCACCAAACAATAGTAAACTTGTTGTTGAAATGGAGAAATATTTTGAACGACTTTGGAACAATGGAGACGCGATGTACACTTTGGATTTGGACAAGTTCCAAGATAGCTCTAAATGGTGGCAACGCTGGATTTATGCGCTCAGCAATTTTTTAAAGTAACTACTTATTAATAATGTATTCCTCTAAAAAAGCTCATGAACTAAAGTCCATGAGCTTACACAATGAGGTGTTAGTGTTAGCAACTTAAGATTCCGGTTCAAATGTTTTACAATCTGTTTCTTCACTATTAGAAGCTTGTTTACCTTTGCTACTTACTACATAAATTGCTTCTGCGCTACATTTATTTCCAGAGCCCCAAAACGTACAATTATTGACTTCACAAAGAATGACTTGAGCCATTGTATCACACCTCCTCTTTTGTAGGATGTACAAATCAAAGGTGATTAATACCAGTTCATTTAAATGCTCGCCATTCCGTTTTTTTGAGAGATTGATCGATTGTTACAAGAGATCGATCGATTCTCTAATTAATCTCTCACTATCTATAAAATATGTTCTATAAACAAAGGCAAGTTTGTAATTTTCTCTTTCAAAAAAAGTGGATATACATTGATATCCCGTAATTCTTCTAAACGTTTCCAGTAATACGTATGTACTTTCCCATTTCCATTTATAACGAATTCATCGCCATTTGCCAGGATTTCATTGTCTTTCAGCTCTAATAAATAAAAAAAGCATATTTCATGGAAACGTTCATTCAAATTAGCTTCTTCGAAAAAGTTTTCATTTATCCATAGCATGCGCTTTATATTCACGTCTATATTAAGTTCTTCATTTAGTTCTCGTTTTATCGCATCTTCACTTTTTTCATGCAACATGACCCGACCACCTGGTACATAATAGTAGGGCTGATTTTCATCTTGCATAATGAGCAACTTTCCTTCATGAATTAGCAATCCTGCTACGCGATAATTAAATCTTCCTGTAGGTGTTTTAAAAGTTATGTCCATATAAATCTCCTTTGTCCGTGTAAAATCCTTAGATTACGGAGTATATTTTTCTGAAATTTTTATAATCACATTGTTTTTTATAGTTAAATAAAATGGAGTTTTATATACTTGTATACGTTTAGCAAGCCCTTGGATATCTACTTTCAAGGGTTCTTGAAGATTGGCTCCATTCACAACATCGATTTGTACGTCATCCGCTACCTTTAAACTTGCTGTTTGTTCCGACTCATTGTAAACCTGAAATCCGCTTGGAAAATCTGATTCCGGGTCTAATCCTACTTCTTTTATTCTCTCTGTATCCAAATGACTAATCCATTCTACTTCATCAAACGTTAAGCTCTTTGTTTCTTCATCAAAACTATTTATATATACTAATATTTCTTTCGATGGAGTTTCTTCCACATTTGTTTCGTTACTACAGGCACTAATTAAAGCTATTAAACATAAAAAGGACTTCAATAAGAAAGAATTAGAAACATTATTATTCATACATCTTATCAACCTTTCTTTATGCTCATTCCCACCCTTTGCAAACGTCTACCCATTCTTCACCATTAGCATATGTATATAACTCCCCGCAGGTAAGTTCAATTGCACTATTACTGCTGCCACACGCAGGAAAAACTGTTTCAAATCGTTTCAGTGACTCATCTACGTAAACCAATACATTTTCGGGAATGCCAAATGGACAAACCCCTCCAACAGCATGTCCTACTTGTTCTATTACTTCCTCAGGAGATAGCATCTTAGCTTTCACTCCAAATGTCGCCTTGAATTTTGCATTATCAATTTTTGTATCCCCTGCAGCAACTACTAAAATACAACTTTCATCTTTTTTAAAGGAAAGTGTTTTCGCAATGCGCTCAGGCTCTACATTTAAAGCTTGGGCAGCAAGTTCTACTGTTGCACTTGATTCATCAAACTCCTTTATCTTATATGCTATTCCAAATTCCTCAAAATAATCTCGAACTTTTTCAATTGCCATTTTTTTCACCTCATAATCATTAGAATGAATTTTTAGACTAATGCATCTATTATACACCTTTATACAAAGAAAAGCGCAAGCGCCTATGTCTGCCCCGACAGGCAAATGGGGAAGGTGTAGGTCTGCAAAGTTCGCTACATCCTGTGGCAATGCAGACATGACCCGCGTCGTGCGTGCCTAGGAGGCAGCGCTCCAGCCACCACAGCTTTTTCACATTTGACCCAGAGGGGCAAGGCGCTGAAGTCTGGACAGTTCCTATGTAAAAGAGCATATACTTTCTTATTCCGAAAAAAAAAGAACCAGAGCAACTTCTCTGATTCCTAAATGTTGATTATCAGCGTATTTCACCTGATACTAATTTCCCTTTATAAAAGACAGCTTGACGCTTTGAGCATCTTGCAATGACTTCAGCTGAACAGCTCGCATCAATTAGTAGCATGTTTGCTTCGTCCCCTACTTTTGGCCAAAGTTGGTTTCCTTCTTTATCTAATGAAGTTGTCCCGCCAGTAATAAACTTTAAAGCTTGGGATAACGCAACTTCATCTGTCCATCTGAAATGATCCAATAAACTTCCTGCTCTTTCAAGTAGATCTCCACTTCCAGTTGGCCACCAAGAATCGTAAATATTATCACTTCCTACCTCTACTTGAACACCACATTCATCTAGTAACTTAATTGGCATTATTCTTTTGTTTGGAATACTAGTCACGATAGAAATACCAGCATCTTTTAATATACCTGCCATTTCATAGGCTTCTTCTGTAGACACATCAGCAAGTCCAAAAGCATGGCTAACCGCTACTCTTCCTTCCCAACCTGCTTGTTTAGTTAAAAAAGCTAGTCGTTTCATTGTAAAAGTTCCTAGGTGACCTGGATCATGTAAATGTAAATCAATATCTGCATTTCCCTCAACTGCTATATCCATTAATTCTACCAAAGATGCTTCAATATTATTATCTACAGTAGCTGGATCTACTGCTCCAACAATTCCAGCTCCATTTCTAACGGCTTCTCTTAGTAGTTGAGGAGTACCTGCACGCAACAACCCATGCTGGGCAAAGGCAACTATTTCAGAACTCACTTTATCTGAGTATGTTTCTAGTGCATTTTGCACACCTTCTAAATTCTGCAATTTCACCTCTGGATAAATATCTACATGTGTCCTAACATGCGTAGATCCGTAAGATAATAATACTTTAAGTAAAGCTTCCGCACGTTCCTGTGTACTAGAAGGCATTGAAGCTAAAATATTTTTTTCAATAGTACTACGCTCAATTACACTGGAAGCCGGGGTACATGCTCTCCATTTCTCTCCCATGTATGTCTTATCTAAATGAACATGCTTTTCGACAAAGGATGGTAAAAGCAATAATCCTTTAGCATCTGTCACAGGTAAATCATCTGAAATAACTTCTTTTACATGGACGATCTTTGCGATTTTCCCATCAGTTAACAAAAGATTGTACAAGTCTGTTTGAGTACCAACAACTATATCATTTTCTATTTTGTAGCCTGTTTCTAAGCGCACATTCTTTAACCAATAACTATTTTGCATTTCTAATCACCTTTTCTTTACAAGATTAAAGGGGATATCCACATGAATAGCCCATTAATCAAGAATTTTATTTAATTGAAACGTCGTTAACTTCTAAATACCCTGAAGGGCTAATTGAAAAACCTTCTACATTTTTTGTAGTAGCTGCTAAATTTTCAATTACACGTATAGGAATATATAAAGCATCACCCATTTCTATTTGTTGTGCTTTTACGTATAATTCAATTCGCTTTTCTTGATCTTTTTCAGTACGTGCCGCATCTAGAAGAGCATCCACCTCTTTGTTACTATAGAAGCTAGAGTTACCCGCCGATCCCATAGAATTCGTATGGAAAAGATTATATTGATTATAATCAGCATCACCAGTTGCATTTCTCCAGCTAATGATAAACATCTCGGCATTCCCAGAGTATACTTTCTCAACAAAAGTTCCATACTCTAAAACCTCAATATTAAGTTTAATACCAATCCCTTTTAACTGAGATTGAAGTACTTCTGCTACATTAATTCTTTCTCTATTATCCATTGTTGTCAGTGTTAATTCAAAACCATTTGGATAACCTGCCTCAGCAAGTAGTTTCTTAGCTTCATTAAGATTATAATCATACGTTTTCAGATCAGGATCATACCCAAAAACTTTCGATCCTAACAATGAATTTGCTTCTGAACCAACGTTATTATATACCCCTTTAAGAATTGAATCCATTTCAACAGCATGCGCAATCGCTTTTCGAACTCGAACGTCACTTAATTTTTCGTTTTTAACATTAAAACCAATATATTCTGTCCCATATCCTTCACTACGGTAAACTTTCGTATTTTGCGAAGCTTCAACTGTATCCATCATTGGTACAGAAAGAGGCTCAGCAATTTGAGCTTCACCAGTTTCAATCATCGATATTCTTGTTGTTTCTTCTGGAACTACTTTGAATACTACCTTAGCAACTTTTGCTTTAGTTCCCCAATAGTTTTCATTTTTCTTAAGAACAATTTCTTGACCTGGAGTCCAAGATTCAAACACAAAAGGACCTGTTCCATTAGGTTCCTTGATTTGTTCTTTACCATATTTTTCGATTGATTTAGGACTAATTATGCCTCCCTCATGACTTGCAAGAATTGAAAGTAAAGGTGAATATGGTTCCGATAAAATAAATTGGACAGTATACTCATCGATTACTTTCACTTCTTTTACCATTTTAAAAAGTGCCGCTTTAGGTGAACCAACATTCGGATCTAACATACGATCAAATGTCTTTTTTACAGCATCTGCATTGAATGGAGTACCATCATGGAATTTTACACCTTGTCTAAGTTTGAACTCCCATGTTGTATCGTCTGGTTGCTTCCATTCAGTTGCTAATAATGGTTGAATATCAGCATTTTTATCACGTCCTACTAACCCTTCATAAACTTTCCCGTGTGTGACGCTTGCTGCATTAATTGTGGACATAAACTGCTGATCTAGACTTTCAGCATCTGACAATCGGGCAATAACCAAAGTGTCATTATTCTTGGATGCCGTACTTTTATCACTTTCATTTGAACTTTTTTTCTCACCTGTAGAACAACCTGTAACAATTAATATAGTTAGCAAAACAAAAAACCATTTTGCAACTTCTTTTTTAAATTTCATTCTCTCTACCTCCAACTTTAGTAAACCTAAAATGGTATGTCTAATTATAAAAAATATTCAGATTATAAATTTTAAAATTATTTACCTCATTTTTCATTATTTTTTCTTCTTTTCAATTATACTGTCTACATTTCTAAAAGTTGGCGGCAATAATTCATTTATATATCCTTTTCTCAGCCTACACAAATAAAAAATGGAAGTCCGAATACCTAAAAAGGTACCTGGACTCCCGAATTTATCTTTTATTTACTTATGAAATGCCCTTATCTTACTAATTTCTAGGAGCAAACAACATTACGGAAACCCCAACGATACATATCAGAGCTCCTATCCAATCATAAATATCGGGCACTTTTTTATCAACTCCCCATCCCCAAAGGACAGACAATACGATAAATACACCACCATAGGCAGCATATACTCTACCAAATGAAGGAAACATTTGAAAAGTAGCGATAATACCGTAAAGAGCTAATGCTATTCCTCCTAATAATCCTAAATAAGAAGACCTACCTTCTCTTAACCAAAGCCATATGAGGTATCCTCCTCCTATTTCAGCTAATCCAGCTAGCATAAATAGTGCAATTACTTTAATCAAAATATAATCACTCCTCTAAATTGCTTTTCACATACAACCTAGCAAAGTGTGAGATATTTCCTTTACCCAGTTATGTTTATGTTCCCAACAGTTCCACACGTCGTACATGTTTACCATTATAGCCTTGTACTATAGAATAATATAATCCAATTAATGAATAAGCAATAGTGATGTTTTTCATAGTAGGTCCTACATGCTGTAAACTGTATGCATCAATTGCATGCTGATGCAAAAAATCGAATCCTTTTTACTAAATTCACTAATCAAGAACTCTATCGTTTTTCAACTTTTCAATTCTCATTAATATTCCCTTTTCTAAAATCCCATTGTATGTATTAAAATTAACACAGTAATTTTTTGTAGATTCTAATGGTTTCAAATAAAATGTGAAACTCCTAGGTACTTGTTGATGCAATAACATAGACTAAAGAATAGATTATATTAGAAGTTTATAGAATTAAGTTAAGGGAGGTGGTTGATTTGTCACGGAGAAGAAAGAGGGGCTTAAGTTTTTGTGTATTTCCAGGATACAAATGGTGTGGACCAGGTTGCAGTGGACCAGGTGCCCCAATAAATGATGTAGATGCAGCTTGTAAAGCACATGATGAATGTTACAGTAGGGGCAGAAATCGGTGTGAATGTGATCGTGAATTCCTCCGCCAACTGCATCCCAAAATAAATGTCTATACTCAAAAAGGTAGACACGCTCGTACACTCTATAATTATATAAGATTTCAAACAACATTTACCTGTAACTCTTATAAAAGAAAGTAAGTAAATACCGATTATTCATTTTTTGGCTCCAGGTTCACATAGAATTTAATATCGCTATAGAACCTGGTATCCAAGAGATTGTCACTTCACTATTCCACTTCTCAAATCACTTATACCAAATTCCAAGAAACCTTTTAAGCAGGTCAACATATAAACCCAGCCTTCTTTATTATCTATCAATTTACTTATTAACTCTTCATCGTTTTCTTTAAATCCTTCTTCATTAACTTCTATAATCGTATGGTTGTTATTTAACTCTTTCAACGAAATGGTAACAATATGTTCATCCTCGGGAGTTCCCCATTTAAACACGATTTTCTCATTCTCTAATATTTCCATCACTTTTATATCCACCGTTGCATTGTATTCGTCATATATCAATGTAATAGCTTTTCCTTGTTCCCATCTTTCCGAACTCGATGTAAACCAAAAGTTCCCAATTTTTAAAGGATCTACGAAAGATTCAAATACTTCATTTGCCGGCTTTAATATGCTCATTTTTGTAAGATTATTCACGCTAACTCACTCCTTTTTATTGGTTTTCTAAATATTATCCATAAACAAATGAAAATTGAAAATGCAACGATTTCTAACGATAAGATATACCACGGATACGGACCTAAAAAGTCAAGTATACTCCCACTTGCAGGTTTCTTTCTCAAAAACATATAATTTCCTTTCAGACAAATGTTTAACACAAATATACAAGGAAGTAATATATTTAAGGCAACCATCGTCTTAATGATTCCTTTGAATGTAGGACGATAACCTTTCACCCAAGTAAAATAAAGTGCTGTTAAAATTATTCCGAAATGCGTATAAAAAAAGTGAAAAAACCTGAAATGAGGAAAGCTTAGATCTAAAACTGGTGTTGCTACCGCTTGAAGCGCTCCTCCAATGCCAGCATAAAAAACAAAATCATATACATGCCTATTTCCTGTCCACAAAAGAATTATCGTCAGGATTAAACTAATACTGCATAATTCAAGTGGTAATGAATTACCCCAATTCCACCTTCCAGTTTGATAGAGCCAAACATGATATACAATTTCCATTATCAATAATGAAAGTGCAAAAAGACGTTCGATTAACCGAATTTTATTCGCTGGAACTGACCATCTCTTTTTTGTTATAAATACTAGAATGATTAGAAAGCATAGCCCCACAATTGCACTGAAATGTGCAATCGAAAACATCTGAAACGAGGGTTCCAAGTTCTCACCATCCCTTTTTCGAATTCTATTTTTCTTTTCTTTTAGTACTATTCGTGTTCCATACGCAAAATCCCTTTGCTATATTTAACAAATAGCTCAGTAAAAAATAGTATGGATATGGAGGTTTAAGCATATAATCTTAATACTAGTAAATTTCGTGATTAATAGAAGATATGAAGGAGGGTCAAGAATTGAAAAATAATAGCAATCAAAAAACAGTTAATGTGATTAAAAAAGGAATAAGTTTCGGAACTTGCCTTTCTATGGTTATTTCGTACACGGCATACAAATCTATAGGTTGGGCTATTATACACGGTTGTTTAAGTTGGATTTACGTTATTTATTACTTAGTAAAACATGCACATAGCATATTTTAGTAAAGTCACAAAGTCCTCGTAATTCAACTTTACGAGATGGAGAAGCAAGAAAATCGTTGAAACGGCTCCCTTTCCGCGGGCGATGCCTCAGCCTCTTCGCTTCGCTGCGGGGTCTTCTGCTAACGCTATTCCCGCAGGAGTGTCGCCTTTTTCAACGATTTTCTAAATACACTCTTTCAGCGCCTTCAAATTCATAGGGTGGGCTATTGTGCAAGCATATTTAAATTGACTTTACGATTGTATAAAAGAGCTGCCTCAAATGAGACAGCTCTTTGTTGCTTTCTGTTTGTTGAGTTCATATTACAATTCAGCTAGACCTTTGAAAAGTTCAACAGCAGTTTCGATTATTTCATCACGAAAGTCATATTCATATGTATGAACATGTGGATAGTTTTCGCCATTTCCAATATAGCACATTGCTCCTTTTGTCTGCTTCAAGTAGTGGCCATAGTCTTCTGAGGCACGAAATGCTTGTGTCATCTCAACTAATTGGAACCCTTTATTTTCGCAAACCGTTCGTATCTTATCCGCGCTTCCCTTGTGGTTCACTGTTTCTGGAAAAGTATCATTATATGTAAAACTTACTTTTAGACCATACTTTTCAGCTTGAAAGCAAGCAAAGTCTTCGAGATTCTTTTGCAGTTTGTCTAATTCAGCTTCGTATAATGCACGGATCGTTAATAGCAAGTTACCCTTGCTCGCTGCTAAGCCAAATGCTCTTTCTCCTATATCTACTTGAACTACCGTACATAAAACGATACCATCGTTACTTTCAGGGGATATAAAATCTGGAATAGCATCAATAACTCTAGCTATAGCAAATGCGGGATTTACTCCATCCTCAGGTTGACTAGCATGGGCAGGAGCCCCTTCCATATGGATTGTCATCCCTTTTGATGCACATTGTGTTGTTCCATCAATTATGTTCACTGATTTATAAGCCATACCACTCATGTTATGATAAGCAAAAATCTCTTCAATGTTATTTTCCTTTATAAAAGATACACACTGTAGAGCGCCATCACCAGTTTCCTCAGCATGTTGGAAGAGGAAAAAGATGTTTTTGTCTGCGCCATTTTGGTCAATCTCTAATGCAAATCCTGCTAAGCTTGCAGAATGACCATCATGTCCACATTTGTGAGAAACGCCGGGAAACTTAGAAGCGTGTGGAATATCAATCAATTCCGGCATAGGAAGTGCATCAAAATCAGCACGGAATGCAATATTCTTTTTATCCTTCCCTGCATGATAAATTGCATAAAACCATTGTTCATTATCCACGATTTCCAGTTTTGTATGGGTTTTTAAGAAATCGATTAAATACTGTTTCGTCCAAGTTTCATGATTTGAAATTTCAGGATGTTGATGTAATTCATGACGCAACTGTTTCACTAACTCTAGGTTTTTAATTTCCACTTTGTATAGCTCCTTTATTGGGTCATTTACTACAGGTTTATAGTTCAGCAAGCCCTTTAAAAAGTTCAACAGCTGTTTCAATGATATCATCACGGAAGTCATACTCATACGTATGAAGAGGAGGATAATCTTCGCCGTTACCGATATAGCACATTGCACCTTTTGTTAGTTTTGTATAATGACCGTAGTCTTCCGATCCACGGAATGCTTCTTTCATTTCTACTAAATTGAACCCTTTTTCCTTTGCTGCTTTACGAATTTTGTCAGAGCTTTCCTTGTCATTTACAGTTTCCGGAAAGGTGTCATTATAAGTGAAGCTTACCTTCAAGCCGTATTCTTCTGCTTGAGCCTTTGAAAGCTCCACTAGATTTTTTTGAAGTGTATGCAGTTCATATTCATGAAGCGCACGGATTGTTAGAAGCAACTCGCCTTTGCTCGCAGACATTCCAAATGCTCTTTCACCTATATTTACCTGAACAACTGTACAAAGTACGATACCTTCATTGTTCTCAGGAGAAATTAACTCAGGGATTGCATCAATAACCTTTGCAATAGCAAAAGCTGGATTTACCCCATCCTCTGGTTGGCTTGCATGAGCAGGAGCACCTGCCATTTGAATAGTCATACCCTTAGAAGCACAATGAGCTGTACCATCTATTACATTTATGGAGTTGTAAGCCATACCGCTCATATTATGATAAGCAAAAATTTCTTCAATATTATTTTCTTCAATAAAAGATGCACACTGAGCTGCACCATCTCCTGTTTCTTCCGCATGCTGGAATAGGAAATAGATGTTTTTGTCAGCACCCTTTTGATCAATTTCAAGTGCAAAACCAGCAAGACTCGCTGAGTGTCCATCATGACCACATTTATGAGAAACACCTGGAATCTTTGATGCGTGTGGTATATCAATTACTTCTGGCATTGGGAGTGCGTCAAAATCCGCTCTATATGCAATATTTTTTTTATCTTCACCAGCATGATAAATAGCATAAAACCATTGACCCTTATCTACTATTTCTAATTTTGTATACGTTTTCAAAAAATCAATTAAATGTTTTTTCGTCCAAGCCTCGTGATTTGAGAGCTCAGGGTGTTGGTGTAATTCATGACGTAATTGAATTGCTAATTCAAGATTCTTCTTTTCCATTTTAAATCTCTCCTTTTATATCAAATTTATAGAATGATTTATTTATCTAAATAAATTATATTCCTAGAAAATAAGAAACAATAGATTCTAATATTTTTACTTTAAATAAATTTTTTTACTTTTTATAATAGTTCCTAAAAACATCTACAGAAGAAGTAAAAACCCCGAAAAGGTCACTGTTTTTCAAAAGTGTCCATTATTCGGGGTTCAATGTTTTTTTGGAAGATTCTATATTACTCTTATCGTACATCATCAAGGGATTTCACCACGGTATGAGCAATTGGTTTCCATTCGACATGCTTAAACAAGGCTACGACAGAAATTGGTATATACGTAAACATAAAAAAAGGAAAAGTTATTGTATAAGCTATTTTTTTCCATCTTGAACAATGAATTTTTTCCCATTCCGTTAACGTTGTTATTAAACCAAGAAGAAAAAGTATTCCATAATACCATCCAAAAGAAAGTAATATTCCAAGAGAAGCTTGAGGCATAATCTCTTCACTACCAAATATTCCTAAAAAAATTGCCAAGTAAAATAATCCATTAACAATAATAGAAACACTGGAAACGAGAACGGCTGGCATGACCATCATAGTCATATCAAAGCATGAAAACCGGTTACCCTTTCCTCGAAAAATATTTCTAATTAAGCTCTTTCTATATTTAGAAAAGACCTGATAAAAACCTTTCGCCCAACGTAACCGCTGATTCCATGACTGTGAGAAGGTGACTGGTTGCTCGTCATAGAATATTGCATTTCTGCAATAGCCAATCTTTTCTCCCTTAATAATTTCAGAAACGGAAAATTCGATGTCTTCCGTAAGTAAATGGTGAATCCAACCTCCATTGTCTTTGATTAAATCTGCTTGTACTAGAAATCCTGTTCCAGAAATCGCACAACTAGTGTTTAAAGCCATTCTTGGAAGGTTAAGATATTCTGCCTCATGTAGAAACCAGAGTGCGTATCCTGCAGATATCCAATTCTGGTCATAATTTTTAGAGTTTCTATAACTGGTGATTATTTTGTATCCTTGATTAAATGTTTTGTTCAACTCCGCTATATAATTTTCATCAAGGAGATTATCTGCGTCAAACACAATATATCCATCATGATTTCTGGAGGAGTATTCACTTCCAATTATTTTAAGGATAAAGTCAAGGGCATATCCCTTTCCAATCTGAATCTTATTGAAACGCTCTCTGACGATAGCTCCAGCGTCCTCTGCAACTTGGGCTGTATTGTCGGTACAGTTATCCGCTACAACAAAGATATCTATCAATTCCTTGGGATACTTTTGATTTTTTATGCTTTTAATAAGTTGTTCAATGACTAGCTCTTCATTTCGTGCTGGGATAATTACTGCATATTTATGATAATGAACCTTTTGAATTTCAGAGTTCTTATTCTGTTTCGCCTTAAATGCCACAAACATATAAAATATCTGATAAGAATACATAAACGTAAAAAATAAGAACATAAAAAAATTAAAATATCTAATATAAATTAAAAAAATCGAGTCCAAACTGATACCCCCACGATGGTAAAATATTTTTCAACATTGTAGTAATTATGTCGAATAAAATATCTTAACACCCAAATTATGTAGCTGACTCTTACGGATTCTAAGTACATTACGTTGATTTGACACGTTATTTTTGTCATGATTTTTATTATGCCCTGAAAGATTAAGGATATTACAAATATTAAAGTCCTTATTTAAAGCAATATTTAGTGCAAACAAAGTATTAAGCACTTAAAAATAGTTCTACTGTACAGACATTCTTATTAATATCTCGTTTTTTGTCAGATAATAAATTAAAATTTTTTTTTAAAACTTATTTATTTGACGCTTCTTTTTACAATACAAAAAGAAATAACCGTCCCCTCAGAATTAGGTTTGACGGTTATTTCTGCTCTTAGGTAAATCATTCTTTCTGCAGTTACAAGATGAAAGCGAGATAAAGGTATACAATTGCATTTAATTCATTACATACTTTTGGAGAGGAAAATAGATGAAGTGGTTTATCTAGTAGAAACTAAGAATATTTTCTTGAGTGCATTGGACGAAAAGAGGAAATAAAAAAAACAGCTACAATGATTCGGAAATCGTTGTAGCTACACTTGGTTATGTCCAATAGGATAAAAAATCGTATATTTCTTTTTAATACAGAATTAAAGATTTTTTTGCATCTTATAAAATAGCTTTAGTTTTTCCATCTCTCTAATTTATGAATATTTCTCGTAAAAATTTTTGCTACAAACTTAGGAAATTTCATCTCTACCATTTTATCCATTACTGTTTCTTTCATCCCATCTACTGTAATGTTTGGTAACGTGAAGGCTCCATTTTCATAACAGTGACTGCAGTACATATTACTTCTTTGTCCATTCGCTTCAGTTCCTCCACCATTTTCATCACTTTTTAATGGCATTCCGCAACTTTGACAGTTTTTATAGTTATTTTGCATTGTACATCCCCCTTATTATTTTGCTTTTCTCTTTTTATCATTTGATTGGATATTATTTAATTCGCTTTAATGTACATTTTTCCCTCTTTATTATTCCTAACTCCTGTCAGACATAAGTGGGCATTATTTGACGAAGTAAAAAGCGGCCGAAAGTGTGGCTTCAGCCGCTAGTTGCATTTTTAATAACTAGAATTTTTTAGAGTAGTTTCCATTTCCGCGTTCTTTCTTTTATACACCGCCTACCTCTAACGGTTTTCCTTCTATAATCTTTTCAACTTCTTCATAACCTGTTGGAAATGCGAAGTTGTAGCGGGCAGGTAATGCAAAAACGTATTTTTCATTGCGGTTTAACTCGGATGGTCCAATAGGTGCCGCTCCTATATGGAATTTCTCCTGCTGCAGTAAATTCCATTGCTCTATTGTGAAAATCATAATCGGAATATCTTGACGTGGGTTTTCCAAAGTCCACTCAGGATGTCGGAGTGAAATTATTGGCCCTGTCTCTACAACTTTTTCACCTTCGGATGTAGAAATAGCTAGTCCTTCCCATTTATCCGTGACAATCGAATAATTTTCCCAGGTCTTCGGTAATTTAAATATAAAACCATATTCATTGTTTTTATAAGTTATGGAATCACTTTGTTCTTCCTTACCGAGAGTAACCTCATTAATAAGCCATTGGTCTCTTACTTTTTCGACTACGAGTTTAATAGGAATTTTACTAACGACTTCATCTATATTTGCTATTTCAATTATTTCACCGCTGAGTGTATATGCATGCTCAGATTTTTTTTCCTTAGTTATTATGTCAATTCGATCTGGCCACGGACTGGAAGATAATCTTCCTGGGGCTTTGATTGGATCAGTCAACCACTGTTTTATAAGCTCGGGAGAAACGATATCGCCATAATAGTCCTGCATATTCTCTTCTAGTTGTTCTTTCGGACCTAATAAGGACACATGTTGAAGGCTTTTTCCGAACTTTTCAACTACACCCAATACCGTCTGTTCCTCGTTCTCACTTGTATTTGTTGTTTCTGACGCAACTTTCTCTTGAGATTGTACTTGAAGTGCATTATCTTCATTTGTACATCCAAACAATAAAACGCTCAATAAAAGTATTACACCAAATATTTCTTTCATCTTCTTCCCCTCCCGAAAATAACTGTACATAAATAGACGTCTTCTATTAACATTTCGTTACAATCGGAATCTAACATCTTATTCATTCAGGCTAATTAAAACATGTACTAAATCACGCTAAACTATAACGTATTTTCCGTTTCCGCTTCCCATCGTTCAATTTCAGCTCTTACGATTGGTGCCACTTCTGTTCCTAACAGCTCAATAGCTTTTAGCACATCCTCATGTGGCATAGAACCAACAGGTACATGGAGCATGAATCGTGTAATGCCAACGTTTTTACGAAGGAAAATAATTTTTTCCGCGACAGTTGCTACGTCTCCTACATATAAAGCACCTTCTAAACTACTTGCTTCATCAAACGTTTTACGTGTGTACGGTCCCCAACCACGTTCTTTCCCAAGAACATTCATTACTTGTGCAGTAGATGGATAAAATTTATCTTTTGCACTTTCTGTTGTCTCAGCTACAAAACCATGAGAATGAGAAGCTACCTTTAGCTTCGAAATGTCATGACCAGCCTGTTTTGCCGCTCGTTTATATAATTCGACGATTGGTGCAAACTGCAATGGACTTCCACCAATAATCGCTAGAACAAGTGGCAAACCAAGAATCCCCGCGCGCACAGCAGATTGTGGTGTACCACCACTAGCAATCCAGACAGGTATCTGAGTTTGAACAGGTCGAGGATAAACACCTAAGTTATTAATAGATGCACGATGTTTACCACTCCATGTCACTTTCTCAGATTCTCTAATTTTCAATAATAAATCTAGTTTTTCATCATAAAGCTCATCATAATCTTGTAAATCATAACCAAATAGAGGAAATGATTCAATAAATGAACCTCTTCCTGCCATGATTTCTGCACGTCCATTGGATATTGCGTCAACAGTTGAAAACTCTTGATATAACCGTACTGGATCGTCTGAAGATAATACGGAAACAGCACTTGTCAGTTTAATTTGTTTTGTCTGTGATGCAGCTGCAGCTAGCAAAACAGCTGGAGCAGAACACGCAAAATCTTCACGATGATGCTCTCCTACACCAAAAACATCCAATCCTACTTTATCTGCTAAGACGATTTCCTCCACTACTTCACGTATACGTTCAGCGTGGCTAATTACTTTACCTGTATGTACATCTGGTGTTGTTTCTACAAATGTTGTTAGTCCAATTTCCATCGTAATTGCCTCCTCTTTTAAAAATGAACTGAATTTATCTAGACGTAGTTCATCATACAATTATAAAAAAGGATTCTCAATATTCGTGCTTGTATTGCTTCAAGGATAATCGATACAATACAAAAAAAGCGCAAAAGTCCTTTAAGTGCATCTTGTCTTCACTAATTCTAGAGTGCTCGGGACGAAACATTGGCTACACTATTATCGTTGGAATTGTGTAGCTGGAAGTGACTGCGTCACTTCCAGCTACAATTTTTTCGGTAATCTTGTTGCAGATGTTTGTCCGTCGCCCTCTTGAAATATGGATAGACGAGGTACATAAGGTTTGGATAATGAAAGAATAAATCCTTTCCTATTCTATTAAAAGCGGACGAAGATACAATTTCGTCCGCTACTTTGCTACTTTATTAATCGATACTATCTATTTTCTATATGTCCACTTTTCCTATTAATAAGCATTGGAAAGTCCCAGTTCATTATTTAGGCGAAGCATCTTGACTATCTTATTAGCAATGGTGGTTGAAGCGGAAGGCGGCGACTCTTAGGGGATTAACAAGCAAATCAAGACCTTGAACGGAGCGCAGCGAAACCTACAAAGTGTCCGCCTACAGCGGAAATCAACCTGTTCCTGGTATAATTCATATACTTATCTTTTCAAAAAAGCCCTTTCCGAAGAAAGGGACTTTTAAATCATAATCAGACACTATAAACACATTACTTTATTATATGGTTATTCTCGATGTTTCACAGCTAAGCCTCTTAAGAATTTACGTGCGAAATTATCACCACATACTTTATAATTTCGATGTCCTTCTTTTCGTAAAATAGCGCCTAACTCGCCTTTTGATACAGCGATACCACCCTCATCAAGAATATCCAGCATCTCTTCCGTTGTTAATTGTAAGGCTACTTTCAATTTCTTAAGAAGCATATTATTAGCACTCTTTTCAGGCGGTTCAGGACTTTCTAGTTGTCCTGGTTTTGGATCTTGTTTACCTCTTTTAAAAGTAATGAAGCCATTTAAAAAGGACTCTAACATCTTATGATTACATTTTATCTGTTCTTCATTTTCCTCTACATCCACTACATCATCGTACTCATCTTTTGATTTTGTAAGTATTTTTGGCACATCTTCTTTCGCTACTTCTATCCCGCCAAGTTTAAATATTTCTACCATATCTTTATTTTTTATATCTAAAGCATACCTTAGTCTAATTAATATATCGTTGTTATCCATTTATAAACCTCCTAATTATGCTATTTGTATATAGTTCTACGCAGATTATATATTATATCACGTAATGAACTAATAATGCGGCGTTTAGGAAGAAAAGTGCCAGGTTCCAAAACAATTCAGAATTGTTTTAGATCCTGGCACCATTATATTAATAATTACGAACTGTATATTCCTTTATTTCTTTTGGGAGTGGGGAAACATACTGTTCACCGTTCCGACGTTCAACTAGCTCTGCTATGAAAGCCTCATGCATCCTTTAAGTGCATTTGGTCTTCACTATTTACAATGTGCTTTGGACGAAACATTAGCTACACTATTACCGTTAGATTAATGGATCGTGAAGTGACTGAGTCACTTCACGATCCATTTTTTTCGATAATTTTGTGGCGGGTGTTTGTCCGTCGCCCTCTTGGAATATATAAAGACATGATGCACTTGGTTTGGAATGAGAGATAAGATGCTTTCCTATTCTTTTTTTAAAAAAAGAAGACGAAGATGAATTTCGTCCGCTCAGCGCTTCTTTATCAATAGATGCTTTTTATTTTTTTTAGATTCCACCTACTCTGACCATCTTTTATATACTTTTTCCAAAAAAGTATTCCCACTTTGCAAACCATAGTTCATCAATGTAAGAAATATTCATAGTAAGCACCTTGAAAGAACAAAAAGATTTCACCTAATACCCCTACACAAAAAAATAGAAAATAGTAGGTTGCCTTTGTTATTTCTTTACTAAATAGTTCCTTAAAAGCTTGAATAATCAATTGTTCGAATTTAAACCAATTTAGAATCCAGCCAACAATAAGAAAAGTAATGATTGCCATATTGAATAATCCTTTCTTAATTAAATTTTGTCGATCATACTGGCACCTGTTTCAAGCAACACATCACAAAAAACAGTTCCATTTTCTTAAAGTGACATTGAATGCCCGTGTCTTGCTAAATATTCTTCCTTATCTTTATAATCTGGCATAATACTCCCAACACGTCTCCAAAATGATCGATCATGATTCATATGAATTAAATGACATAGTTCATGGATTATCACATAATCGATAACTTCAATTGGAGCCATCGCTAGTCGAAAATTAAAGGTTATCTTTTTATCCGAACTACAACTACCCCACTTGGTTTTAGACTCAACTATTTCAATGATTTTTGGCTTTACTTTCAGTTGTTTTTGATATATTTTTATCCGTTCTTCTACAATTTTCTTACAGCTAGTGACATAGAACTTTTTAAGATTTCTTTTAAGTGTATCTTCATTTAACTCACTACTGTCTATTAATTCATGAAGAAAACACTCTTTCCCAAGGTATAAGAACCTCCCTTGAGTGTGATACTCTCTTGCCTTAGGGGTTTCTCGAGCTACTCCGATTTCCTGAATTTTCTCTAGTATCCATTTCCCTTTACTTTCTATTGCACTGATAATAATTTCTTTACTTGTGTCTTTGGGAACTTTAACAGTTATGAAACCAAACGAATCTATATGAATGGATAGCTTCTTTCTCTTTCCATACTGAACATTAAAATCGATCATTTTATTTCCAATTTCAACTTTCATAACTAACATCATCTTTATACATTTATTTTTAACCCCTGTTTTTTAATAAAATCATTCTACTTTTTCAACTTACCTCTGTTTTCTTTTTATTCTTAGACTCTAAATAGAGTGCCTATCAAAAGATTAACACTTTTTATGTAATTCATTTTTGTTCAAAAAAAACAAAAAATTGCACCCCACCGTATAGTCTATACTAACATTTAGGGTGCAGTTCAATCACTCTTTATTTTATTTTGTTGATATCTATTGTTTTTCCTTCTTTCTGCCACTCTGTAACTTATCATCTTCAAACGCCACGTAGTCTTTCGTGATATTTATATCGTGAAAAATCCTTATTGGATAGGTGTTTCCTAAATAAAGAAAACTCTCACCATAAGAAGTTGCCATTTGTCCTCTAATAATTCAATCACACTTTCGTTGTGTGTCCCTTCGATTTCAACACTTCAATATTTCCATAGTGATTTTTTATACTTTAAAATAAAAAGACGTAGCCACACCTCCTCGGTGCAGCAACGTCTTTTATTCTAATCATTTATATCCATTCAATAATTGATTTCGACGATTTTCTGCATTCCGTGCTTCAATCTCCTTGGCTATCTGATCCTTCCGTAATTGCCCATTTAAGCGTGGGTCTTGTAATCGCATTGTACTTAAGCCCGACGTTCCTACTTTTTTACTTACTTTCTTTATTTCACCTTCAAAAAATAACATGTCCATCCCTCCCTCCTATAAATTAATCAAAGAAGATAATTAATACAATCCTTCCCCTCTCTCTAAAATACGCAAACATCTAGGACATACGAAGGGTTTGCGCACAGGAAATAGGAATTTTGTTAGACATGCAATGCAAATAAAAATTGAGTAAGTGAATAGAAAGTATTATTTGTAGTTAGTAGATTGTTTCATGAAAAGTTAATATTCCCCTTACAAATTGAGATTAATTTTCCGAAATCTCTCTTTCACCAGAACCTACATCACCTGTAAATGATGGAGATCTATTCATTATAATCGCTTAGTCGAGAGCCTTTTGAATTTTCAGCTGTTACGGGGTTCATTTTTGAAATTAAGAGCAGTAAAAATCACTTGTGCGAGGGGTTCTAGGTCAGCACCACAAACCGGCAGTAGTAGGAAATAAATTTAAAGGAGAAAATGAATCTTGTTGAAGTGAGGGAATGTTATCTTTTCAAACAAAAAACAGAAAATAGCTTAATTATTTTCCTTCTTAAAAAGCTAGTAACCCTATACGTGTTTGCAGGCATTTTTTATTGGTGGTTTAGCACTCAGATGAATATAAATAAATAATCGGAGCTAAGCTTGAACAACAAGAAAAAGAACAAATTCCATCATCGGGAATTCGTTCTTTTTTATTATACTAATTCTTACCACGCGACAGCTTCTCCAGGGCAATCATTAGATATAGTAGAGTCCCTATTCTTTTGCTCATAAAACTTAAGATATTTATTGCAGTTATTTCAGTCTACTGTCCGGCATCAATCCACATGGCTTGCTTCAAAATTATCAAGCAATATACGTACTTCATCCGTTGATTTCGTGTTCATCAATTGATTTCTTAATTCACCAGCTCCTCGGAATCCTTTAACATATATTTTGAAGAAGCGATGAAGCGCCGAGACTGAACGTGGCAATTCTTCAGAATATTTATCTTGAAGATCAAGTTGCAGTCTTAAAAGATCAAGGTACTCTTTACTGCTATGCTCTTTTGGATCTTTTTCAAAAGCAAAAGGATTTTTAAAAATGCCTCGCCCGATCATAACGCCATCGATACCATATTGTTCAGCAAGCTCTAGGCCCTTTTGACGGTCAGGGATGTCTCCGTTGATTGTTAGTAGCGTATTTGGTGCGATAAGGTCACGAAGTTTTTTGATTTCCGGAATTAGCTCCCAATGCGCATCTGCTTGGCTCATTTCACTTCTTGTACGTAAATGAATAGAAAGGTTCGCAATATCCTGTTTTAATATATGCGTTAGCCACTCCTGCCACTCGTTTACTTCGGTGTAGCCAAGTCTTGTTTTCACGCTGACAGGTAGTCCACCCGCTTTTGCTGCTTGTATAATTTCTGCAGCAACTTCTGGGCGAAGAATAAGGCCGCTTCCCTTCCCTCTAGATGCCACATTCGGCACAGGGCAGCCCATATTAATATCGATGCCTTTAAATCCTAGCTCTGCCATCCCAATACTCATTTGACGGAAATATTCGGGTTTATCTCCCCATATATGTGCAACCATTGGCTGTTCATCTTCTGTAAAAATCAAACGTCCACGCACACTTTTCATGCCCTCTGGATGACAATAGCTCTCCGTGTTTGTAAACTCTGTAAAAAATACATCCGGTCTACCGGCTGCACTTACTACATGACGAAAAACAACATCCGTCACATCTTCCATTGGTGCAAGTACAAAAAATGGTCGTGGTAAATCACGCCAAAAATTTTCTGTCATATTCTAATTCATATCCTCTCATTATGGGAAACACTGTCAAACTCTCATCCCCAAAAATGCTCCTACTTCTTGAACAGTAGGTTTAAGTAATTAAGTCATTATTATAGTATAACCTAGCTTTTTTAATTTATCTTCACACAGTTTCCTCTTTTACTAGATTTTCATTTTGGAAGAAGCTATAGTTGGCACTTTCGCTCATTGGATATTAGCTTGATTTTTTCTGGAAATTTAGAAGTAAAAGCAGACGGCCAATTAGAAGTGTAGTATTTCACTTCTAAACCGTCTGCTGTTTATGTTTCAACGAATATTAAAATAAGATATACCTAAGACGGATCCTAACAAAAACTACGTGAAAAAATACGCTTAAATTAGGTTTAGTCAGTTAGTTCAAGCCACGCACAGCACTCCACGTGGGTCGTCTGTGGGAACATATCCACCGGCTGAATTTCTTTCGTTTTATATCCGCCATCTTCTAAAATACGCAAATCACGTGCAAGTGTCGCTGGGTTACAAGATACATAGACCACTCGTTTAGGACGTTGTTCGATGATCGTATTTAGCAATGCTTCATCGCATCCTTTTCGAGGTGGATCCACTACTAGCACATCTGCTTTCCTGCCTTCTTCATACCATTTTGGAATAACTTCCTCTGCTGGCCCTGCCTCAAAGTAAGTGTTCGTGAATCCATTTAATTTTGCATTTCGCTTTGCGTCTTCAATTGCTTGAGGTACAATTTCCACTCCAAGCACTTGCTTCGCTTTATGGGCAAGGAATAAAGAAATAGTACCAATTCCGCAATAAGCATCGATTACGGTTTCATCTCCTGAAAGCTGTGCATAATCTAGTGCTTGTTTATAAAGTACTTCCGTTTGCTCTGGATTTACTTGATAGAACGAACGAGCAGATATTTCAAAACGTACATCCCCTATTAAATCTTCAATAACCGCTTTCCCCCAAAGGACGTTTGTTTCATCTCCAAAAATAACGTTGGTATTGCGATTGTTTACGTTTTGTATAATGGAGGTTACGTTCGGTTCAATTGCTTGAATGAAGTTAATAATCTCATCCTTTTTCGAAAGCTTCGGATGCTTCGTTACAAGCACGACCATTACCTCTCCAGTTGCTCTCCCTTTTCGAACGACAAGATGACGTAATTGTCCTTTTTTCGTGTCTTCATTGTAAGGAACTAAATCTAGCTCTAATGCTTTTTCTTTTATAGCTCGTAACAAACGATCTGCCGAATCAGTTTGAATTAAACAAGTATTTGTATCTGCAATTCGATGTGTTTTTGATTGATAAAAACCTGCGATTACTTGTCCATTTTCGAGATTGAATGGAATTTGTGATTTGTTGCGATATTCCCAAGGTTTCTCCATTCCTTTTACAGGTAGAACTGGCGCATCGATTTTTCCGATGCGCTTCATTACGTTGCGAACCATATTTTCTTTCCATACAAGTTGCCCTTCGTAAGTCATATGCTGCAGTTGACAACCTCCGCATTCGCCAAATACAGGACATGGTGCTTTTACACGAAAAGGAGATGGTTCTACGATATTTATTAATTTTGCAAAGCCATAGTTTTTCAATGTTTTTAACACATGGATTTCTGCTGTTTCATTTGGCAGGCCACCCTGGACAAATAAAGGGTAGCCCTCTACTTTGGCAACCCCTGCTCCGTCATGCGTTAAATCCTCTATATGAACTGTTATATGATCGTTTTTAGTTACTGGTGTATTCACTTTATTTCTCCGTTCTAGTTTTGATGGCTCCATTATACCAAAAATAAATGCCTTATTGGAATAAAGCATCCTTTAAAAAGTGTAAAACAGACGCCATTGTAACGTCTGTTTTACACTTTATCTAGCATTTCCAATAAAGCTGTTGGAATTGTTCCATGTTGGTTTTTAATCATTAACTTAGTAAGTTCATCGACCGTTTCAAATTTATTTTCATCTTTAATTATTTTCACTTCATTGTGAAGTCTCTCCATCTTCTGGTCCAACGCAAATGCGGAATCTGCCGCTTCTTTTAGCTCTTTTAACAATCTTTCAGGAACAAACTGATCATATTTATAAAATATTTTATGTTCAAGGCTTGCCCAAAAATCCATTGCTATTGTACGAATTTGAACCTCCACAGTCACAAGTTCCTTACAATCGGTCATAAAAACAGGAATTTCTATTAATAGGTGCAAACTTTTATAACCATTGTTCTTTGGATGCTGAATATAATCTTTTACTTCTAATATTTTCAGATCACTTTGGCTTTCTAGCATTTCAAAGATTTGATAAATATCCGTGATAAATGAACAAATAACACGCATTCCCGCAATATCTCTCACATTTTCACGTATGCTTTCAACTGAAATGCCCTTACCTTTTCGATTAAGTTTACTCAATATACTTTCTGGCGCCTTTAATCTCGAGTTTATATGTTCAATTGGATTATAATCGTGAATCATTAAAAATTCTTCTTGAAGAATCTCAATCTTTGTTTCTAATTCAGCTAATGCAAATTTATACATGAGCATTAGACGTGTCATATTTTTTTTCATGTGTTGAAACTGTTCAATTTGTTCTGAAATCATAAATATGCGCTCCTTCAATATGTACATGAAGAAATCATACCAAATTTACTTTCACTAAACAAAAATTACGCAAGCTTGTAAATCGGTTATATCAAGTACTTTACGAAAGGAACCGTGATTTTCTTACACAATCACTTTGTTATTAGACTTCCGTTGGCTGTGGATCGACGATTCCCATCAATTGATTCCATGCTTGAATTTCGTAAGTTGGTTGGATTCCGGACTTATTTTCCTTTGAATGAGGATTAAACCAACAAGTGTCCAGTCCAAAATTGTTTCCACCTTGGATATCGGATGTTAGCGAATCTCCAATCATTAAAACGCGAGATGGATCTGCTATGTTCAATTTATTTAGTGCATACTCAAATATTTGTGATTGGGGCTTTTGAAATCCTGTTTCCTCTGATGTAATAATTGCCTCAAATATATCTTTCAGTGATGATCCATTTACTCTTCCATACTGTGCCTCTTTAAAGCCGTTTGTAAGTAAAGCAAACCGACAACCCGAAATACAGGCAAACATTTCGTCCACCCCGTCAATCATATGAACTTCTTTTCCTAAGTTTTCAATATACTTTTGACCAAAAGCAGCCGCATCTACATCTAGTGCATATTCTAAAAATAAACGTTTAAAGCGCTCCGCTTTAAGATCTCCTAAAGTTGTGCGTCCATGTTCTAAATCATCCCATAGCACTTTACTAATCGCTTTATAGCTTTCTAAATAATCCTTTATACCGTTAGGAAAACCATATTCACCAAATGTATGTTGAAGTGCATGTAGTTCAGTCATTCCAAAATCAAGTAATGTATCATCCAAATCAAATAATAAAACATCGTATTTCATTGTATTTTCCAACTTTCTAAACATATTTATGCCCTATTTTATCATATTAATTTAAACGCAAGCGTCCTTTAAGTGCATCTTGTCTTCACTATTTCTAGAGTGCTTTGGACGAAACATTGGCGACACTATTACCGTTGGAATTGTGTAGCTGGAAGTGACTGCATCACTTCCAGCTACACTTTTTTCGGTAATCTTGTGGCGGATGTTTGACCGTTGTACTCTTAGAATTTGTGTGGACATGTTGCGTTTGGTTTGGCTAATGAGAGAAATAATGCTCTCCTACTCATTTAAAAGATTCCGAAGATACTATTTCGGAATCTCTTTATTTCTTTACCTTATGATACAAACTATTTTTCTATAGTTCCGCTTGCAAATATGGATTTCAAATGAAAGTGCCAAACTTTGGGACGTGTCTTTCTTATTTGCATGGTACAAAAAATTGTTTTCTCTAGCAATAGTATCTCTCACTTAGGTACTACTCGCTTTATGGATTGGAGTAAAAGGTGGCGACTCCAGCCGGAGGCCAACAGGATGTTGGTCACGAAGGCGTTGCCACACGATGTGGCGTTCTTAGCCTTTGTTCCCCTGTGAGACAGATGAACCATCACAAACGAACGCGTTAGCGGGCGGTGATGGTTCATCGCTCACCCCGCGGAACGCGTCCACCTGAAACGGAAATCCACTATTTTTGAAAAAATACCTACACTTTATACATTCAAGTGTAGGAGGTATTGTTGGTTCTCAACTTCTTGAATCGTAGTGAATTGTCAGAATTGTTTCTGACACAGGGACGCTTCTAGTCAGAATTGTCTCGAACACAGGGACGTTCAACTCTCTGAAACTGATTTGTCCTTCGGTGCTACCCAGAAGGCAGCCGCAATCGAAGCGATTAATACAATAAATGGTGCGTAAAAAATAAGAAAGTTAGTCATGTTGCTCCTCCTTATGCGTGATTGTCTTTTTTCCCACGAACATAGTCTTTATTGAACAAAAACAATTTAAGTAGTAAAAATAACGACGGAATTAATAGTCCAAGCCCCGCTATAAAGGCAATAATTAAAGAAATTGCCATCGTTGGGTTCGTAAAACCGTCATAAAGTGTTAAGTGTGGGTACAGTAAATACGGATAATGTGAAATACCATAAGCAAAAAAGGCAAGAGCAAATTGCCCAATTAGTAAGCTCAGAGCAAATCCATATTTCTCTCGTTTCCAAATGAGCCGCACAGTTCCTACGAACATAATAGCCGAGATTCCAAATAACCACCAAAAGTCAATCATGCGATTATAATGTTCCGCATTGTGATCTCGTAATTCTACAATAATTCCTGTAGCTGTTATCATGAGTGGTAATGCCCAAATGAGAGCGTATTTTCTCATAAGGCTTGTCGCTTTTAAATCTCCTGCTTTATCTGCGTACCAAGTCAAAAATACAGCTGAGATGTAAAGAACAGCAGCAATACTAAGTACAACAATACTCCATGTTAGAGGATTAGTGAAAAGTCCCCAGTAATCCAGTACAGGCTGACCATCCACCATCGATACAAAGCCGCCTTCTGAAATGGTTAATACGATAGAAAGGGATGCTGGTATAAACAAACCCGCGACACCATACATAAACGAATATCCTTTATGCCCACGAGAACCATATGTTTCAAAAGCATAATACGACCCACGAATAGCCAATAAAATTATTGCTATACTTGCCGGTACGAGTAATGTTGTACCGTAAAAAAAAGCGGTTTTTGGAAAAAATCCAATTGTCCCTACGAAGAAAAATACTAAAAAGACATTCGTTACTTCCCATACAGGCGATAGGTACCGTTGAATAATGTTCGTCAAAATATGTTGCCTTCCAGTTAACAAACTATAGGCATTAAAAAAGCCTGCTCCAAAATCCACGGAGGCAATTATTAAGTAACCGAATAAAAAAATCCATAATACGGAAATCCCAACAATCTCAAGTGTCATGAGAAATCACCGCCTTTTTCAGCATGTCGATCTTCCAGTTCTTGTTCAACTGGATTATTTTTGAACATACGGCGCAACACTACGATACTTCCTATTCCCAATACAAGATATAATCCAGCAAAAAGAACTAGCATTATATCAACATGATTACTTGTAGTGGCTCCCTCTGCAGTCCGCATAAATCCTCTTAAAATCCATGGTTGACGACCTACTTCTGCAAGCCACCACCCGAGCTCAATAGCGAGCACCGCAAGTGGTCCTCCCATAACAACTATCCAACGAAACCATCTAGCCGAGATAAACTTCCATTTTTTCACTTTACCAAACACATAAACAATCGATAAGAACAATAAAAACATACCAATCATGACCATTCCATCAAACATATAGTGAATATAAAGTGGTGGAACCTCGTCTTCTGGGAAATCATTCAGTCCAATTACTTCTGAAAATGGATTATCATGCGCTAGAATACTTAGCGCGTAAGGAACTTTAAAAGCATATTTTATTTCTTTCCCATCTAAAATTCCTAATAAAACAAGAGGCGCTCCTTCTTTCGTTTCAAAATGCCACTCTGCTGCTGCTAATTTTTCTGGTTGATATTCAGCTAAATACTTACCTGAAAAGTCTCCAATAAGTGCTGCTGCAATTGCAAAAACAAGTCCTAATTTCATCATTAAGAATAGAGATTTCTTATGATAAATATGGTTGGAACCTTTAATTAATCGAAATGCTGCAATAGATGCTAGAACAAATGCACTTGTCATATAAGCAGTTACTAGGACATGTGCAACCTTGGTTGGCATTGCTGGATTCATCATAGCAACTAAAGGTTGGATATTAATAAGTTCCCCATCTAATATGTCAAATCCTTGTGGGGCATTCATAAAAGCATTCACAATTGTAATGAATACCGCGGATGCAGATGCACCAATAGCAACTGGGATAAGTAATAATAAATGTTTCTTTTGATTTTCGAAACGATCCCAAGTATATAAATAAATGCCTAAGAAAATAGCTTCAAAGAAAAATGCAAACGTCTCCATAAACAATGGAAGTGCTATTACATTTCCCGCTAATTGCATGAAGTTTGGCCATAAAAGAGAAAGTTGCAAACCAATTGCCGTTCCAGTAACAACGCCAACAGCTACGGTAATAACAAAGCCTCGAGCTAATCGCCTTGCAAGTAATATATAATGCTCATCATTCTTTTTTATTCCTACCCATTGGGCAATCATTATCATAAGTGGTACACCTACGCCAATGGTTGCGTAAATAATATGAAAAGATAAGGTCAACTCAGTTAATACACGACTAAAAAACACTGCTTCTGTGCTTCCCACGCTTCATTCCTCCTTAGCTTCCAAATATTCTTCCTATAATCGATAGCATCATTATTCCTGCAACAATAAAAGCAAGCCACATTAAATACTTTTCTTGTTTTTTATACATGCGCTCCACTCCTCATGCCTCTATAATACCCTAAAAAAGAATCTTTAAAATATCGATCCTTGTCTGTATTCCAACAATATTATGGAGTTAATATGACAAATATGTATGGATATTGTAATGTGCAAAGAAACCCAGCAATCACTGAGGAATGCTGGGTTAATTTTTACGGTCTGTCCTCTTCTCGAATTTCATCGATTGGTACAAAAACCTCTATGTGTCTGTATAAATTTACAAAAGTAGCTGGAATTGTTCCACCATATTCACCATCTAGATTAAGCTGTACTTTGTCTTCTGAAGTCACTCTAATATGTTTTGCTTTTTTAGAAATAACATGTGGGTCATTTAAATGTTCACCGCGTATAGCTAAGGACGCTAGTCGAATAAAATCTGCGATATTACATTTCTTCAAAATTAATAATGTAAATTTCCCATCATTAATACTCGAAGATGGTGAAAGCTTTTCAAAGCCCCCTACTGAATTGGTTAGCCCTACTAAAAACATCATCGCTTCATCTTCGAATACTTCATCGTCGTACTCAATTTTTACTTTTGTTGCATTAATAGATGGAAGCATTTCAATCCCTTTAAGGTAATATGCAAGTTGGCCTAGCATTGTTTTTAATTTACTTGGAACCTCATATGTAAGTTCCGTAATTCTTCCACCGCCAGCAATATTAATAAAGTAACGGTCATTTACAAGGCCAACATCTACCGGAATAGTATCCCCTTTTATAATGATTTCCACTGCTTTTTGAATATCTCTAGGGATATGCACTGCTCTAGCAAAATCATTTGTTGTTCCCATTGGGATCAGACCAACTTTTGGTCGTTTATCAAATCCACTTATCCCTGCTACAACCTCGTTTAATGTACCGTCTCCCCCTGCAGCAATTACAAGGTCGAAGCCATTTTGAACTGCTTTCTTTGCAGCAACTTTCGCATCACCTTCACATGTTGTCGCATGGCAAGAGGTTTCAAATCCCGCGATTTCTAGAGCCTCTAATACTTCTGGCAAATTCTTTTTAAAAAGTTCTCTACCGGAAGTAGGATTATATATGATTCGTGCTCGTTTCATACAGATTTCCCTTTCTACTTCACAATTTCTATTACTACATAGTGACTACAATTCTTTCTAAAGGTTTCATCCCACTACTAAAAGAGCCGACTGATGCCGACTCTTGTTAATTTAATTTTACATAATTTAATTTTGAAGTGCTTGTAGCCAATTGTTTCGGATATCTTCATATACAGCTAAATGAAAGTCTTTATTATCCATAAATTCTTTTGTCATTTGTTGATAGAATGCTTTTTGAACTTCTTCAAAATTAGGGTCTTCTTTGGGAGGAAATTTTTCTCGTCCTTCTGCAACGAATTGTTGTACCTTCTCTGCTCGAGGTCCCCATTTTGCTACAACTTCTCCATCACTATTTAACAATAAATAAACAGGAATAGAACGGCCGCCATTCGTTAAATATTGATCGATTAAATCCTCATTTTCGTCGCGATATACAGCACGTACTTCGATTCCCGCTGCCTCTGCGATTTTACGTAAGATTGCATTATTCATCATTGCATCGCCGCACCAATCTTCCGTTATAACAAGTATATGTGGAGCTTTTTCTTTTAATACAGCAATAAATTCATCATCTGCTGGAACTTCGAACTGATTATAAATACTAAAAGATTCCTCTTTTTTTGTCGTCATGTCATCCATATATTGTGTTAATGATTTAGCTTCTTCAAAATATTGTTGTTCAGTTGGCAATTTGAGAAACCTCCTTTTTTACTTAGTATACTGTGTTCTTATAGCTTATTCAAATTAGTTGCTGTTTACAACAACAAGCGCATGCTCGATTTTCGAACATGCGCCTGTTATATTTATAAGTTTTCAGTGAACTCTTCGATAAAACGAACAATTAATTCTACTACATTCTCTATATCCTCAATATGAACACATCCTACTCCCGAATGTATATATTTAGAAGGAATAGAGATTGCACCCGTTATGACTCCATTTCCGGAGACACTTATCGCCCTAGCATCTGTTGCACCTTTAAGAAGAACTTCTCGTTGATATGGTATATTATACTTTTTTGCTGTTTCAACAAGTTTACGAGATAACTTTTTTGGAACCGAAATACCTTCATCATAAAACTTTATAGCAGCTCCCTTACCTAGGTAAACAGGTAATTCTTGCTTTTCATGTCCCGGTAAACCACCTGCAAGCGTTACATCAATAGCAAGTGCGATTGTTGGCTGAACAGTATATCCAACCGGGGCTGCTCCACGAATTCCTGTTTCCTCTTGAACAGTTGCGGAACCATATACTGTAGGTTGAATATCAAGTTGCTCAATTCTTTTCATCACTTCAATAAGTATTGCGCAACCTGAGCGATTATCTACGGCTTTTCCCGTGAAAATTGGCCCATCATTTAAAAACTGACCTTCCCTATCAAATGTAATATAGTCACCAATTTCAACACCAAGATTCTCTGTTTCTTTTTTCGATGAAGTTCCAACATCTAAGAAAATATCTTTCATCATGATTGCTTTTTGTATATCGCTCGAAGTTAATACATGTGCAGGCTTTGTACCGGTCACACCTTTCACAATACCCTTTTGTGTTTTTATTTGAAGCACTTGGTTTATTGCCATTCTATCATCATGGTCACCAATCGGGCCAAAATAGACGAATCCATCATTATCTATATACGTTACGATAAAACCAATTTCGTCCATATGTGCAGCTAATAAAAGGCTTATTCGTGCATTTTGACCTTTTTTAATATATATGAGATTACCTAAACTATCTTCTGTTTTGAGTAAAGAAGTATTTTCAAGTTCTCTCTTTATATAGTCTGCAACTTCATCTTCTTCACCTGAAACAGCAACTAAGTCATTTAACTCTTTTAAATAACGCTTTAATGATGTCATCCTATCTCTCCTTCAATAAGATGTAAGTTCATTTGCTGTAATATCCATTTCGGAACTACAAATCGTACTGTCATTAATGGGTCTACAATTTGGCAAATTTCAATTTGACCTATAGCACTCATTAACATAGTAGTTTCCTCTATAGATAATGTAGATTTCTCTACTATCCTGTGAATCATTTCTTCTGTTGCAATTTTTGTAGCTTCATCTAATGTTGGTGCAGATACAATTTGTGTAAACACCTCATCATTTTCTAGCATTGGATGGTTTAGTGTTTCTCCTTTAATCACTTCCAATGTAACAGTAGCTGCCCCAGGTACCTCTACACCTGAAACGCTTACTTCCCCATCTCCCATAGCAGCATGAAAATCTCCTAAACTAAATAGTGCACCTTCGGTAAATACGGGAAAGTATAATGTTGAACCTTCAGTAATCATCTTATTATCCATATTGCCACCATGAGCTCCTGGTGTCCCGCAATTTACACCTTCTCCAGCAGGTGCAACTCCAATTACACCTATCATCTTATTCAAAGGAATTTTAATCTCATTAAATATGATTTTATCATCTACTATAGGAAGAATTTTTGCGGACATCTTCTCTATACGATGCCCCATCACTCCTAAATTTGGACCTACTACCATTACCCCTTGATTTCCTATTTCGATTTTTTCAATTTTTACTTTTAAAATATCTCCTGGAACCGCACCCTCCACGTAAATTGGACCAGTTGCTGGATTAATCTCATTCCAATCAATTTCTTCGATTACTGTTTCTTTCGATTGAATTTGATTTTTAAAACAATCGTAAGTTTCAATCCGAAGCGTAGATCCAGATTCTACTTTTTTCGTGTAACTATTCATTTTATTAAATTCGTAAATAATTCCAGACTCACAAGTTAACGTTTCCATATTCATTCTCCTCTTCCTGAAAGATAATAAATGCTGTTCATCAAAAGTAGAAAATTAGGGTTTTCTTCCATTGAATGATCAGTACCACATGTTCCGAACTCTGCATGTGGAGAGAATAGAACCATATGTCCTTCCCCATATTTTGCTTCAATGATTGCCGGGTAGCCTTTTAAGTGATCATCAAATCTTTCTGTGGTTAAAGGATTCGCCCATTTCATTGCGTTCTCTGCTATTTCATTGTTTTCTAAACTCCAAGAGGGGAGAGATTTTCCAGATGCAATAAAATCTTTATATCTTGCAATGACATGTATATCCGCACCTTCTAGTAATTCAAACGCAGGTCCTTCCCAATAAATCATATCAATCGTACTCGGATTCCCCATTGCGACATTTAAAGCAACTGGATGCATCACATCCTCAAATTCTACTCGTACGAATCCAGTACCTGTACGCCAATAATCAAGTCCATGTAAATCTGTTGCTGGAATCATATTTAACCAAACATCTGATGGTACTGTATTAGGTTCAGCAGTGAGTGGAAAATAACTTCCTGCACAAGAACCTAAATACTTACCACCTCTGCTCACAAACCCACGTATTTCTTCATACCCTTTTTCTCCAAGGCCTTCATAGTATGACTCCCCTGCATCTGGCCCCCCTGGGACTATTAACAATTCATATTCGTTTAATATTCCATTTCTAATATCTAAGTCAGAAATTCTATCTACTTTTAGTCCAAATGTTTGAAAGAACAAATAAAATGGATCCGAACAAAACGAACCACAATTTAGCCCATCCAAAAAGGCAATTTTCTTCATCAAATTTAGTCGTGATAAAGAGGATGAAATATCCTCACCCGTTAAATCCGTTTGGCATTTTTCTAGTAAAGTATCGCTTGATACAACTATACTCCCTGGAAAAAGCAAATGTCCTTCTGGAAATTTTTCAGTAGTACATCTAACCTTTTCTTCCACTCGATATACGTGCTGATCACTATATAACAACTCATTTACCTGTTTAATTACTTTGGACCTGTTTCGTTGAATTGTTTCTAATCCTAATCTTGTCATAGGTAAAATTTTGTACACTACTACCCCTCCTCATTCATATAGATGACAAGCGACAAAATGACCTGAATTTATTTGCTTTAGTGAAGGGTTAATTTTTTTACAAACTTCCATACAAGACACGCAACGACTTGCAAAACGACACCCTTCTGGTAAATCAATAGGACTTGGTAAGTCTCCCTCCAAAATTAAATCTTCTCTATTTGCATTTGGATCAGGAATTGGAATTGCTGCCATTAGTGCTTTTGTATAAGGATGCAGCTTATTTTTATACAACTGCTCTACATCAGCCATCTCAACAATTTCCCCTAAATACATTACAGCAACTCTATCGCTTACATGTTCCACTACACTTAAGTCATGTGCAACAAAGAGCATCGTAAGAGACAACTCTTCTTTTAACTTTACTAATAAATTCAAAATCTGTGCTTGGACTGAAACGTCTAACGCAGAAACGGGTTCATCTGCCATGATAAATTGTGGTTCTACTAAAAGTGCACGAGCAATAACAATTCTTTGCAACTGCCCTCCACTAAATTCATGAGGATGACGATCTAAAGCATTTCGTGGAAGTCCAACTTTTTCAAGAAGTTCTTCCATTCTTTCTTTTTCTTTTCCTTTTGCTAGTCCATGAACCTTTAGAATTTCTGAAAAAGTTTGTCTAATCGTCATTCTGGGATTCAGCGAGGAATGAGGGTTTTGAAAAACCATTTGCATTTGTCTTCGTAATGCCTTCAATCTAGTTGCATCAACTTCTGTAATGTTTTCTCCATCAAAAGTAATACTCCCTGCAGTTGGATCTATAATTCGAGTAATACAACGCCCTAGCGTAGACTTCCCGCATCCACTCTCTCCAACTAGTCCAAATATTTCTCCTTCTTTTATTTCAAATGAAACGTTGTCGACAGCTTTTAGAATTTGCTCCTGCTTTCCAAAGAAACTGCGCTTACCTGTTGGAAAGTACTTCTCTAGATTTTCTACTTTCAATAATGTATTTGTCATACAATAACCCTCCTTTCCTCTAGTAGCTTTTCAGCATAGTGGCAAGACACTAAATGGCCATTGACTAGTTTTCTCAATTTAGGCGCTTCCAATAAACAGAAATCTGTCTTGTTTTTACACCGTTCTGCAAATGGGCATCCTATAATGTCTTTATGTAAGTCAGGAGGTGAACCTTCTATAGGATTAAGCATCTTAGCTTTTTCTCCTAATTTAGGAATCGATTCCATTAACCCAAGTGTATACGGATGCATTGGTGATTTGAATATTGTTTCTACATCCCCGCTCTCTACAATCTCACCAGCATACATAACAGACACTTTATCGCATACTTCTGCAACAACACCTAAATCATGAGTAATCATCAGTACTCCCATGGAAAACTCTTTTTGTAGTGCTTTTATCAAACGTAAAATTTGTGCTTGGATAGTAACATCTAAAGCTGTAGTCGGTTCATCTGCAATGAGCAGCTTAGGTTTACACGCAAGAGCAATGGCTATCATAATACGTTGCAGCATTCCACCACTAAATTCGTGCGGATACTGTAAATATCTTTTTTCAGGAGAAGGAATACCTACTAGTTCAAAAAGTTTTATCGTTTCTTTTTTTGCATCATTCTTTTTCATTTTTTTATGATACCGAAACACTTCTGCTACTTGATCACCTACTGTGAATAAGGGATTAAGTGAGGTCATAGGATCTTGGAAAATCATTGATACACTATTTCCTCTAATTTTTTGCATTTCTTTTTCTTTTTTTACTAGTAAATTAGAATCTTCTAAGAGAATTTCACCAGAAATAGTACCTCTTGTAGTATCAACTAATCGAAGAATAGATTTAGCTGTAACACTTTTTCCACTACCACTTTCCCCTACTAGTCCCATGGTTTCGCCTATTTCTATCGAAAAGTTTACGTATCTAACCGCATGCGCTATCCCACGATCAGTTTTAAATTTGGTTGAAAGGTTTTTTACTTCTAATATTTTGTTCATTTTACTTCCTCCAATCTATCACTGGTTTTACACTTTTCTTTGTTTTGGATCAAAATGTTGTTGAAGTCCGTCACCGAATAGGTTAAAAGAAATTACAGTAATCATAATAGCGAAGCCAGAAGCAAGTGCTGTATTTGGTGAAATAAGTAAATATTCACGACCTTCTTCTAACATTGCACCCCAGTCTGCTGTAGGTGGCTGCACGCCAAGTCCAAGGAAGCTCATAGCTGCTAAATCTAGAATTGCATATGCAAGATCGATAGTTGCTTGCACAACAATTGGAGAAACACAGTTCGGTAATATATGTCTAAAAATGATTCGAAAATTAGAGAAACCTAAGTTTTTTGCTGCTTCTACATAGGTCTGCTCTTTCTCTACCAATGTTACAGATCTGACAAGCCGGGCAATCATTGGAATATAAACAATTCCAAGAGCAATGACCGCATTCTCTAATCCCTTTCCAAATACCGCTACAATAATAAAAGCTAATAATAAAGCTGGAAATGCAAGGATCACATCAAAGATACGAGTAATTAAATTATCAATTCTTCCTCCGTAATACCCAGCAATTAATCCAAGAGGAACACCTATTACTGATGAAATCCCTACAACTAATACTGCTCCTAATAAAGTAGTTCTTGCGCCAAATAAGACTCTACTAAAAATATCTCTTCCTTGTTTATCTGTCCCAAAAATATGTTCACTAGAAGCAGAATGTAATGACATGGATAAATCTTGAGCATTTGGCTCATAGGGTGCAAATAATGGTGCAAATACTGCAAGTAAAACAATAATGGCAAGTACAATTCCTCCTGCAACTGCGAGATAATTTTTGAAGAAGGAAGACTTAAACACACGTGACTTTTTAGATTTAATAAAAGGTTTTCTACCTATACTTCTTACTTGTGTCATCCTTTTCACCTCCGATAATCGTTTTAGTAACGTATTCTTGGATCAACGACTGCATAAAGCAAATCTACAATTAAATTAATTAATAAAAATACCGTTACCATAAACAGAGTCGTTCCTTGAACAACTGGATAATCACTCGCTTGTACTCCGTTAACAATTAAGCTACCGATTCCTCCGAGCCCAAAAGTATACTCTACTAGTACAGTTCCTACTATTAAAAAACCGAGCTGTAAACCAGTAACTGTTAAAAGAGGGATTAGTGCATTTTTAAAAGCGTGCTTTAAAATAATGACTCGTTTAGGAATTCCTTTTGCAATGGCAGTTTGAATATAATTCGTATTTAATACTTCAATCATTCCACTTCTAGTAATTCTCGAGCTCAAAGCCAACATATTCAAACCAAGTGCCATAGACGGCAATATTAAGTATTTAAAGTTCCCCATAAACGAGTCTCCCGTCCCAAATGCTGGTAAAATATCAAGCTTATATGAAAATAAGAGAACTAATAATACACCTGTAAAGAAAACAGGGGAGGAGACTCCTCCTAAAGAAATTAATGAAGTTAAATAGTCTACCCAAGTATTTTTCTTTACTGCAGCAAGAATTCCTAAAGGTATAGCTAATATGATTGTAAATAATGCACTCATTCCAACAAGTTGCAACGTCAATGGCAAACGGTTAGCAATCATTCCTGAAACCGATTGCTTCATTTTAAAACTTTCTCCTAAATCACCCTGCACCGCATTTCCTATCCAAATCATATATTGTTTCCAAACAGGATCATTTAGATGATATTTTTCTCTTATGTTCTCTAGTACCTCTGGTGAAGTTTGTTTACCTCCTACCATAACTAAAGCAGGGTCTGTGGAACTTATATGCGACATTCCAAATACCAATATAGAAACTAAGAACAATACCGGTAACAACACCAATAGTCGTCTAATAATGTATGAAAACAACGTACCCACCATCCTTTTTTTCATTTATATATCTAGTTTTTATTAATTATTATTTTACTGCTTTAATTAGAATGCTATTTTAAATTTTCAATCAATTAATCTTTAATATTTCATTAAAAAAAAGCATAAAGGATTGTCCCTATGCTTTCTTAATATACAAATTCATATTCATTAATCTCACAATGAGTATTGAACTAATTGTTCCAGCCAATATTCCAATAATAACGTCATATAACGTGAAAAAAACAATACTTAAAACTAGCCCTGCAATAAATGAAATTCTTGTTTTTACACTACTTTCACTAGGCCAAATAATGACTGAATATAATGGTCCCCAAATTAAACCGAAAAACAAAAAAATGTCCAGCAATGTTAAATCCCAAAATACAACTATTATTAGCGGAAAGAATAGATAATAAAAAAAGGAAAGTGACCGATAGTTGGATGACTCATTTTGCATTGTCTTCCATAGACGTATAACAACATAAATGGAAATAAAGATTGAAGTGCTAACAAACAACAATTGACCAAATTGACCACCAAACCTACTCATCACTTGCATACTTACTCGATCACTTAAATCTGGGAATACAGCTTGAGCTCTCCCTAAAAAAGAAATCGAACCAAATGCTATCAATACATTGGCAGAAATAAGTCCTGCAATAATGAATGATCTCGATTTATGCCCTATTTTCACCTTTTCATACACTGTATGGTAACCATATTGATGTGCGACAAGAATAATACCTAATCCTAGTATTAGAAAAATTGATTCATTTATATTTATTGTTAGCATATCCCTGGAAAGGAAATGCAAACCAGAATATACTGTTGGAATACTTACCCTTAAATAGACAAGTGTTGGTATAAGAAATGAAACTATTAACCCTAAAACAATAGTACTTGTTGATACCCATTTTTCCTCAAACTTTCTTAGAAATAATACAAAGATAGTCGCCACTAATACCAGAATGATAATGATAACCTGAAAATATTGAGTAGCAGCTTCGCTAAAAATAATCTTCCCAACTAAGAAAATACTTAATGATGTCTCGATAAAATATAAAGAGTAAACTAACTTTTTCAATAAGGGATCATGAATTCTAGATACTTTTTTGTTTTTTAATAAATATATAATATAAAATGAAATTGCCAACATGATAGAAAATCCTAGTAGACCAGCTACACCAAAATCGTATGCAACCTGTGCCGCTAAAAAAAACATAACAGGTGTTATAGATGGAATAAGTAAGTCAATTATCTTTGTACCCATACTTATCACCCAATTTCTTTTTTAAAATTGCTCGGAGAAACACCAGTAATTTTTTTGAAGCAAACAGAAAAATAAGCTGAACTATTAAATCCAACCATATCAGACACTATTTCAACATTGAAATTTTTTAATAGAAGTTCTTTTGCTTTGTTTATTCTTACGTTTAACAAAATTTCTGTAAACGTCATCCCGTACTCTTTTTTTAATAAACGATTCAAATGAGAAGAGCTCACATGAACATTTTTTGCTACTTTAGAAACTGTTAAATCTTTGTTATAGTTTTCCTGCATGTAGCTCATAAATTGAGTGAATACAGTTTTATTTTGCTCGTAGTAATCTTTTAAAGCATTACTATACGCTATTTTAATAGTATTACCGCTGCCAATACCAAAAGGTAATTGCTGCGACCTTTCTAAATTATGTTGAACTAATATTTCTTTAACTGCCTCTAAATGTTCCGTATTTGTAAGTAATACTTGAAAATCCCCAATTGGCTGTGGTGCAATTAACACATTGTATACACTCAGATTCCGTTTCAATTGTTCAGTACTTTCAAACTCACTTTTCTTTATCAAAAGGACTATCTCTGGAGAAAAGCTAAAGTGTTTAAACTTCTCATCATAAGAAACTACCTCTTCACCGAAAATATCCCGCTCAATAATCGATTGCAAAACAAAATAGTTTAAGTTTAGTTGCTTTTTATAAGCTTCTTTCATTTTCATTAATGTTTTATTAAATTCATCAACAGAAAAAGGTTTTAATAAATAACAGCTAGTCCCGAGTTCCAGTGCTTGTTTTGCATACTTAAACTCACTAAATGCAGATACAATTGAAACGATTGTTTTCGGCCACTTTACTCGAATTTCCTTGAGTACATCAAGACCATTTAATCCAGGCATTTGAATATCAAGAAAGGCTAAATCTACATCGTTCCTCTCTAATTGATTAATAGCTTCTAAACCATTTTCTGCACACACTATATCAAATTCTCCACCGTCTTCTAATAGCTTCTTCAAACTTAATAACTCCAATGGCTCGTCATCAACTAAAAGTATTTTCATGTGAAATATCCTCCTTTAATGTGATTAAGCATATTGTCCCTTCATTTGAACTTTTTATGGAAAAATCTCCTCTTTCCCCATAATAATGCTTAATACGTTGATATGTATTCTTAACCCCAATTCCAAGCAGATTAGATTCCACTTTATTTTCCTTCCATTGATTAAATTCATTTAAAGTATTTTCCGACATTCCAATGCCATTATCCTGAATCGTGATGTGGATTACTTTACCTACTTCTTCAATTTGAATGTTAATATTACCTCCATTTAATTTAGGCTCAATTCCATATTTACAAGCATTTTCTACAAGTGGCTGTATTGTAAGCATTGGGATGGTTACATTCTCTAATTTATCCGTATATGCAATACTCCAATCTAATCGATTTCCAAACCTAAGTTTTTGGATCTTCAAATACATTTGTGCACTTTCAATTTCCTCCTTTAACATGACCAACTGCTGAGAATCTCGAATTGTATATCTCAGTAGAGAAGAGATAGCAAAAATCGAATCTTCTGCATCATCATTTCGATTTAAACGAATTAATGATGTAATTGCATTCAAAGAATTAAAAAGAAAATGAGGATGAATTTGAGAAGCTAAATTACTAAGCTGTGCTTCCTTCAATAAATTTTCTAGCTCTGTTTTTTTCTTTTCCATAACTAAAAACTCATGTTCATTTTGAAAAATTAGGAGAGAAACAATAGTAGTTAAACTAATTACACCACCAACAATTCCAAAAACTATTAGAAAAGTAAACATCGGTTGAGTTAAAACCATTTTGTAATCAACACCTTTTGAATATTCAGAAAATATAGTTCATTATACCCTAGAAAACAAATAAGAACTATAAAAAAATAAAAGGGACGAGAAAAAATTCTCGTCTTCCTTTTATTTGAATTTCATATTTTTAGTAAATGAATCCCAATACCATAAACCTGTAATATTATAGCCTTCTAGATTTTTATTTGAAGCTAAAATTTGTTTAGGATGGTCAATCATTATCCAAGGAGTGTCTTCTGCTATAATAGTTTCTGCTTTTATCATTAATTCAGTCCGAATTTTATCATCTGTTAAAACGCTTTGTTTATCTAAATATTGGTCTACTTGACTATTACTATAATTAGCAAAATTTGATCCACCATCTCCTCTATTATTAGAGTGGAATACTGGTTGTAAATTCCCTACTGGGTCTGGGAAATCTGCTCCCCATGATTGCATTAATATATCATAATCACGTTCACCACTAAATGCTCTTGTGTTAACCTCTTCACTTGTAGCTTTTTCAATCTCAAGATTAATTCCTAAAGGTTTTACTGCAGCTTGTAAAGCAAGCGCTGTATTAAGTTTTAAAGTATTTCCTTCTGTTAAAATTGTTGCGCTGAAACCATTTGGAACACTAGATTTTGCCAGATACTGCTTTGCTTTGTCTATATCAAAAGAGTAGTCTGGAAGTTTGTCATAAGCTGCTTGCCAAGCATCTTTTTCAAAAACCCAAGTCGCTGGTGCAATTGGAACTGCCTTTGCAGGAGAACCTGAATCTTTTACGATTTCATCCAGAATTTTTTGTTTATCTAAAGCATAGTTCATTGCTTTGCGTACATTAATATCATCAAATGGTGGTCTGGACATATTCATTACTACAAAGTCATTTAACCAACTATCTACCATATCTATTTGTACATTTTCCATTTCTTGAACAACAGGTATTAAATCTAATGGTAATCCTATAGTTGCTGTAACTTGACCAGTTTTTAAACCTGTTACAGTAGTTGTTCCTTCCGGTAATACTTTAAAAACTACTTTATCTAAATAAGGACCACCTGAGGTATCCCAGTAGTTTTCATTTTTCTTTAATGAGATTTCAGATCCAGTTTTCCATTCAACATACTCAAAAGGTCCTGTCCCCATAACTCCGCCATCAGGCTTTCCAAAATTATCTTTATGTGATTCATAGTAATTCTTACTTACAACGTGACCACCAGTAGTAGCTAGTACGTAACGCCATAAAGTATCTGGTTGCTTTAAAGTTACTTTAATTGACCATTCATCAGTTTTTTCAATTTTATCAACGTTAGCATACATCCAGCCAACGTAAGATGCTGTAGCCGGATCTTTAATTCGTTCCATTGAAAATAATACATCCTCTACAGTCATTGGTGTTCCATCAGAAAATTTCACATCTTTTCTTATATTATAAATATAAGTTAGTGGATCAGGATTCTCCCAACTTTCAGCAAGCAAAGGTTGTATTTGTCCTTCTGCATCAAAGTATAGTAACCCCTCAGTAATCTGTGTAACTACAGGATTCGTTGTAAAATCATAAGAGAATGCAGGATCTAATGATACAATATCACCCGAAAGTGCGAAATTAAGTGTATTGTCCCCGCCTCCTGTGTTACTACTTTTAGAACTTTTAGTTTCATCGGAACATGCTGCTATGACAAAAGACAGTAATAATACGAACATAATCAGTATGGTCTTCGTTTTTCTCAAATCAATTCCTCCTTTTTTAAATTTTCTGACTAAATTTATTATGACGATTCTTATTGAATGATAGTTTAAATAATGAATCATAAAATCTTAAAAAAATAACCAATAAACATCAATATTTTTAAAAATTCCGAAAACATATTGACTTATATTTATTCATATTCTAAAGTGGTTCACAACAACTTACTTTAGGAGGTATACCATGCATTATTTAAAACGAGAACAATCCGTTTATAGTTTCAATAAAGATCATAAACCTGTTTTGCATATTCAACCTGGAGAAAATGTTCTATTTCAAATATACGATTGCTTTACAAACCAAATTCAGTCTGATGAACATCTAATTACATCTATCGACTTTTCTAAAGTAAATCCAGCTACAGGTCCGGTTTATATTGAAGGTGCATTGCCGGGGCAAACGTTAAAAGTAGAAATACATGATATAAAAGTACGTGATTGGGGTGTTATTAGTACACTTCCTGAAATTGGAGTTCTTATCCACCGTGCAGAAACAAAAACAAAAATAGTGAAGGTTGAGAATGACATCAAAATTCATTTTAATGACGATATCTCATTTGAAGCAAAACCAATGATAGGTGTAATTGGATGTGCACCAGCTGGTGAAGAAGTTCCATGTGGATTACCTGGTGATCATGGAGGTAATATCGATAATCATGTGATAACAAAAGGTTCTATAGTTTATTTACCAATAAATGTAGAAGGTGCCCTTTTTGGATTAGGAGACATTCATGCTTCCATGGGTGATGGAGAAATTTGCGGAACTGGTGTAGAAATTTCTGGTGAAGTTGAAACTACTATTTCTACTCTTCCCAATACTAAGATTAACAGACCTATAGTTGAAACCAAAGATGATTGGTATTCGATAGCTTCTCATACAGACACAAATAGAGCAATTCAAATTGCTTGTGAAGATATGCAAGATTTGTTAGTAGATAAGTGGAACTTAAGCCAAACGGATGCTTACTTATTAATGTCAGTAGCAGGTGACGTACAAATGTGTCAATGCTGCAAACCTTCTCCGGTTGATGTAATTGCAAGGTTCAGAATGCCAAAGCTTGAAAATATGCCAAGACTGATTGACTAATAGTAACTATGTTAAGATGGTAGAATTTAATACAATAGCTATTAAAATTCACATTCAACATGTCCGTACATTGATTGGTCTTGTTTTACTTGTCATCTGTCAATTTCGGACAACTATTGGTCTAGTTAAGCCATTTATTGAAAAATCTTTTGAATTTGGTATACCACGATGCCAAATAATAATTGGATTTTCCGATTTCTAACGATAGATTGTGTCTTTAGAATTGTGATTCAAAATTAAAAGATGACTTCCATTTGAAATCTGGAAGTCATCTTTTGTTGTTATCCTTTTAAGTTCTTTACCGCTTTTATAGTCGTCAATCAATTATGGATTATGCCTAGAGTTGTAATTTCAATTTCATGAACTACATTATCTTCTGAAATTTGCATTAAATCCACTGCTTTTACAACTTTTTCTTCCACTCGGTCGTTATCTGCAAGTTCTTTGAATACTTTTCTTCACGATGTAAGAGAAATCGTTCCATCTGCGATTAATTGAAACATCCCTGCAAGATTAGATAGAGTTAGCTTTATATTCTTTAATTTTTTGAATCTGCATTAATTTAGTCTACATCCCATTTAAGATAGACTTAATACCCAACCTATTTTGACGATAAAAGACTAGAGTGCAATAGAAGAATTACAATAGAAATTTAATACGGAGATATGGAAACAACAGATACATTTTAAAATGGATGGCATAGATATTAAGAATATCTAATTAGGGAGCCTGGCCAACTTAGTTTCTACCAAAAGGAGAATATATAAAGTGACTCTTTTCTTTAAAAAGCAAAATTCTAACAACAGTATTGATTTTACTAAAGATATAACCGTCGTATTAGATATACCAGATCATTCTGAAATAAAAAAGCAAATTTCAATGATTCATCTCACGAAAAATGATCTTGCAATACTTCACCATTTACAGCCATTTATTCAACAGATATTAGAAAATACGGTAACATCTTTTTACAAATCATTAGAGGCTGAATCAAAACTAATGGATATTATTACCGCTCATAGTAGTGTCGAACGACTGAAAAAAACACTATATAACCACCTTTTAGAAATGTTCAGTGGCGTTATCGATTCAAATTACCTTAACCAAAGAAAGATAATTGCCCATGTTCACGTAAAAATTGGACTTGAACCAAAGTGGTATATGGCCGCTTTTGAAACATTAAATTACGAATTCATAAAGTATATAATGACTCTATCCATTTCAGATTCAGACAAACGTGGTGCCCTTTCTGCGATAAATAAAGTATTGAATTTAGAGCAACAATTAGTATTAGAGGCCTATGAAGCTGAAAATGTGCGTCTGAGAGCGGCAGAACAATTAAAAAAGGATAAAGTAAAAATTATGGTACATGACACTACAGAGAATCTTGCAGCCGTTAGTGAAGAAACAAGTGCATCGATCAATAAATTATCTTACCAAGCAACAAATATCAAAGAATCTACTAACCAAAATCTATCTTTCGTAAAAGATACGGAGGAAAAATCACAAGCCGGTCAAGTACTTCTAACTAAACAAATGGAACAAATGCAATTAATTACTGAAAGTATCAATGCTTTACAGAAAAAAATGGTACAACTCCAAGACTCTTCTAATAGAATCCGAGATATTGTTAGTTTAGTTACATCTATAGCAAATCAAACCAATCTACTTGCTCTAAATGCTGCCATTGAAGCGGCGCGTGCAGGTGAACATGGTGTAGGGTTTGCAGTAGTAGCTTCTGAAGTAAGAAAACTCTCTGAAGACACAAAAAAAGCAATAGAAAGCGTCGAAGGATTAATCCAAGACACAGACGATGGTATTGGGGACATAACCAATTCAGTTTCTGAAATGAACCAACTAATTGCTGATGGTGCAGATAAGTATGAGCAAATGTCAGAATCCTATAAAAACATTGTTAAGGCAATGTCAGGAATTAAAATTCAAAACGAACAAACTAATACAGAAATCGCAACTATTTCTGAAATTTTGAATGAATTAAATCTTGCTGTAGATTCCATCGCTATCTCTTCAGATGGATTAATAAATACAATAAACGAATTATAAAAAATAGAATATAGTAAAATTAAAACTATTGAAAAAGTCCGTCCAATAAGTTAGAAAATCGTTGAAACTGCTCCCTTTCCGCGGGCGTTTCTTCGGTCTCCTCGCTTCGCTGAGGTCAATCGCTACTTTTTAATGGCTTCAAATAAAAAGGATGACACCAGTTTAATAACTGGTGCCATCCTTTAATTTTTATCGTTTTACAATTTCTTCTTGTAAAATTTTGTTTACAAGTGGTGGGTTTGCTTGTCCTTTTGTTGCTTTCATAATTTGTCCAACAAGGAAACCGATTGCACGGTCTTTACCGTTTTTAAAGTCTTCAATCGATTGAGGGTTTGCATCCAACGTTGTAGTAACGATTTCACGAAGTGCGCCTTCATCTGAAATTTGTACTAAGCCCTGTGCTTTTACAACTTCTTCTGCTTCTCCTCCGTTATCCGCAAGCTCCTTGAATACTTTTTTTGCAATTTTAGATGAAATAGTACCATCTGAAATTAACTTAATCATTCCAGAAAGATTAGATGGAGTAAGTTTAATATCCTTCAATTCTTTTTGATCTGCATTTAAATAAGCAGAAACTTCACCCATTAACCAGTTTGCAGAAAGTTTTACATCCGCTCCGTCAGCTATAGTTGCTTCAAAGAAGTTAGCCATATCTTTTGATAAAGTTAATACATGAGCATCATATGGGGATAAACCAAGTTCTTCGATGTAACGTTGTTTACGTGCATCTGGTAACTCTGGAATTTCTGCACGAACACGCTCTAACCATGCATCATCAATTACAAGATCAACTAAATCTGGTTCTGGGAAATAACGATAGTCGTCCGTTCCCTCTTTAACGCGCATTAGAATTGTTTTACCTGTTTTCTCATCGTAACGACGAGTTTCTTGTTCGATTATTCCACCAGAAGACAGTACTTCCGCTTGTCGTATTTCCTCATGTTCTAAACCTCTGCGTACATAGTTAAATGAGTTTAAATTTTTCAATTCTGTTTTTGTACCAAATTTTTCTTGTCCATATGGACGAATAGAAATATTAGCGTCACAACGTAAAGATCCTTCTTCCATTTTACAGTCCGAAACATCTGTATATTGAATAATGGATTTTACTTTTTCCAAGTATGCGTATGCTTCCTCTGGGGTACGAATATCTGGTTCAGAAACTATTTCTACTAATGGAGTTCCTTGACGGTTAAAGTCTACTAAAGAATAACCATCCGCATGTGATAATTTACCTGCATCTTCTTCCATATGAAGACGAGTTATACCTATACGTTTTTTCTCTCCATTAACTTCAATTTCCACCCAACCGTTTTTACCTATTGGCTTATCAAATTGTGAGATTTGATATGCTTTCGGATTGTCTGGATAGAAATAGTTTTTACGATCAAATTTTGTATTTTGCTCGATTTCCATATTTAATGCAAGTGCTGCACGCATTGCAAAATCTACTACGTTTTTATTTAGTACAGGTAGTACGCCTGGATACCCAAGGTCAATTACTGTCGTATTTGTATTTGGTTCAGCTCCAAAATGGTTCGGTGCTGCTGAGAAGATTTTAGAGTTTGTTTTTAACTCTACGTGTACTTCTAATCCAATAACTGTTTCAAAGTTCATGTTATTTTCCCTCCCAAATTTGAGGAGTTTGTTTATGGAAATCTGTCGCTTGCTCATATGCGTGGGCTACACGATAAATAGTTGACTCATCAAAATAATTTCCGATAATTTGTAAACCAAGTGGCAGGTCATTTTCAAATCCACAAGGGATTGAAATAGCTGGTACTCCCGCAAGGTTAATCGGAATAGTTAATATATCATTTGCATACATCGTTAAAGGATCTTCTACGTTCTCACCAATTTTAAATGCTGGTGTTGGTGCAGTCGGTCCAACAATTACATCATAGTCTGCTAATACTTTATCGAAATCTTCCTTGATTAGGGTACGAACTTGTTGTGCCTTTTTATAGTAAGCATCATAAGTCCCTGCACTTAAAGAATATGTTCCAAGCATAATACGGCGTTTCACTTCATCACCAAATCCTTGAGAACGAGTTTCTTTATATAGTTCCATTAAGTTTTGAACATTTTCTGCACGGAAACCATAACGAATACCATCGAAACGTGAAAGATTAGATGACGCTTCTGAAGAAGCAAGAATATAGTATGTTGCTAAAGCATATTTAGAATGTGGTAATGAAATCTCTTCCCAAGTTGCTCCAAGAGATTCTAAAACTTTCAATGCATCAAGAACTGATTGACGAACTGCTTCGCTAACACCTTCACCTAAATATTCCTTTGGAACAGCAATTCGAAGACCTTTAATGTCTCCTGTTAAAGCTGCAGCAAAGTTTGGTACTTCTACGTCTGCTGAAGTAGAGTCATGTGGATCAAGTCCAGAAATTGCTTCAAGTAATAATGCATTGTCTGTTACATTGCGAGTAATCGGTCCGATTTGGTCAAGAGAAGATGCAAATGCAACTAGACCAAAACGAGAAACACGACCGTAGGTAGGTTTCATCCCAACAACTCCACAGTATGAAGCTGGTTGACGAATAGATCCACCAGTATCAGAGCCTAATGAGAATGGAACTTCTCCTGCTGCCACTGCGGCTGCAGATGCGCCTGACGAACCACCTGGAACACGATCTAATGCCCATGGATTTTTTGTTGTTTTATATGCTGAGTTTTCATTTGAAGAACCCATCGCAAACTCATCCATATTCAGTTTCCCGATTGTAACCATTCCTGCTGCGCGTAGTTTATTTACGACAGTAGCATCATAAATCGGATTAAATCCTTCTAAAATCTTACTAGCACAAGTTGTTTCTAAACCTTCTGTTACAATGTTATCTTTTACTCCAATGGGTAAACCAAATAATGGTCCGCGCTCTTCAAAAGGTACTTGATCCAACTCTGCAGCAGTTAGAGAAGCTTTTTCTTTATTTAATGCTAAGAATGCTTCTACGTCACCGTCTAGTTTTTCTACGCGTGCAAATGCTTCTTTTGTCAAATCAGCAATTGTAATTTCCTTGTTATGTAAAAGAGCTTGTAATTCTTTTGCCGAACGTTCGAATAACGTCATTATATTCCCTCCTACAACTATTAATCCATAATAGATGGTACTTTTACTTGTCCTGCTTCTTGTTCTTTTACATTTAACATCATCGTTTCGCGTTCTAATCCTTTAATTGCTTTATCCTCACGTAAAACGTTCACTAAAGGTAAAACATGCGTTGTTGGTACTACATTTGTAGTATCTAATTCTTTAAGTTGCTCTGCAAAGTCTGTAATTGCACCAAGCTGAAGAGCAAACTTTTCTGCTTCCTCTTCAGTGATTGCAAGTCGTGCTAAATGCGCTACGTGCTTTACTTCTTCTTTTGAAATATTCGCCAATTTTCACACCTCCGAATTCAATAACCATAAGCAATATCATATCATTTTTCACTCTAATTGAATAGAGTGACTCCTTCTTAAGGCTTATGGGGAATATATATGCACATATGGGTCTTCGTCGCCTGGTTTTTTGATCAATAATGCTTCTGCTCCGTTCATGGAATTCACATTAACTTCCACATTCATCGACGTATTAAAATGGTCTTTTACTAACGCTGCAAGTTGTTGTGTAAATCCAATTATCTCAGCTGTTCCATAGAATTGAATAGGAATGGTTATGGTTAATTTTTGCAACTGTTTATCTTTAAAATATCCAGTCCCAATAACACTTGTGTAATTAGAGAAGTACGTCTCAACATCTTGTTTAAAATTACGGAATATTGTATCTAGATCTCGGTATTTTTTCTCTGAATCTGCTGACGGGAAGAGAACATATTCTTCATCAATAGCTTTCCAATCTGAAACATTTTTTCCGCTAGGGGCAACGCTATATTTGAAGTACGTTCCTGGTACGACTGCATTTCTACTATTTTGTTTAAATAAGCCAACAACGATTGGTATATCAGCTAATGCTTCATTTTTTTGACGCATTCGAGTAACTACCTCTTCTGCAATTCGCTTGCCATTGTCCTCAATTTCTTTTTGGGACAACGGTTCTTCATAGGTCGCTCCGTATGCTTCTTTTTGATAATAATAAATAGAATTCAAAGCAAGCCCTACTGAAACTCCCGCAAGTTTTACGGTATTACCTTCTTTTTTCAAATAATTTTGTTCAACAATATGTGAAATATAAATAGGAGCTTTTTTTGCTTTTTCTTCTCCAGTCAAACCTTCATCACTAGGGTTTAATCCATCACTCGTCTGATTGCTCCTTGCTAACCAAGAGACAATTGTTTTTTTGTCTAAAAACTGTCCTTCTTGAAATAAGTAAGTATCCGGTGAAAACTCTTTTTGTGAAATTCGAAGAAGACCTGTTTCTACTTCTTTCATATCATATTTTGTTGATAGATTAGATACAACTAATCCTCTACTTTTACTTGCCTCATATGGTAATAGTGTCCGGTAGTACGTATCATCTAATTGTAAACTTGGAATGATAACTTTTTTCGATGTTTTTTGCTCTGTGTCTTGGATTACTTCTGTTTCTTTTTTGATAGAAGGAGTACATCCAGAGACAATTAGCAATAAAATCATCGTTGATATTCCTATTAATTTTTTTGCCATGTTTAAACTCCTCTATTTTTCCTCTAGTTGATCTAAAAGTTTTTGTTCATCCCAGATTTCAATGCCTAAGCTTGTAGCTTTTTCAAGCTTCGAGCCTGCATCCTCTCCAGCGATAACTATATCTGTTTTTTTGCTTACACTACCAGCTACATTGCCACCTAAAGATTCAATTCTTTCTTTAGCTTCTTGACGTGTTAGCTGCGTTAGCTTTCCAGTTAATACAACTGTTTTATTTATAAATGGACTATTTTCTATCATAGAAGTATCAATTACTTTACCTGTAAAATGTAATGTTAATCCTGCTGATTTTAATCTTTCTATCAGCTGTTCTACTTCTTCTTGTTCAAAATAGGTTACTAGCGAATCGGCCATTTTGTCTCCGATTTCAAACACTGCTGTTAGCCCTTCTCTAGTTGCTTGCTTAAGAGCATCGAAGCTATGGAATGTCTCCGATAAAATTTTCGCTGCCTTTTCTCCAATATGACGTATTCCAAGTCCGAACAATACACGTTCCATTGAGTTTGATTTAGACACTTCTATTGCTTGAACCAAATTCGTTGCAGATTTCAATCCCATTCGTTCTAATTTAACTAAATCTTCTACTGTTAATTTGTAAAGATCTGAAACATCTACAATAAGTTTCTCTCTAAATAACTGCTCTACAACTTTTTCTCCTAGACCTTCAATATTCATCGCATTTCTTGATGCAAAGTGATAAATACCTTCTTGGATTTGAGCTGGACATTGGGGATTGACACAACGTAATGCAACTTCTTCTTCAATCCTTATTAATTCACTATCACAAACAGGACAGTTTGTTGGCATTTCATAAGGGATTTCCGAGCCGTCGCGTTCTTCTAAAATGACTGCAACTACCTCTGGAATAATATCTCCTGCTTTACGGATTATCACTCGATCTCCAATCCGAATATCTTTAGCACGGATTAAGTCTTCATTGTGCAATGTTGCACGTTGAACTGTAGATCCCGCTACTTGTGCTGGTTCCAATATAGCAGTTGGTGTGACAACGCCAGTTCTTCCGACCGTTAAATCGATGTCAATAATAGTTGTTACTACTTCTTCTGCTGGAAATTTAAAAGCAATTGCAAAACGGGGGCTTTTTGCAGTAAAACCTAGCTCCTCTTGTTGTGCATAATCATCTACTTTTATAACGATTCCATCTATTTCATAGGGAATATCATTTCGTTTGGCTGTCCATTCTTGAATAAATTCAAGGACTTCTTCAATTGAAGAACATTTTCTAGTCTCTTTATTGGTCGGTAAACCTTGTTCTTTCATAAATTGAAGCGCATCTGAATGCTGATCAATGTTTAGTTCTCCTCCGTTGCCCCCCATCCCATATGCAAAGAATGAAAGTTTTCGACTCGCCGCCATTTTTGGATCTAATTGACGTAATGACCCTGCAGCTGCATTACGAGGATTGGCTAATAACTCTTCTCCTCGTTCAGCTCTCTCTTCGTTTAGTTTATTAAACGAAGATTTTGGCATATAAGCTTCTCCTCTTGCTTCGATAGTTACTTTATCTTTTAAACGAAGTGGTATGGCACGGATTGTTTTAATATTACTAGTAATATCTTCTCCTGTAGTCCCATCTCCCCTAGTAGCACCACGGGAAAGTATGCCATCTTCATATAGAAGGGAAATGGCTAATCCGTCAATCTTTAGCTCACATACATAGTTCGGTGAATCATCAATTAGACTGCGAATTCTAGTGTCAAAATCACGTATATCTTCTTCATTAAACGCATTAGACAGACTAAGCATAGGACTCGCATGCGTTACTTTTTGAAAACCATCTATGATAGTAGCTCCCACTCGTTGTGTAGGGGAATCTGGTAATATTAAATTTGGATTTTGTTCTTCTAATGCAATTAATTCGTTTAAATATTGGTCATAGACTGCATCAGAAACGATAGGCTCATCCATCACATAGTACGCATATCCATAGTCATATAAAAGCTTGTGTAGCTCTTTTACTCGTTGTTCTAATTTTTCCATAGGTTTTCCTCCACCAAATGAATTATCCTTTTTCTATCGGTGCAAATTTAGCAAGCAATCGTTTAATACCTGTTGGACTTGGAAATGCAATATCGAGCTCCGTATTTTCACCTTCACCTCGAACACTAACAACCATTCCAACTCCCCATTTTTTATGAGCTGCCTTATCCCCCACTTGCCAACCCATCTTCTCTCCTCCGGACTCTTTATATGCAGGACGAGTAACTACTGCTTTTCTAGCTTGTGGAACTTCACTAGATTTAGAAATTGAACCTCTAGTACTTTCATTCATTCCTCCCACTGCTTCTAAAATTTCACCGGAAATTTCTCCAATAAAACGGGAAGGACTATTAAAACTACCACGTCCAAAAATAGTTCGAGATTGAGCACATGTGATAAACAATCTTTCTTCCGCACGTGTTATTCCTACGTATGCAAGTCGACGTTCTTCTTCCATCTCATCGTCATCCCCAATAGAACGGGAATGAGGAAAAATATTTTCTTCCATTCCTATTATAAAAACAACGGGGAATTCAAGTCCTTTTGCAGCATGCATCGTCATTAAGATGATATTCCCTTGAGACGTATCTTCCTCTTCGTCCAACTTATCAATATCAGAAATGAGCGCTAAATCTGTTAAAAATGCAATAAGCGATTTATCATCGCTTTTTTCTTCAAATGCTTTCGTTACAGACAAAAACTCTTCAATATTTTCTAGTCGACTTTCGGCTTCAATAGTTTTCTCATTTTTTAACATCATACGATAACCCGTTTTATCAAGAATTTGTTCTACTATTTCTGTTACCGACAAAAATTCTTGCATTTGAGTAAAATTTTGAATTAGCCCTTGAAATTGCACAACGGAATTTACTGCACGTGCCGGTAATCCCATAAAGTCTACTTCATTTAAAGCATCCAGAATAGAACGGTCTTGTTCTAGCGCATACATTGCTATGCGTTCGAAAGAAGTAGCTCCAATATTTCGTTTCGGTTCATTAATAATTCTTGCAAGAGATAAGTCATCATCGTTATTAGCTATTAATCGAAGATATGCTAGTAAGTCTTTAATTTCTTTACGATCATAGAACTTAGTTCCACCGACAATCGTATAGGCCATATTCGATTTAACAAGTACTTCCTCCATCACACGAGATTGAGCGTTAGTCCGATACAAAATAGCAAAATCATCTAAGGTGCGATTCTCTTGTTCTAACATCTCTTGGATAGACTGTACAACAAATTGTGCTTCCTGTTGCTCATTAAAAGCACGGAACATCCGAATTTTTTCGCCTTCTTGATTGTCCGTTCGCAGTACTTTTGGATATCTACTTGTATTATTACCAATGACGTCATTTGCAGCTTGAAGGATTCTTTGAGATGATCGGTAATTCTGCTCTAACATTATTACAGTTGCGTTCGGATAATCCTTTTCAAACGAGAGGATATTTTGAATGTCCGCACCACGCCAGCGATAAATGGATTGATCGGAGTCACCAACAACACAAATATTCTTGAATTTTTGTGCAAGCATTTGTACTAATTCGTATTGTGCCTTATTTGTATCCTGATACTCATCCACATGAATGTATTGGAATTTATTTTGATAAAACTCTAATACTTCGGGAACTCGTTTAAAAAGGGTTAAAGTTGTCATGATTAAATCATCAAAATCAAGAGATTGGTTCTTTCTTAAACGCTTTTCATAACCTTTATAAACTTCTGCAACCGTTTTTTCAAATGGATTAAACTCATTCATTTGTGCTCTAAACGTATCTGCATCTATACATATATTCTTGGCACTACTAATCGCGTTTAACATTGAGCGAGGATCATATTTTTTCGAATCAATGTTTTGTTCTTTTAAGATACTTTTAATAACCGATAACTGATCTGTCGTATCTAAAATAGAGAAGCTTTTTGAATAGCCTATTCGGTCGATATCCCTTCTTAAAATACGAACACACATCGAGTGAAAAGTGGATACCCACATATTCTCACCTGATCCAGCACCTAAAATACTATTAATTCTTTCACGCATTTCTCGTGCTGCTTTATTTGTAAACGTTATGGCAAGTATTTTAGAAGGATATACTTCTTTTTCCACTATTAAGTAAGCAATTCGGTGCGTTAATACACGTGTTTTCCCCGAACCTGCTCCAGCCATAATGAGTAAAGGGCCTTCCGTTGTTTTAACTGCTTTATCTTGTTCCTTATTCATACCATTTAAAAGGTTTTTCGCTATAAGCTCCATAATACACTTCCTTAAAAGAACATTTGTTCTCGTTATTATACTGCTTCATATCTAATTACTCAAATATTACTTAACAGCATTTACTGTTTTCAGTGCTTCTTCTAAGTTTTCATATACTTGGTTTCCTACGATAATTGTGTCTGCATAAGTAGCCATTTCTCGTGCTTGGTCTTCAGTCTGAATACCTCCCCCGTAAAACAATTTCGTATTTACGAGTTTAGATTTCACTTTTTTAACAACATCGATATCACCATACGTTCCGCTATATTCCATATAAAAAACAGGAAATTTAAACATATGCTCTACCATTTGCGCATAAGCAATTACATCGTCATTTGTTTCTGGTTGTTTAGAATTTGTAAGCTTAGCCGCCTTGCAATCGGGATTTAAGATACAATAACCTTCAGGAATAATTTCATCCCAGTTCATCACTTCACCGAATTCCCTTGTCGCGGCATGATGTAAATCTTTTACCCATTTTGTATCAATGCTATTTAAAACACTTGGTATAAAATAAAAATCAAATCCAGGCGTAATTGACTCAATTGTCGAAACTTCAAGTGCTACAGGTACAGCATAGCGCCTAATACGCATTAATAAATCAATAACGTTATCCAGTGTTACATTGTCTGATCCACCAATAATGATTGCATCAGTCCCAGATTCGCAAATCTTTTCTAAAGCATTAGCATCGATTTCCTTTGCTGGATCCAATTTAAATATATGTCGCCATTCTTTATAGTCCATTTTTTCACCTACAAATCGTTAGTTAGCATTCCTCATTATAACAAAAAAACTGAACAGAGGCTTCTGTTCAGCTAAGACTTAATAGTAAAACTTCATATTTTTAATAAACTAATTTATTCCACAAAATATAGAAAACCGCAATCGACTTTTAAGTGCATCTTGGCTTCACTTATTCCTGAGTGCTTTGGACGAAACATTTGCTCCTGCGGTTACTCGTCGCAAAAAAATTTTGGCTACACTATTACCGGTGGATTTTGAGGAGTTGGAAGTGACTACGTCACTTCCAACTCCTCATTTTCGGTCATCTTGTGGCGAATGTTTGTCCGTCGCCCTCTTGGAATAGATAAAGACATAATGCTTTAGGTTTGGATAATGAGAGAATAAATACTTTCCTATACATTAAAAAGCGGACGAAGATGCAATTTCGTCCGCTACGCGTTTCTTTATGAATAGATACAATCTTTTTTAGTTTCCACCAACACTTCCTTACTGAGCTACTACTTACTTAATAGATTGAAGTGAAAGGTGGCGACTCCAGTCGGAGGCCAACAGGATGTTGGTCACGAAGGCGTTGCCACACGATGTGGCGCTCTTAGCCTTTGTTCCTCTGTGAGAAGATGAGCCATCACAAACGAACGCTTTAGCGGGCGGTGCTGGCTCATCGCTCACCCCGTGGAACGCGTCCACCTGAAACGGAAATCCGCCTATTCATTAACGGACACTTTTTCATTCTTCTCTAGGTCCACAAACCATAATGATACCTATCCTCTAGGATTTTGGAAAGGTTGTTCATCAGGATATAGGCGACCAAGCATTTCATCATACGTATCATTTCCATAGTCATAGCAACGTCTAACTCGTGAAATAGTTGCAGTACTTGCACCAGTTTCTTTTTTGATCGTTTCATATGTTTTTTTCAATCTCAATAAATGTGCAACTTCGAAACGTTGAGCAAGTGATTGAATTTCGCTTATTGTACATAAGTCATCGAAAAACTTATAACATTCTTCCATATTTTTAAGTTCTAAAACAGCTTTAAATAATTGGTCTGTTTGATGTCCTTTTATTTTATCCACTTGCATATGCTTGTCATTCCCCTCTTTTTTGTTGTTCTTTTATGGTAAAAACTTTACCATACTTTCAATTCCAGGATGTGTGGGTACAATACTTATCCATGACTTTCCTTTTACAAGCTTTGCAGGAACCCCATTTTCCATTGGAACTAGAATACCATCAACATTTTCCCATTGAATTTCTTTCATTACTCCAGCTTGAAATAGATAGGCTTTTCCACCAGCATTTAAAGTTAGTTCTTGTCTACCAGCATTATCTATTGTTCTATGCGGTATCTCCATAAAAATAACATTTGAAAGTTTGACAAGTTCACCTGACTCTTTATCCATTGTTACGACTCCTGCTGATTTTCTTTCATATAGTCCTTCTTCTGGTAAATACGTATATTGATTTTCAAAGCTTGTACCTGATCCATAACGAATACTTATACTAGTTGCAGGATTTCCTATTTTCACGTCTTCCACAGAATCATAATAAGAAAATGCGGGCATTTTATTTATTTCCATCGAAGCTCCAATTTTTTCTGCACCTAGAAAAACGTTTTCTTTAGAAATGTAGGAATTATGCGGTGCCTTTCGCTCCTTTGACCTTTTAAATAGGGTACCATCATACTGCATCCCATTAATATTATCCACAACTCTCGCATCTAACATTTTTTTAGCATCTGGGCTATAACCATGCGCAATGTAAAATGCATCCAAACCTTTAGCAATCGTAACAAAATAGTCACGTGCGCTTCTCACTGGTCCAATCGTTTCTGGAATCTCACTTTGAAAGAGTGCAAGAAACCTAGTGACATTTCCTTCAGCCAACATTTCATACACTATATCTGCTTGTGCAATACCTGACTGAGGGCGAGCAAGCGGATGATTATTCATTGTAACAAGAATTGGTCTTTGTTTCATTTCTACTTCCGAGCCAACTCCCGTAAAAGGAGCAAAATAAGGTAACCCTTGCTCTTCCTTGGCTACTTCCTCAACCTTTTCTGGTTCAACTACTGGATCTTTTGTTTCTTCTTGTCCTTCTTCTTTATTAGTACATGCAGCTAATAATAGAACGCTTAATACAAATATAAAACCCCTTTTTTTGAACACAAAAATCCCCCTACCTCATGAGTGCTGGAATTAGTACTTGTTTTTTCATCACATCAAATATCCCTCTTTGTGTAATTCGAACATAAGGTAAATGCGTTGATTGCAAGAATAATAATGTATAAATAGCATCGCCATGCTTAAATCCTCTTGCTGCCAACTCTTTTTTTAATAATAATTCTTCTTCTATTAACTCTTCCATCGGTTTGTCGGAAAGTCCACCGCCTATAGGAAGCGGGATAGAACAAATGACTTGGTCATCCTCTACTAACACAATTCCACCATTCATCTTCTTCATCTCTTCGAAAGCTTTTAACATACTTTTTTTATTCTTCCCGATTAGTATTATATCACCAGTATTAGAGTAAGAAGATGCAAATCCTTTTAGAGATGTAGCGAAACCTTTAATAAGTGTTGTTACTTTCCACTTACCGTTTCGGTCAATTAACATAAGGAAGCTTTCGTCATGATTCGATGAAAGTTCATTGTCTGTTGTATCGACAGATATAGAATAAGGTTTTGTAATGACATCATTTACCATTGATATTCCAAATGGCATGGAGAATTGAAAGTCATCATCCGTTAGATTAAAATCTAAATCTAGTGAGGGCATATCTGACCAATCGACTAGAGCTAATGATTGCACTTTTTCACCGTTACGTTTTAACCATACGCCTTTTGATAAAACGCTTACGGGAACAGGGCTATACTCATCTTCTAAAAAGTTTAAAGTGGCAAATCTTCCAGTAGCAATTACCCCATGTAAGTTAGATAGATTATAATATTTTGCAACATTGAACGATGCCATTAAATAAGCATCGATTGGGTTTACTCCAGCATCCAATGCAACTTGAATACATTTATCCATCACGCCATCTATGTGAAACGAAGGAGTAGCTCCGTCAGTAGTCATCATCAAATGATCGAAAATATGAAGATCTTTTTCTAATATGCCTTTTAAGAGAACTGGTAAATCAGGACGAATGGACGAATGACGTAGAGTCACAGCATAACCATGAAGAATGCGTCTTTCCACTTCCTCAATTGTCATGGATTCATGATCACCGTCCGCTCCAAGTAGACGCATTCGAGCGAGCGTGCGCTCCGATGCTCCTGGAAAATGACCTTCTATTTTCATGCCATGCGATTTTGCTTGCTGCATCCAGTAAAGCATTTGATCATCACCCGATAGCAATCTCGGCCAACCCGTTAACTCTCCACCCATAATAACATCCGGTCGTTCAATCCATTCGCCAATTGTTTTAGAGGTGAATAACTCTTCCTCATTTTCTAGTTCTGTTTGAGAATCAAAACGAGCCCACCAATAAAATGCAAAAGGTAGTTTCTTTAATTGATCCATAATTGAAAACGCTTTCTTATTTTCAAGTGCTAAAAAAAACACTAAGTTATCTGCGATGAAGGTCGTAGTTCCACGTTGTGCTGCATAATCTGCAAACGATTGTGGGTGATAGAGCTGAAATGGATGCACATGAGGTTCCATATAACCAGGAACAATCTTTTGTCCGCTTGCATCATATACTTCTGTTTTTTCAGAAACAAGTGGCATTTCCACTCCTGTGTATACAATCCGATCTTTAACAATCCAAATATTACCGGTAATCCATTTTTTTAAATGACTATGTAAATAAGTTGCGTTTTTTATCAGAATATCTGGAGACTTTATTCCATTTACAACTTCTAGCTGATGTCTGATTTCTTCTATTTTCCAGATTGGATATTGCATACCATCCATTCTCCTTCCTTTAAGGTTGCTCATAAAAATAAATATAGCATATCACTTTAGTAAAGCAAAGTGTTGTTTGTTATTTTTTTGAAGATTCAGTAGCAAATAAATAAATTTATAGTAGTTTTTTGGGTTGTGCAAATTCCATTCTACACATGGACCAACTAAGTGACGTTTTCTGAATTTCTTCACAAATATCCCACAGATTATCTACGATTCTAATTTCAACATTTCTATTGAAGTGTTCATTAAATAAATCGATTATTTCAAGCCTTTCAATTGGAACTTGGGACGTTTTGCTAATGTAATATCCAGCAATTTCATCTAATAGTTCAAACTGTTTTGAATCAAATTCATATAAGTAAAGCTTCGTATTTTTCATCGTCTCAAACCATTTATTTTCAATTACTACTACATGAGTGCTGTTAGTGGAGGAAAAATACCTCTCCACATCATCTTCAGATGTATTCTTACCGATGTGATAAGTAACCCTTGGGCAATTTCTTGGTGTCAAAAAGTTTGGTAAACATTTGTCGTTAATTGCCCACACAAGCCCTGTTCTTTGGTCTAAATCTGTCCGTGTTGGGAGTCTTGGTTCAAAAAATTCGATGTTATCTTCTTCACTTACATGAAATAATCTCATTTTCGATCTCCTTTAACTCAATATTAAGTGTGTAACAAAGGAATGAGAAGCAGAACCGTTATTGGTTTTGCTTCTCATTTTATCATTAATTAAAAACGAACATAAATTATGAAAATGTTCGCCAGCCAATGTCTTTACGGAAAAACAAACCATCCCAAGTTAATTTGGCTAAACCATCGTATACTTTTAGTTGTGCTTCTTTTAATGTTGATTCACTTGCTGCTACTAAAATAACGCGACCCCCATTTGCTATAAATCCATCTGCTCCTGCTTTAGTACCTGCGTGAAAGACTTGAAGACCTGATTCTTCTAAAGCAGAAAGATCCGGGAGCTCTGCACCTTTTTGTACATCACTTGGATAACCTACAGATGCAATGACAACACCTAGCATTACTTCATCAGACCATTCCAACTCAAACGGTTTTTCATCCATTAGAGTTGTAATGAAAAGTCCAAAATCCGAAGTCATCCGCGGAAGAACAACTTGTGTTTCTGGATCTCCAAAACGAGCATTAAATTCAATAACTTTTGGTCCGTCATTAGTAATAATGAGCCCTGCATATAAAATACCAGTGAAAGGTGTACCTTCTTGCCCCATTGCTTTCACAGTTGGTACAACAACCGTTTCATACGCTAATTCCACTACTTCGTTTGAAATCTGAGGAACTGGAGAATAAGCGCCCATTCCACCAGTGTTTGGCCCCTTGTCCCCATCATATGCACGTTTATGATCTTGTGAAATCACCATTGGATAAATTTGTCCATTATGTACAAATGACATATATGAAATTTCTTCTCCAACTAAAAACTCCTCAATTACTACACTTGACGAAGATTCACCAAATAATTGATTGCCAATCATGTCTTCTACAGCAATGTTGGCTTCATCCACTGTCATGGCAACTACTACACCTTTGCCAGCAGCTAGACCGTCAGCTTTAACAACAATTGGAGCACCAAGCTTTTCAATATATGCTTTTGCTTTATCCACTTCTGTAAATGTTTCATAAGTGGCAGTTGGGATACTATACTTTTTCATAAGCTCTTTAGCGAATGTTTTACTTCCTTCCAATTGTGCTGCTGCTTTGTTAGGTCCAAAAATACGAAGATCATGCTTAGTGAAGTGATCCACTATACCAGCCACAAGTGGTTGCTCTGGCCCAACAAACGTCAAATCAATAGCATTATCTTTTGCAAACTGAGCAAGCCCTTCAAAATCCATTACATCGATTGGAATGATTTGTGCATCATTTGCCATTCCAGCATTTCCTGGTGCTACAAATACATTACTTACAGAAGCAGAATTGTTAAACTGTTTAGCAATAGCATGCTCGCGGCCGCCACTACCAATCACGAGAATATTCATATGAGATATGCCTCCCTTAATGTTTGAAATGACGAATTCCAGTGAAGACCATTGCAATTCCGTATTCATTCGCTTTATCGATAGAATCTTGGTCTTTCACAGAGCCCCCAGTTTGAATAATAGCCGTAATACCAGCTTTTGCAGCTGTTTCTACTGTGTCGTTCATTGGGAAAAATGCATCCGAGGCTAGCCCTGCTCCTTTTGCACGCTCTCCAGCTTGTTCAAGTGCAATTTTTGCTGATCCAACACGGTTCATTTGACCGGCACCAACACCAATTGTCATATCTTCTGTAGCAACAACGATTGCATTTGATTTCACATGTTTCACTACATTCCATCCAAGTTCTAATGCTTTCCACTCTTCTGGTGTTGGTTCACGATCAGTAACGACTTTCACATCTGCGTCTTTTAATCCGAATGTATCAGGAGATTGAACTAATAATCCACCTTCTACTGAAACAGTGTTCCAAGCATCTTTTTTCGTTTGCTTATAAGAAATAGTTAACAATCGGATGTTTTTCTTCGCAGTCAACATAGCAATGGCTTCTTCTGAGAACGAAGGAGCGATAACAATTTCTAAGAAAATACCTGCTAAAACCTTCGCTGTTGCAGCATCTACTTCGCGGTTTAATGCAACAATTCCACCGAAAATAGAAGTAGAATCTGCTTCATAAGCTTTATTAAAAGCAGCAGAAATTGTTTCTCCTGTTCCAACTCCACATGGATTCATATGTTTTACTGCAACGGCTGCAGGTAGTTCGAACTCTTTCACGATTTGAATAGCTGCATTTGCATCTTGAATATTATTATAAGAAAGTTCTTTACCATGCAATTGAGTTGCCGAAGCGATGGAGAAATCGGAGCCAAGTGGTCGTTTGTAAAATGCTGCTTTTTGATGTGGATTTTCACCATAACGTAATGATTGTTTACGTTCATATGTAAGAGTCATTAGCTCAGGAAATTCTTCACCAGTTAAATCTGTCATATAACTAGCGATTAATGCATCGTATGCTGCAGTGTGCCGGAAAACCTTAGCGGCTAACTTACGGCGTGTTTCAAGTGTAGTTTCGCCAGTTTCTTTTAGCTGTGCTAGTACCTCTGGATAATCTTCAGCATCTGTTACGACTGTCACGTATTGATGATTTTTTGCAGCAGATCGTAACATAGAAGGGCCGCCGATATCGATGTTTTCGATTGCATCTTCAAATTCAACATCTGGTTTTGAAATTGTTTCACGGAAAGGATATAAGTTAACACACACTACTTGGATCGGTGTAATACTATGTTCTTCTAATTGCGCTTGATGGGAAGGATCATCATGTTTTGCCAATAACCCACCATGAATCATTGGATTTAATGTTTTTACGCGACCATCCAAAATTTCCGGAAAATTTGTTACTGCGTCTACGGATGTAATTGCTACTCCATTTTGCTCTAAAAATGCTTTCGTTCCACCAGTTGATAATATTTCATACCCCAGAAGCTCTAGCTCTTTTGCAAATTCAAGAATTCCTGATTTATCTGAAACACTAATTAACGCACGTTTTGACACAATATTTCCTCCTTTTATTAAGAAAAGCGCCCTTTAAGTATACATTGTCTTCACCAATTCACGAGTACTTGGGACCAAACCTTTGCTACACTATTACCGATGACTTTTATGGAGGATCTGGAAGTGACTACGTCACTTCCAGATCCTCTTTTTCCGGTAATCTTGTCACAAAGGATTGTCCGTCGACCTCTTGGATTGCGTGGAGACAAGATGCATTTGTTTTGGATTATTAGGGATAAAATCCTTCCCTACTCTTTTAAAAGCTTCCTAAGATACAATTTCGGATGCTCTTCGCTTCTTCATTGGTAGATACTACCTATTTTTCTCTATTTCCGCTTGCCATATTGATAAACAAAGATAAGTATCAGTTTATTATTTATATCAAGCATATTATCTTTATTATTTGCTCTGTTGATTGGAGCGGAAGGCGGCGACTCCTAGGGGATTAGCAAGCAAATCAAGACCCTGGACTGAGCGAAGCGAAGGAAGCGGCTTGATGCTTGCCCCCTGGAAAGCGTCCGCCTGCAGCGGAAATCAACCTGTTCATGGCATTAATTCATATACATTCTTATCTTTTAAGAAAAGCCGGTATATTACCGGCTCCATAGATCTTGTAAAGTCTTTGTATATAATGCATGCTCTACTGCATGAATTCGTTCTTCTGTTTTCTCTCTGTCTCCATCCACAACTTCAACAGCCTGCTGGGCTAAAATAGGGCCTGTATCCATGCCAGCATCTACATAGTGGACGGTTACCCCTGTTATCTTCACGCCATGAACCATTGCTTGTCCGATTGCATCTTTTCCTGGAAATGCAGGAAGTAAAGAGGGATGGATATTAATAATGCGATTCGGATACGCTTCGAGCAGTACATCTCCGATCAAACGCATATATCCAGCAAGAATAATCCATTCGACTTCATACTCCGAAAGTTTTTGTAAAATAACTTGTTCATATGCTTCCTTTGATGGAAAATCAGATGGCTTAATCGCTAACGTTTCAATTTCTGCATGTCGAGCACGCTCAACGATATAGGCGTTAGGCTTATCCGTCACAACCAACACTGCCTGACCAGCTAACGTACCTTCACTTACTGCATCTCGAATAGCTTGAAAGTTGCTTCCACTACCCGAAGCAAATACTGCAAATTTTGGTGTCCTAGCCATACACTAAGCTCCCGTCATGCGTTCCGTTGAATAAAACACCTTCACCTTTCACAACACGACCGATTGTATATGCTTTTTCCCCATGAGCTTCCGCAATTGCAATTGCTTTGTCTGCTTCTTCCGCAGATAAAGCTAGAACGAATCCAATACCCATATTGAAAACATTATATAAATCGCGGTCAGTCAACTCGCCTTTTTCCTTCAAGAAATTGAAAACAGGGAGTACTTCCCATGAACCTAAATCGATTTCTACAGCTAAACCTTCCGGCATCATACGTGGTAGATTTTCATAAAAACCGCCACCAGTTACATGAGCCATTCCGTGTATAGCAAGTTCGTTATGCATTTCCATTACTGGTTTCGCATAAATTTTTGTTGGTGTAAGAAGTGCTTTTCCTATTGCTCCAAGCTCTTCATAACCCTCCACTACCGTTTCCGTAGAATATCGGTTCTCTTCAAATACGATTTTACGCACTAAAGAAAAACCATTCGAATGAACCCCACTAGAAGCAATTCCTACTAACACGTCGCGCTCCGCAATTTTATCACCAGTTACGATTTTCGATTTTTCACATGCACCGACTGCGAATCCTGCAAGATCATATTCGTCTTCCTCATATAAACCCGGCATTTCCGCTGTTTCCCCACCGATTAGAGCTGCTCCGGACTGAACACATCCATCAGCAACACCTTTTACGATTTGTTCAATACGTGCAGGAACTGCTTTCCCAACCGCGACGTAATCGAGGAAAAATAGTGGTTCTGCCCCTTGTGCAACAATATCGTTCACACACATTGCAACACAGTCCACACCGATTGTATCGTGTGAATCTGTCATGAATGCAAGCTTTAGCTTCGTTCCCACACCATCTGTCCCTGAAATAAGTACAGGTTCCTTATAATTCAACGATGACAAATCAAACATACCGCCAAAACCACCGAAAGTACCCATGATTCCTTTTCTAGCTGTACGTTCAACATGTGATTTCATTCTTTCAACTGCTTCATACCCAGCTTCAATATTAACGCCGGCTTTTTCATATGCTTTTGACATGTAGAATCCTCCTATCGAACAAGCTCTTTTTCATGTGGTAACTTTGTATTCGGGGAAATAGGTGTTGGATATTCACCTGTAAAACAAGCTAAACAGTGCCCACAATTTTTGCCTTCATCCGTTCGACCGATTGCTTGTACCATACCTTCAACCGATAAAAATGAAAGGGAGTCTGCTCCTATCAATTCACGCATTTCTTCCACACTATTGTTAGATGCGATCAATTCCTCATCTGTACTAATATCAATTCCATAAAAACACGGGTTTTTAAGTGGAGGTGAGCTTATGACTACATGTACTTCTTTTGCTCCTGCCTCTTTTAACATTTTCACAATACGCTTAGAAGTTGTTCCTCGTACGATTGAATCATCGACCATCACAACTCGTTTTCCATTTACAACTTGCCGAACAGGTGATAGCTTCATTTTCACACCACGTTCACGTAAATCTTGCGAAGGTTGTATAAACGTACGCCCAACATAGCGATTCTTAATAAGACCTAATTCATAGGGAATACCTGTTGCTTCCGAAAAACCGATTGCAGCGGAAATACTAGAATCTGGTACTCCCGTTACAACGTCTGCCTCCAATTGAATCTCTTGTGCAAGTTGTATTCCAAGTCGTTTTCTCGCGCTATGAATATTAATACCGTCAATATCAGAATCTGGACGGGAGAAATACACATATTCCATTGTGCAAATTGCCCGTTCTGCTGGTTCTGAAAAACGCTCCGATCTCAAACCATGATCATTAATAATAAGTAGCTCCCCTGGTTCTACCGACCGAATAACTTCCGCTCCGATTAAATCGAACGCACTTGTTTCGGATGCTACAACCCATGCATCCCCCAGTTTTCCTATAGAAAGTGGGCGCATGCCGTGCGGATCTTGCGCTACCATCATTTCGTCTTCCGTTAAAATGATAAATGCGAATGCACCATCTAATAATTTCAGCGCCTGTTTCGCACGTTCCTCTAAAGACGTATGATGACTCTTTTTCAATAAATGTGCCAAAACTTCCGTATCTGAAGTTGTTTGAAAAATACTGCCTTGCTGTTCTAAACTACGTTTCAATCTATTGGCATTTACTATATTACCGTTATGTGCAATTGCAAGACTTCCAGTAGTCGAATTAAATAGTAGTGGTTGAACATTTTCAATACCAGAACCACCTGCAGTAGCATATCGAACATGTGCGATTGCAGCTTTTCCAGTCAGCTTTTCAAGCTTCCCATTACTAAAAACATCATTAACTAGTCCTTCTCCTTTAACAGCTCGTAAAAATTCTCCGTCTGTTACAACAATTCCAGCGCCTTCTTGCCCTCTATGTTGAAGTGCATGTAAACCATAATAGCTAATTGGTGCAGGATCTGGATGACCCCAAATTCCAAATACACCACATTCCTCGTTTAAGCCTCTGAGTTCAGCAAGCATGGGATTGCTCCTTTCCAAGCGGAACGGAATTCGTCAACAGAACCGTTAATCCATTCAGTTCCGTCTTCGTTAGAGATAATTACTTTATTAGCATCTGTTACAGTACCAATTTGAACAGCGTCTTGTACAATACTTTCAAACTCATCAGCATTTTCAGGCTTTACTGTTACTAAGAAACGTGATTGTGATTCACTGAATAATGCTGTTGTCGCAGAACCAGTTATTGTCACTTCTACTCCAAGACCGTTTGCACCAAAAGCTTTCTCCGCCAAGGCTACTGCAAGTCCGCCTTCTGCAATATCATGTGCAGACGCTACAACACCCGCTTTGATGGCTGAAAGAAGTGCGGCTTGACGAGTCGCTTCTACTTCTAGATCAATGGATGGTGCTTTGCCAAAAATGCGCTTTTCCACTAATTTCTGAAGCTCTGATCCACCAAATTCCGTTTTAGTTTCACCGATCAAATAAACTATATCTCCAGCTTGTTTCACTGATTGTGTTGTTACATGTGATAAGTCTTCAACAAGACCAACCAACCCGATAGTTGGTGTCGGGTAAACTGCTGTTCCACTACGTTCGTTATACAACGAAACATTCCCACCGATTACTGGTGATTCTAATGCAATACAAGCTTCAGAAATACCATCAGCCGACTTTTCCAACTGCCAGAAGATTTCAGGATTTTCTGGATTTCCGAAGTTCAAGCAGTCAGTTATCGCAAGTGGTTTTGCACCAGAGCATACAACATTACGTGCTGCTTCAGCCACTGCAATTTTTCCGCCTACAACTGGATCTAAGTAGATATATCTGGAGTTACAATCTGTCGTCATTGCTAATCCTTTATTCGTACCACGGACACGTACTACTGCAGCATCTGAACCAGGTGTAACTACTGTACTAGTACGAACTTGATAGTCATATTGATCATAAACCCATTCTTTTGAAGCGATTGTTGGTTGTTGAAGTAGGTTTAATAAAGTTTCTTTATAATTTGAAACTACTGGCTCTAAGTTTTCCATTGCTTGGAATTCATTATAATAAGCAGGTACAGAGGATGGCTTGTTATATACTGGTGCTTCTTCTGCAAGTGCATCTGCAGGAACTTCCGCAACTATTTCACCGTTATGAATCAAACGAAGCATTTTATCGCTAGTAACTTTACCAACTGCTACACAGTCTAATCCGTATTTATCAAAAATCTTCACAATTTCATCTTCGCGACCTTTTTTCACAACGATTAACATACGTTCTTGTGATTCCGAAAGCATCATTTCATATGCAGTCATGCCAGTTTCACGTTGAGGTACAAAATCTAAGTTCATTTCTACTCCGTAACCAGCTTTTGAAGCCATTTCAGCAGATGATGAGGTTAAACCTGCAGCACCCATGTCTTGTATACCGATTAAAGCATCTGATTTGATTACTTCTAAACAAGCTTCTAACAAAAGTTTCTCCATGAATGGGTCTCCAACTTGTACAGCTGGACGCTTTTCTTCTGAAGCTTCAGTTAATTCTTCGGAAGCAAATGTTGCACCATGTATACCGTCGCGACCTGTTTTTGCCCCAGCATACATCACAGTGTTGCCTTCACCAGCAGCAATCCCTTTTTGTATATCTTCATGATTGATCAAACCAACGCACATTGCGTTAACAAGAGGGTTTCCTTCATAACAGTCATCAAACTGAATTTCTCCCCCAACAGTAGGAATACCGATACAGTTACCGTAACCTGCAATACCAGCTACAACTTCTTCAAACAAATATTTTACTCTTGGAGTTTTCAATTCACCAAAACGTAGAGAATTTAACATTGCTATTGGACGAGCACCCATAGAGAATACATCACGGATTATCCCTCCAACACCAGTAGCTGCACCTTGATAAGGCTCAATTGCAGATGGATGATTATGCGATTCCATTTTGAAAACTACTGCTTGACCATCGCCAATATCAACAATACCAGCACCTTCACCTGGTCCTTGTAATACTTGTGGACCTTTTGTTGGGAACTTACGAAGAACTGGTTTTGAATTTTTATAGGAGCAATGTTCAGACCACATTACAGAGAATAAACCCGTCTCTGTGTAGTTTGGTAGACGACCTAAAATCTTCTCAACCATTTCAAATTCTTCGTCTGACATCCCCATTTGAGCATATAGTTTTTGTTCTTTAATTTGCGTTGGATTTGGTTCAAGCATGACTGACATGAGTTTCCCTCCACTGTTTAACAATTGATTTGAATAAAGCTAGACCATCAGAACCACCCATAATTTCGTTTGCAGCTCGTTCTGGATGAGGCATCATACCAAGGACATTTCTTTTTTCATTCACAATTCCTGCAATATCTTCTAAACTACCATTCGGATTTTCTGAAGCATATGTGAAAACGATTTGATTATTTTCTTTTAATTTTGCAAGCGTCTCTTCATCGCAGTAATAATTTCCTTCACCATGAGCGATTGGAATTTGTATTACTTCATCTTTTTTATAAGCAGAAGTAAATTGCGTTTCATTATTTACCACTTTTAAATCCACTGTGCGACACATGAATTTAAGATTTTTATTACGAAGTAACGCTCCTGGAAGAAGACCTGCCTCCGTTAAAACTTGGAATCCATTACAGATACCAAGTACAGGTTTGCCAGCTTCCGCTGCTTTCACAACTTCTGACATAACATTAGAGAAGCGAGAGATTGCGCCACAGCGTAAGTAGTCACCATATGAAAAGCCACCAGGTAATAAAATTCCGTCGAATCCGCTTAAATCCTGCTCATCATGCCAAACGTATTCTACTTCTTCCCCAAGTTCGTCTTTAATCGCGTGATACATGTCTAAATCACAGTTCGATCCTGGAAAAACGATTACTGCGAACTTCATTTGCTTACAGCCTCCTCAACATCGTATCGATAGTCTTCGATTACTGTATTTGTCAAAAGCTTTTCACACATTTCTCTCACGATAGCGTCTAAATCACGATCACTCTCATCGATTTGAAGCTCTAAATACTTCCCAATACGTACATCTTTCACTTCACTGTAATTCATAGAATGAAGAGCACCCATTACTGCAGAACCCTGTGGATCTAAAACACTTTCACGTAATGTTACATACACTTTAACTTTTTTCATTTTGATAATCCTCCTAGGCGGGAAAGTATTATTTCATAAACTTCTGTTAAGCTTCCTAAATTACGTCTAAATACATCTTTATCTAGTTTATTGTTCGTTTTGTCATCCCAAAGTCTACAAGTATCGGGAGATATCTCATCTGCAAGTAAAATTTCACCTTCTGCAGTTTTACCGAATTCCAGTTTAAAATCTATTAAAGTAACGCCAATCTCTTTAAAGATTGGTTGAAGTACTTGATTAATTTCCAGTGCTTTTGTTTCGATCGTCTCTACTTCTTCAGGTGTTGCAAGTGCAAGCAGTTCAATATGTGCATCTGTCAACAAAGGATCACCTAGTGCATCGTCCTTGTAATAGAATTCTACTATCGTATGTTTTAAAGGAATTCCTTCATCCATACCTAATCTCTTTGCTAAACTTCCTGCTGCTACATTTCGAACAACTACTTCTAATGGAATGATCTCTACTTTTCTTACAAGTTGTTCATTCTCTGAAATTTGCTTTACAAAGTGAGATTCAATTCCTCGTTTTTCCAACTCTTTAAATAGAATTGTTGTGATTTTATTATTTAAAATCCCTTTGCCTTCTATTTCTTCTTTTTTCTCACCGTTAAAAGCAGTAGCACTATTTTTATAAGAAACAAACAGGATGTTTTCATCATCTGTTTCGAATAATTGTTTTGCTTTTCCTTCGTATAATAGACGACCTTTTTCCACTGTAAATCCCTCCGATGAAGTGAAGCTTTATCAGTAGGAGAATATTTCCCCTACTGATTGCTAGTTGAAAAGTTTTAATGAATTAATTAAGTCCTAAACGATTAAAAATTAAATCTACATGTTGGATATGATAGTTGTAATCAAAGCAGTCATCTAACTCTTCTTTTGTTAATAAAGAAGTAATTTTTTCATCCGCATCAACAAATGTACGGAAGGCAGTTTGAGATTCCCATGCTTGCATCGCTAGTGGTTGCACAGTATCATACGCTGTTTCACGTGCTAATCCTTTATCAATAAGTGCAAGAAGCACTCGTTGAGAATAAATTAATCCTAAAGTGGAATCCATATTACGCTTCATATTTTCAGGGAATACAGTTAAGTTTTTCACAATATTGCTGAAACGGTTCAACATATAGTTAAGTGCAATGGTTGCATCAGGTAAAATAACACGTTCTGCTGAAGAATGAGAGATATCTCTTTCATGCCATAATGCAACGTTTTCATAAGCAGTCATCATATAGCCACGGATTAATCTCGCCATACCAACCATATTTTCAGAACCGATTGGATTACGTTTATGCGGCATCGCAGAAGATCCTTTTTGACCTTTTGAGAAAAACTCTTCAACTTCGCGAGTTTCTGATTTTTGCAAGCCACGAACTTCTGTTGCAAATTTTTCAATAGAAGTTGCGACAAGTGCTAATACGCTTAAATACTGTGCGTGACGATCACGTTGCAATGTTTGAGTGGAAATTGGAGATGCTGCTAAACCTAATTTTTCACAAACATATTGCTCTACAAATGGATCGATGTTTGCATACGTTCCTACTGCTCCTGACATTTTTCCAGTTTCAATCACTTTAGCGGCAGCCTCAAAACGTTCTAAGTTACGTCTCATCTCCTCTGTCCAAAGAGCAAGTTTAAGTCCAAAAGTTGTTGGCTCTGCATGCACTCCATGTGTGCGCCCCATCATTACTGTGTATTTATGTTCTTTTGCTTTATTCTCAAGAATTTCTATAAAGTTAAGGATATCCTTACGTAAAATAACATTAGCTTGTTTAATTAAATAAGAAAGAGCTGTATCTACTACGTCAGTTGATGTTAAACCGTAGTGAACCCATTTACGTTCTTCTCCTAAAGTCTCAGAAACCGCCCGAGTAAACGCTACTACATCATGTCTCGTTTCTTGTTCAATTTCTAAAATACGGTCTACATTGAATGATGCATTTTTACGAAGTGTTACAACATCTTCTTTTGGGATATCGCCAATTTCAGCCCATGCCTCACATGCTAATATCTCTACTTCTAACCATGCTTTGTATTTGTTTTCTTCTGTCCAAATTGCTCCCATTTCAGGGCGTGTATAACGTTCAATCATGTAAGTTCCTCCTGATTATGACCAAATTTTTGTTTGTTCTATTTCTGTTAACGTCTGTTCCATGTTTTCCGAAAGAATTGTAACATGCCCCATTTTACGGTTTGTTTTTGCTTCACTCTTACCGTACAAATGTACAGACCAATTAGGATATTTACTAATTGAGTTGATCAATGGAACGACATGCTGTCCCAATATATTCACCATAACAGAGTCTGTCCAAAGCTTTGGTTCTCTAAGCGGCCAACCACAAACTGCTCTAATATGCTGTTGGAACTGTGAAATATTACAAGCTTCAATCGAATAGTGACCAGAATTATGTGGTCTAGGTGCTAATTCATTTATTAATATTTCATTATCCCCTAAAACGAATATTTCTACCGCAAGCGTACCAACAAGATTTAAGTGATTTGCAATTGTTTGGGCAGCATCAATTGCTTTAGTTTCTAGAGATGCTTCAATACGTGCAGGGACGATTGTTTCATGCAAAATATGATTAACATGAATATTTTCCGCAATTGGTAAGCAATAGGTTTGCCCATCACCATTTCGTTGAACAATAACGGATATTTCTTTCGTAAATGTAACAAATGCTTCTGCAATACATGCAGAATGTGCAAAAAGTGATTTTGCATAATGAAGTTCACTCTTTGAATGAACAATTTGTTGTCCTTTTCCGTCATAACCACCTCTTGCTGTTTTAACGACACAAGGAAAACCAACTTCATCTATACGTTGTTCAAGTTCTTCAAAAGTACTTGCTTCGACAAATTTTGCAATTGGTACACCAGAAGCTTGGATTTCTTTTTTTTCAAGTATACGATCTTGCGTAATTTTTACTAATTCTGCACCTTGGGGAACATATGCAATTTCAGATAATCTTTTCAAACCGGAATAATCAATATTTTCAAATTCATATGTAATGACGTCACTTACCTCTGCAAGTTCTTCCAATGCAGCTTCGTCATTATATGGTGCCACAATGCGAATATCCGCAACCTGGCCACAAGGAGAATCCATCGTAGGTTCTAGTACCGCTATTTTGAACCCGGCTTCTTTTGCAGCTATCGCCATCATTCGTCCAAGTTGTCCCCCACCAATAATACCGATTGTTTGCCCAGGATAAATTACTTTAGTCATTCGAGCTCACCATTACTTTCTAATACCTTGTTTTTCGTATCTTCTCGTCTTTTTTCTAGTTGCTCTACGATACTTTCATCCGTTATAGATAGAATTTGTGCTGCAAGTAATCCTGCGTTAGTTGCTCCAGCTTTCCCTATCGCAACTGTTGCAACAGGTACTCCTCCTGGCATTTGTACGATAGATAACAAAGAATCTAGTCCATTAAGTGCTTTAGACTGAACGGGAACGCCAATTACCGGTAGAGTGGTTTTTGCCGCAACCATACCTGGCAAGTGTGCAGCACCTCCAGCTCCAGCAATTATTACTTGAATTCCACGAGCCCTCGCTTGATCCGCATATTCGAACATTAAGTCCGGCGTACGATGTGCAGAAACTACTTGTTTTTCATATGGTATTTTAAGATCATCAAGAATTTCACAACTATGCTTCATCGTTTCCCAATCGCTAGAACTACCCATAATTACACCAATTTTTGCGTTCATTATACTCGTCCCTTCTATTAAATTCGTTTTTCGTTAAAATATTAATTTGATTGCACAATAAATTTCTATAAAAAGTTACTGATTTCTTTCGAAAATAAAAAAGTTCCTCAAATAAACTACTCTCTTCGCATGAAAAGCAGTTTACTCAAGGAACAAAATTGGGGAGAATTTTTGTGACTACTATCAAACGTAATCACATCCTCCTAGCAGATTCCATAAGTTGCTTTCCCGCATAGTCCTGTCATTTACGGTGACTTGGTAGAGACGCTAAAGCCAATTCTTTAGCATATATGGGGATATTATCGTTCGTTTCTATTTATATTTTAACAAGAGTAATGATTCACGTCAATGGGTAAAAACGAACGATTATTTTTAATTGAACAACAATGTTCGGTTTTTTGACGAATTCTTATTTATTATTCTCTTTTATACCTTTTAACATGATGATTTGTTTAATTGGCACGGGTTGTCCATTCACTTCCGCAAAAAGCGGCTCTTCTTTTCGACCTACTACTTGAAAACCTTGACTATCCATTCTTTTCATACATTCTGCAATCGTTTCATTTTCTTCAACCTCAAACCAAACTGTCTCTTTTTTCATGAAAATAATTTTCCTTTCTTAACACTCTTTACCCAAAAACCACCATGAATTGACTTAGGTTCATAAGCAATGATAAACACTTTTGGATCAATTTCCTTTAACTTTGTATATAATTTTAATTCATATTTCCTTGGTGTTAGTATTTGCAGCGCAGCTCTATCCCCATCTAGCCCATGAGCAATCCAATCTGTCACACCATAACCTTCATTTCTTAATACTGTAGGTAAATTGGTATCAACATTTGTTGTAATAACATTGACCATAATATAACCAAGCGCCATTTTCTCTTCAATCTTCATACCAATTATAACCCCAGTTCCATATCCCAAAGCATACGCAATTAAATTTTGAATCTCATTTAGGTTATCCAATACAAGACCAAGACCCACTATGTAAATAATAACTTCCACTACACTTATCATTGCTGCTACGTATCGAAATCCCTTTAATGTAAGTATCATACGTAATGTAAAGAAAGTAACATACACAATATTAATAGAAAAAATGATTAAAATCATCATAATTGCTGAAGAATCCAAGAAAATCCACCCCTTTTAGCAATTTGTTTGTCATTTATTATCGCATAGTGGAGAATATTATCAACCATTTGAAATAATCTTATTTAGAATATTTTAATTAAAAGTTCAAATAAGTAATCTTGTATGATGTTTTGAAAAGAAATTAAGTTGTTATAGGAATAAGTAGAGAAGTAGAGCCATATGGGGAAATTGTTCTTGAATTATTATCCATAATCAGTCATAAAACGGCTCTTCGAGACCAATTGTACTCTATCCGAGACTAGTTCTACCAAACTCGAGACTAATTTAACTGGTGCCGAGACCAATTCACTTAAAGCCGAGACCAAATCTCACAATAAGTAGTTAGCTCTATGTGAGATAGGTCAATTAACCAATCAAGTAGTCCAACTTCACAACAGAATACTTTTGTAGGTACTTGGATTAAATCTGTTAAGTTTATTTTTCACATAAAAAAAAGCCGCTACCGATTACTCGATAACGACTTTTTATGGTGCCTAGCGACGTCCTACTCTCACAGGGGGAAACCCCCAACTACCATCGGCGATGAAGAGCTTAACTTCCGTGTTCGGTATGGGAACGGGTGTG